>JBAQKZ010000114.1:0-2064 GCA_049301475.1 Geobacteraceae bacterium | reverse complement strand
CGTTTCGTTAAAACAATTACTACTCATGGTGAGATTGTCGAACCGTGAGAACCCCGGGAATACTGGCCTCAGACGGGCTTGGCCCGAACGGGAAAACGTAAATATATTTATGAAACGCACTACTAGTCATGGCCCTTTTGCGGCGAGCCCTCGTCTTCCCCTTGCATGAACGGAAGCGGAGGCTGAATGGTTTTATCCTCAAGCGGCAGCAAGAGAGAAAAGGAGCTTCCGGGGCGGTCCGGGCGGCTCTCTACCCAGACCATGCCGCCGTGGGCTTCCACCATCCCCTTGACAATGGTGAGCCCCAGACCTGCCCCCTTCCCCTGGAACTTATGCTTGCCTGTAGAGTGATGGCGGATATCGCCCACTTCGTAAAACTTATCGAATACCTTCACCTGGTCAGCGGACGAAATACCGATCCCGCTGTCACGCACCTCCGCCAGGATATAGCATTTATCCCCCATCGATTCATAAAACCCGCTATTGAAACGTCGGATGATCGCCTCATACTCCACCAGCAGCCGACGATCAACGACTTGGGCCGAAATAGCAATATCTCCGCCATCAGGGGTAAATTTGCAAGCGTTTTCCAGTATCTCGTTAAAAACCTCCTCCAGATACTCCCTGTCGGCGCTGAAATAAGGGAGCGCCGACAGGTCGCAGCAGACGATATGCTGCCGCCGTTCCGCCAAAAGCGGCGTGAGCTGGCTGATGAGGGCGGCTAATATATCCTGGAGGTGGAGAGGGCTTCTGGCAAGCGGGGGAGCAGCAGCCTCCAGGCGGGCGACCTTCATGAGGTTTGTAACAATCTCGTTCAGACGCGCCCCACCTTTGCGGATCATCTCCAGAAGCTGACGGGTCTCGTCATCTGCAACGTCACAGTGGTGGGCGATGAGAAACTCGGTGCTCCCAAGTATTGCGGTCAGCGGGGTGCGGAATTCGTGTGAAATCATCCCCAGAAAGTGGCTCTTCACCCGGGCAAGCCCCTCCAGTTCCTCATTTGCCCGCTCCACCAGCGCAAGGTTGTTCTTCAGCCGGTTTCTGGAAAGCGCCAGTTGATGGCTGCTCCTTTCCAGCAGATTATGGGAGCGAAGCAACTCCTCGTTTTTCCAGTTCAACTCGGTGAACATCCGGACGTGTTCGATAAGTATGCCTGCCTGGCGTCCAATGGTTGTAGCGAACCTGATATCATCCGCTGAATACTCCCGTCCGGTACGGATCATAACGTGCATAACGCCGATCAGCCGGTTTTTAGCCAGAATGGGAATACCAACAATGCCCTGCCAACTATCCGCTACAGCGGCGCAGACGAATCGGCAAGGTATCTGACCGGTATTGAAGCATTCCTGGCTGCGATGTGTTGCAACCACCTTGCAGGGGATATCCGTCGGAATAGAAGTCAGTTCCTCCGTCGCAAAGAACCGCTCGGAAAGCCCGTGTCGAGTAGTTACGATCAGCCGGTCTTCGTCCTCCTCCAGGAGATGGATCATCCCCCCTTCTGCACCAAGCGCCGCAATGGTTTCCTGAAGCGCCGCCTGCAGTATGTCGTCAAGATCAAGGTTCTGGTTGGCCCTGATGATGAGGTTGTTGAGCGTGGCAAGCTTCCGGTTCCGCTGCCGGATTTCCCGTGAGTGGATATACTGCCGGATCTTGTCGATCTTCCTGTTTATGAGAGCCAGGATGAAGAGGGCTATCACCAGGCCCGACACCATGATAGCGTTTAGAAATTGGGGGAACTTGCCGTGACCGCCTACAATGAGATCAGAGAAGAACTCGAAGCAGAGGCAGATGAGGATAAGGGCAATGAGCCAGACGAGTATCCGGTAGGCAGTGATAATTCTGGGGGATGTCATGCTTGCCCTCGACAGCCGTCAGGAGGCGTCGGGAAGGTTGTGAAGCGACTGGAGGTGGCGACGGAGCCAGTCCATGGCCATGAATGAGGTTATCTCTCGGATTTCCTTGCGGTCGCCATGAAACCGGTATCCCTTCGTCTGGCACCCGGAGCGGGCGGCGAGGGCAATGAAAACCGTGCCGACCGGTTTGTCCGTGCTGCCGCCGTCAGGC
>JBAQKZ010000113.1:0-12314 GCA_049301475.1 Geobacteraceae bacterium | reverse complement strand
GCATGCAGCAGGCGGCTGGCGGCCCGTTCGTCGCCAATGGCGGCGAGTATCCGCACCAGCGCCTCCTTGAGTTTATC
The DNA here is from genome assembly GCA_049301475.1 of Geobacteraceae bacterium. Classification (GTDB taxonomy): domain Bacteria; phylum Desulfobacterota; class Desulfuromonadia; order Geobacterales; family Geobacteraceae; genus JBAQKZ01. The sequence goes on along the minus strand of JBAQKZ010000113.1, from coordinate 12,237 downwards.
ATCGGGGGTGTCCATTGAGGACAAAAGCACTTCAACCATAGGCAAACCTCTGAGCGCCCTGAGACGGCTATCCACCTCCTGTTCAGCCTCGTCATCGATGAGACGGTCCCGCACCTTTATCAAAGAAATGGCGGCCGCTTCCCGGGCGCTTCTTACCCTTTCCGCAAGCCCCTCAACAAGAAACGGAACCGCCTCGCGGTCACCAATTGCACCGAGACAGTCAAACACCGCTTTTTTCAGAAGGTTTTCCGAAGCCATGGTGGTAATAGCTGAAACAGGCGCTGGCCGACCGATCTTACCCAGTGATTCCAGTATGTTATGGCGGAACCAGATGTCGGGTTTTGAAAGAGCCCGCAAAAGATCAGGAATCGCCCGCGGATCGCCGATTTTGCCCAGGTTCTCTGCTGCCGCGGCGGATACATTCGGATCCGGGTCATCAAGAGCCCTGACAAGAAGCGGTACGGCCGCCACATCGCCGATGTTACCCAGGATGTCGAGAACGAACTTGCGCACATCGTTATCAGGATCATCGACATGGCGACAGAGGTTCGGCATGGCCTGCTCCCCGAGCCTTTCAAGAAGTTCCACGGCGGAATTGCGGAGGCCGACGTTGTCATGAGACCTGAGCATGTCTATCAGTTCCTCGATAACCTCGCCGGAAAGAGAAGCTTTCAGCAGCGCATCCCCCGCTTCCTTGCGAACCCGCCAACTCCCGTCACCAAGCCCCTGGAAAAGCAGGCACTTGACCTGCTCCAGTGGATAGCCTCCAAGACCTACGACCGTTAGCCTACGGGTTTCCTCATCAGGAGATTCAAGTTTGTCCGCCAGGCTCTGAAGAGTTTCCACTATATGACTCCATTGTTCATTGAAACCTGGAACCTATGATCGGTGACAGTTCGCAGTTAGCCGATCCCCGATTACAGACCAAACTCCCGCTTCTTCTTGGCAAGCAAATCTCCAAACGCCTCCTCCAGATAGTTGGTGGAGGTTCGAACCTCTTCCGGCACTCGTTTCTGATATAGGGAACGCCCTTCTTGAATGTCATCGGCCAGCAACTCGTAGAAGCTGTCATTTCTCACCCCTGTCTCCACCTTTGCCTGGTTGTACAGGATTATGTCGGAGACTATGATACGGGCCAGGCGTCGCGCCTTGATATGGACTTCCGGGAGTTCCGGTGCAGACGGAGTCGGCGGTGAAATGGTGGCGCACTCCTCCGCCTGCCGCAACTGACGGCGTGTCGCCTCCTGGTCGTCCATTTCATGCCTGCTGAGTTCTTCAGGCGCGGATTGCGCTTCCTCCTCTATAGGTGGCTTCATTCCGGTAGCCGCCTCCACAGGCTGCTGTCCGGAAACCAGCCGATATATCATGGTTGCCAGGGAGTCGGGGATATGGTGCTTTTCTATATAGTCATCAGCACCGTAAAGGGATTGGGGAGCCCTCTTGTATCTCGTTTTGTCATAAATCGAGGCGATGAGGACCACCTTGGTCGCCGTCAATGCCGGATTATTTTTAATCGCCTCGCAGACCTCGAAACCGTACATGGAGGGAAGCGCCACATCCAGCAGCACTACCTCCGGCATGAGTTGTTCAATGGCGGCCATAGCCTCTTTTCCGTCATTATAGATGTATACTGCAAAAGGTTCCGACTCAAGCACCTTTTTCACCGCCTGGCAGAATGCCGCGCTTTCATTGGCCACCACCACTCTGATACAAGCCGACGGGGGTGCAGGCTTCACGGCTGGCGCGACTTGCGCCAGCGCCTTTCTTAACACCCGGAAAATGGCGCGGCATTTTCCGCAACGGAGCTTTATCCCCTCCACTCCTACTTTCTGTGGGTCAAATCTGAACCGGGCCATGCAATTCGGACAGACAATCTGCATACGCATCCTTTCACTTATATAAATCTCTCATTTTTCCGACCCGTCCAGAAGCCCTAGTTCATCAGACTCACCGGCAGTCAGTATCCTATCCAGATTCAGCAGCATTATCAGTGAGTCCTTTTCCAGGCATACCCCTACCAGATATTCCGCTCCGACCCCACCGACAACCTTGGGAGGAGGCTTTATATCCCTGACCGGAATGGTAAGCACCTCAGTCACATCATCCACCACGAGTCCAATTAGCTGCCCGGCAATGGTCACTATCAATAGCCGACTGGTATGAACGACCGGCCGGGGAGGAAGGCCAAACCGCCGCCGCATATCTATCACCGGAATGACAGCGCCGCGCAAATTGATGATCCCTTCCACGAAAGCGGGTGCCCTGGGAAGAAGGGTAAGTTTCTGAGGGCGAATGATCTCCCTGATCCGCATGATGTCGACCGCGTACAGATCGTCACCAAGCTGGAAACATGCCACCTGAATCTCAAGTATTTCATCGCTCATCGCACACCTTATTAAGGGTTTGTCGGGAAATAAGTTTATCCTGACAGTTCCTTAGTTGCCGAGAAGTCCGGCAATTACCTCCATGACCTTGGCCGATCTGAACGGCTTGGTTATATAAGCGTCGGCCCCGACCTGCATGCCCCGCTTCACATCTTCGGCGCTCTTCTTGGCAGTCAGCATAACAACAGGGATATGCCTAGTCTCAGGGCCCGCCTTGATCTGTCGGCAGACCTCGAAGCCGTCAATTTCCGGGAGCATGATATCAAGCAGCACCAGGTCATGCTTGTTGGCCGCAATCTCTTCCAGGGCCGACCTGCCGTCCATCACCCCCGTCACGCTGTATCCCTTTGAGGAAATAAGAATGCTTTCCAGCTTCAGCAGGCTCTCCTCATCTTCCACTACCAGAATCCGGCGTTTTTTCATCACAGCCCCTTTATTCCAATTCCAAATCAAGGCGCTATCTTCGTTGGCTCGTCAACGTACGTGGTTGTACGCCTTCGTCGCCTCAATCCTCGCCACCTTGATTTCATCCTTGATTTGGAATTGGAAATTACTCCTCTTTTAACAGAGTGTGACATTAAGTATTTTTTCGAGGTTAAGCAGAATCAGCATCTGATTGTCAACCCGTCCTGTGCCGTTGACAAAATCCCGATCTATGCCATAGAGGACAGCCGGTGGTTGCTCAATGGTTGACTCCGCGATTCGCGCCACCTGTATCACCTCATCCACCAGCACCCCGCAGAACTCTTCATCCTTTTTCACAACAATGATCCGCTCTTTGCCTGTCTCTCCCGCGCTGGCTAGCCCAAGCCTTTTCCGCAGGTCGAAGAGCGGTATGATGATACCACGCAGGGAAAGAACGCCTGTAATAAAAACTGAAGCGCGGGGGACCTTCGTCACCTCGCGCGACCTTATTATCTCCTTGATATCCATTATATTAACGGCATATTTCTCGTCCGCAACCCTGAAACAGAGGAATTGCTGGGATTCTTCGCCACCATGCTCGGAACCGACCGAGGAAGCAAGCAGCATCTCCTCTTCGCCGCACCCGCTGTCACGCCCTGCCAAAAGGAGACTCAAGGGGTCGAATGCTATGGGAAGAGGCTCCTTCACTACCCCCTCTCCCTCTCCGGTAACAGGAGGAGCCTGGAGATATTCAATAGCGATGAAATCCACGATGGGAACTTCAGCCCCCTCGTCGCACTTACCAGGCGTCTCCTCGCCTGCAGGTGGGATCGGCTGGACCGTTGACTTTTCCTTCAGCGCCTTTTTTCTGATCTCCGCAAGATTCATGGCGAACCTTTCCTTGGGTTAAATGGCCAATTCGTCGGACATCCCTTCAATGATGGCCGAATCAATCAACGTTGCGTCCCGGCCGAATCCTTCCAGCAGGGCGTTGGTAGCGATGACGTTGATCTTTCTCGGCACCCCGTCTGATAGCTCATATATCCGCTGCACAGCATCAAGTGAGAATATCCCGGCGCTGCCGCCGGCCATTTCCATACGGAAATCGAGATACTCAAGCGTCTCTTCCATATCCAAAGGGTGCAGGTGGTAGTTAATGGCAATTCGCTGACGGAACGGCTCGTACAGGGAAGCCGCAAGTATTCGTCGTAATTCCGGTTGACCCATCATGACCACACTCAGCAAGTTTCTGTCATCCAACTGAAAATTAGTCAGCAGCCGGATCTCGTCGAATATCTCCCGATCCGGGATCAGTTGGGCTTCATCAATCACTATTACCGGGCAACAACCGGCGCTATTGAAACCATAGAGCGCCTCGGTGATACCCCGTAGCAGATCATCCTTGCCGACGGCAAGGTTCTCGACAAGCAGACCTCTGGCAATAACCCGCAGGAACTCCATGGCGGTCAGCCTTGGGTTGAAGATGAAGCAGAAGTGGTACTTCTCCCCCACAATGTCCATCAGTGCCCTGGAGATAGTTGTCTTTCCGCAGCCTATGTCGCCAGTCAACAGCGCTAGTTCCCGCTCTTCCAGCACGTACTGAAGCCTGGCCAATGCCTCCTTGTGCCACTTGCTCAGGTAGAGGAAACGTGGATCCGGCGTTTTGCTGAACGGTTTCTCCTTGAGGCCGTAAAAATCTTTGTACATGAGTACCTCGAATAAGAAAACCGGCGGTCGGGCATCAGGAAACAGCGCCGTTTATTGTTCCCCGTCCCTGCTCTCTGGGTTCACACATTGACTCGTTCATCATCCCCCCCACGTCCAGAACCAGAATAGTCCGCTGGTCTCCCAGATCAGCTGCGCCAGATATTCCCTTAACACCTTTTAAGGATGCACCAATGGACTTGATCACGATGTCCTGCTGCCCCAGCAATTCGTCCACCACAATCCCAAGCCGCTTCTCTCCCACGCCAGCCACAACTACATAGGAACTGTCGCTCTTCTCCGTATCTCCTTCTATCTCGAAGAATCGCGCCAATCGCAAGAGCGGAAGGGTCGTATCGCGCAACTGTATAACTTCTTTTCGCTCTACGGTCTGTATGTCACGCTTCTCTAGTATTATGGTCTCCAGCACCGTCGTAATGGGCAAGGCAAAGGTCCTGTCAGCCACGGCGACGATCAGCGCCTTGATAATGGCAAGGGTGATAGGGAGGGTGATTATCACCCTGCTCCCGGCGCCGGGGCGGTTTTCTATATCCACCATACCGGAAACGGCCACGATGTTGTTCTTCACAACGTCCAGGCCGACCCCTCGTCCGGAAATGTCACTGACCTTATCACTGGTGGAAAATCCGGGGAGAAAGACGAACTCCAGGGCTTCCCTGTCGGAAACATCTTCCGTATTCTGGATAAGTCCCTTATCAAGCGCCTTGCGTTTGACCTTTGCGATATCGATCCCCCTACCGTCATCCTCCACCTCGATAACCACATGGTTTCCCTTCTGGAAGGACGAAAGCCTAATGGTCCCCTTCTCTTCCTTGCCGACCAGCAAGCGTTCCTCGGGGGTCTCTATGCCATGGTCGATGGCGTTCCTTACGATATGCATCACCGGATCGGAGATGTCCTCCATGATCAACTTGTCGAGTTCTGTATCAGCGCCAAACAGCTTCAGATCGACCTTTTTCCCATGCTCTCGTGAAGTTTTCCTAATGATACGCGACATCTTCTCGAACAGTTGCCCCACCGGGATCATACGGATATCCATGACCCCTTTCTGCAGATCGCCCAGTTTTCGTTCCAGCCCCTTGGCAGCCTTGGCGATATCCGTGGAGAGGGCGGACAAACCCTCCTGGCGCATACGCAAAGCCAGCTCACTTATGGCGGAGTGAGACAAGACCAACTCGCCAACGAGGTTCATCAACTCGTCAAGCTTGCCAATATCAACCCGCACCGTACGGCTGAAACTCCTTGCTGTCATGGCGGTCTCGCCGCCGACCGCAGGCGCTCCATCCAGGAGCCCCGGCACAACCGGCGCAGTATCCGCCGACAGCGCCGGTTGCTGTTGCGACAATCCTCCCAGGCGGGTTACGGTAATGTTGTCCCGATCCAGCGTGGCTGCTATCTCAGCCCCCTCCAGATCAGAGCCGATAAGTATTTCGAAGTCGATCGCCATCTCCACCAGCCCACCACCGGCGCTCGGGAGCGTGCTTATGACTTCTCCCGCCTGTTTAAGTATCTCGGTAATCTCTCCCAAATCCTGGTCAAAGGTGGCAAGTGAGAACGATGCATGGACCGAGTAAATATGACGCCCCTTCCTGACGTTTTCGAGGAGCCGGTGCTCCTCATATTCGGTCAGGGCGCCCAGCATTCTTTCAGGAAGTCCGAGATGGCTTAAGGAAAATTCGGCGTCGGTTTGCTGCTGGCTGTTGACACAAGCGTTAATCCTGACTACAGCTTCGGATATGCCAAGGCTATCCCGTTCATCACCGCCGGCCTCGCGCACAAGGGTTCCAAGCAGTTCCATGGAATCGAACAGCACACTGATGTTGGCCTGGTTAAGCCGGATTTTGCCGAGGCGAAGCGAGTCGAGCAGGTTCTCCAGGTTGTGCGCAAGTTCGGCAATGTCGGTAAACCCGAACATACCGGCCAGTCCCTTTAGCGAGTGGGCGCCGCGAAAAACGGAGTTCAGCAGATCAGGGCTAAAGTCACCGCTGTCAGCGCAGTCGCTCAATCCAACCAGATCAAGACTCAACTGGTCGATAATCTCCTCGGCCTCGGCCAGAAAATCCTTGGCTGCTTTTCCCAGTTTATCGTTGGAGTCGGTCATATATATCTCTCAGATTCAGATTAACGTAATGTTCGCCCGACCGGATGCATGTCATGCACACTTAACTTAACCGATATACTTGCGAATCAGGTCCTGCAGCTTCACTGCTGCAAACGGCTTAACCAGGTATTCATTGGCGCCGAGCGCCATCCCCTTTTCCTTGTCCTTCTCGCTGCTTTCTGTGGAAATGATGAATAACGGGATGTTCTGATAGTTGGAATTGTTTCTGATGTAGCTGATCAGTTCCAGCCCGTTTATGTCCGGCATGTTTATGTCTGTAATGATAAGGTCGACCTTGTCACGCGGCAGAAGCCGGAGCGCCTCAAAGCCGCTGGCTGCCTCTACGATTTCATAGTCGTCCATCGACTCAATAGTGGCAACCAGAAGTGAGCGCATGGTTGGCGAGTCTTCGGCTATCATTATCTTTTTCACATTCCCTCCGGGCTTCTTTCCTTGAGCCTGCGATGCAGGAGAGCCTTTTCCATGGCGATACCCGCCTGTGAAAGAAAGATTTCCAGCGAATCGGTGTCGCCGATCGCCCTCTTTTCAGGAAGATTATCGCCGTACAGCACCGCCACCACCTTTCCTTCGCTGACGATGGGAGCGAGGAAAACCTCCTTTGGTACCCCTCCTCCAAGATGTTCCATGAGATGCGTATTCCACCGCGAAGGCTCCGGCTGCAGTTTAACCGGTATTGGGGCCTCAAGAACCTGCTGAAACAGCGAATCCTCCCCCCTCGGGATGCGCAGGCTTCTCACCATCGCATCAGCCTCCCCCTCCCGGTCGCTTAGGCCGAACTGGCCCAGTCCCGCTATTTCATTCCGTTTGACGATGAATATCGTCGCTCTGTTCATGAACTCCGAAGCAAAACGAAGCACCAGCAGAATGATTCCACCCCCAAGGCCAGGGTCGTTTAGTTCCTCCAGCATCCGTCTAAGCAGCGAAATTCCCGTGCTTGGATGTGACGGTCCGGCATGCGCGACAAAATCCTCTCCCAGCTCCAGCCGCAATTCGTCACCGATATTGACCTTGTCGCTCCACCCGACGGGGCCTCCCCCCGCCTCGACCCGACTCAGTTCAGGCAACAGCCGACTGCTGAAGCTCTGCATAAAACCGTCAGTAAGCACCTCGGACTTGCGGGGCTTCATGAGGAAGGAAATCCCCATATCCCGCAGCTTCATTTCGGCGTCCCTGTTGTGGTAGTCCGACACCGCAAGCACCGGCAGGTCAGTGAAATTTCCAAGGATCAGTTCGAGTAACTCCAGTCCGCCAAGTATGCCTGAACCGTCCATGCGCGGCATAATAAGGTCAACGAGAAGAGTCGGACGAACTCCTTGGCGATACAGTGTATCGATCTTGATCAGGGCATCTTCGCTTCGGGCGAAAGGGAATACATCGTAGCCGCTGGTTTGCAATATTGCTGAAAGCGTTTCGAGTGTTGAAGGGTCATCATCCACCAGGACCATTGGACGTTTTACCGGTTCAGACTCAACAACGGGCTCATTAGCAACAGGGGTCGGCGTATCAAGCAGATTAAAGGCCAGGTCGTCATTCTTCTCCGGCGCCTGCGGCTGTACGAAAGGAGTTTCAATTTCGTCGAGAAGCTCACCGCGATGCAGCCTCTCATCAATAATCCTGGACCCCTCCATTGCAAGAAACTGCGGATTGAGCCCCTGATCGAGCATGAACTGCATCGGGTCCATCCGGGTCTTGTCGATGGCCTCAATGTTTTCCTGCAGCTCGAACTCAAAAGAGCCTTCCGCCCAGGCGAAGAGTGAATAGATCACGTTCTCGATCTGCTCTCTAACGATCTCCTCAATGGCATCGGCGCTAATATTGAAGCGTTTGCTCAGAATAGTCCCTAGACGCTCCTGGAAACCTTCCTCTTTCTGGACGACAAGCGACTGCCTGAGTGTGGGAAGGTCTATGACCCCTTTATGGATCAACACCTCCCCCAGGTTTTGCTGAAAGCTGCTGGAGGTGGCGCGGATCACTTGGCCTGAGCGGAATACGACCTGAGCTTCACGCTTTCTGCTCTTGATGGCAAGCACACCTGATCTACGGCTTAAGCTCACTATCTGGAGTATTTCACCAAGACCCAAATCTTCTAAGTTGCCGACAAGGCTCATTTCAATAGGACTCTAGCGGAAAAAGGGATAATAAATAGTTGTTAGTTATAAACCATATGGACGTTCAAGTAAAGATATTTACAGGCAATTCAGCGTTCGCGTCCCTTGAACAGAAGCCTGAGCGGTGTGCCTGTAAAGCCGAAGGCCTCCCGCAAACGGTTGCCGAGATATCGTTCGTAGGAAAAATGGATCCCATCCGGCTGATTAGTGAATATGACAAATGTCGGCGGCTTGATCCCCACCTGGGTGATGTAGTAAAATTTTACCCGCCGCCCCTTGGAAAGCGGGGCATGATGTGCAGTGACGGCCTCCGAGAAGACCCGGTTCAGATCGGAGGTGCTCACACGTCTGGAATACTGGGCCATGACGGTGGTCACTTCCTCCAGAATCCTGCCGATCCGTTGGCCGCTCCGGGCAGAGACGAACAGGATCGGGGCGAAGGGGAGATACTTGAATTCCGTTCGAATCTGGTCCACAAAGTCGCCGATTGAGGCATTGTCCTTGGTCAGGGTATCCCATTTATTGACCACGAAGATGCAGGATCGTCCCGCCTCGTAGGCATAGCCGGCGATCTTGGTGTCCTGTTCTATGACCCCTTCCTCCGCATTTATCACTATGAGCGCCACGTCGGCCCGTTCGATGCTCCGCAGGGCGTCCATCACGCTGTACTTCTCCAGCTTCTCTACGGTCTTCCCCTTGCGCCGTATACCCGCCGTGTCTATCAGCACAAAGCGTTGGCCGTGCCAGGTGAAACCGGTGTCGATGGCGTCACGGGTGGTGCCGGGCGTTGGATTCGCCAAAACCCGCTCGTACCCGAGCAGGCGGTTGACCAGTGATGACTTCCCCACATTGGGGCGTCCCACAACCGCAATCCTGGTGACCTCGCCGTCATCCTCGGTCGCAAGGGTCTGGGGAAACGCTTTCACGACCTCTTCCATGAGATCGCCTACACCCCGGTTGTGCTCGGCGGAAACCGGATACAGCTTGTCCAGACCCAGGGTATAGAACTCGTTGAGATCCGACTCCTGCTTGTCGCCGTCCACCTTGTTGGCCAGGTAGAATACCGGTTTTCCCACCCGCCGCAGCATCTCCACCACCTCGCGGTCAGCCGGGATCGGACCGGCCCTCCCGTCCATGACGAAAAGGATGAGATCGGCCTCCTCAATGGCAAGCCTGGACTGCTCCCGCATCTGCAAGAGCAGGCGGTCGCTTGTCTCCGGCTCGAATCCGCCCGTATCTACAAGGATGAATGGAATGTCAAAGCGATTCACGCTTGCATAATTCCGGTCCCGCGTCACCCCGGGCGTGTCGTCAACCATCGCCTTGCGGCGCCCCACCAGCCGGTTGAAAAGTGTTGATTTCCCCACATTCGGGCGTCCTACTATCGCAACTATCGGTTTCATTTATATCCGAACTCCTTCAGCATCTGCGGGTTCTCGCTCCACTCCTTGCGAACCCGCACGAACAACTCCAGGAAAACCCTGGCGCCCAGCAGCCTCTCTATCTCAAGCCTTGCCAATGAGCCGATCTTTTTGAGCATCCCACCACTGCGGCCTATGATGATACCCTTCTGGGAATCCTTTTCCACGGTGATGGTGGCGGCAATAACAACGACTCCACTATCACGCTCCTTGAAGCTGTCAACCGCCACCGCCACTGAATAAGGGATATCGTCATGGGTCAGACGGAACACCTTCTCCCGTATGATCTCCGCGACTATGAACCGCTCAGGCAGATCGGTCAGGATGTCATCGGGGAAATATTGAGGCCCTTCGGGAAGAGAGGAATGAACCAGTTGCACCAGTTGTTCCACACCATCGCCTGTGTTTGCACAAATGGGTACGACTTCGCTAAACGGGTAAAGCCTCGCATATGTGTCAATAGTCGCAAACAGCGACTCCTTCACCACAAGGTCGATCTTGTTGATTACCAGAAGAACGGGCGTGTTTACCCTCGCCAAGGCTTCGAGTATCATCGTCTCCTGATCGCCGGGCCTGGCGGTCGCCTCAACAAGGAACAGTATGACATCCGCCCCCTGGACGGAGGCAAGCGCTGTCTCAACCATGTACCGGTTGAGACGGGAGCGGGCCCGGTGCACCCCAGGTGTATCAATGAAAACGATCTGCCCGCCGGGGAGGTTATGTATCCCCTGGATGCGGTTCCGTGTTGTCTGGGGTTTGTCCGAGGTGATAACGATCTTTTCACCCAGGATGCGGTTCAACAGCGTCGATTTACCGACGTTGGGGCGGCCTATGATGGCGACGAATCCGGAGCGAAACGTGTTGTCAGACAAAGGCTGTTCCCCCGGAGGTGTATCTAATATCTTGCAGCATATCACCCTTTCTGGCGCCGGTTCCCCACTCAACCGTCAATTCCGTATGCGACAGGGCAGGGTCAGCAGCGATGGCATTGATTTTTACTCCTTGCCGATGAAAAAGCCGCCGCACGTTTACGCGCCTATGACCAGCCACGTCGGCCTCCCGTCCCGGGGCGCAACGGATCGTCAGGGGGTCCCCATGCGGAACCCCTTCCATGAGGAGCAACAACAAATCATAGCATAACTCGGTCTCAACCAGTTGACGAAAGGCAGGATGGTACGGTCCGGCAACGATCGCCCCGACGCTCTCAAGGGAGGCGGTAGACTGCAAGCCGATCCGGATCACCGGCAGGGCAGCGCGTAGCGCCTCATGAAGCATGAACTTGCAGAGTTGAACGGCATCCGGAACGGTGAGCGGAACATAGTCGCCTTGCCTGTAGAGCGCCTCCAGCCGGGTGCCCGAAATTACCAGTGTCGGGTATATCCGGAGGAAGTCCGGGCAGAGATTCAGCGCCCGTGAGAAGGAATCCAGCGAACTTTCCAGTGTGTCTCCTGGAAGTCCAGGCATGAGCTGAATCCCAATCCGCAGGCCAGCGCCCCTCAGAGCGGAACATGCATCATTCACCGTCCCTGCCGTGTGGCCACGCCCGGCCAATCCCAGTACGCTGTCGTCCATGGACTGGACTCCCAACTCAACGGTATTCACGCCTCGTTCCACAAGGAATGCCGCAATCCCGGCGTCAACGGCATCCGGTCGGGTTGAGACCCTGACGCCAACCAGGTCTCCAGCGGCAAGTAGAGGCTGAAGCGGAAGGAGCAACCGTTCCTGCGCCTCGCGGGAAAGAGCCGTGAAGGTGCCGCCGTAAAAAGCGACCTCTACCCGGTTGCGCCCTGCTGTCCGGCGATAACTGGCAATGGTGGCAAGTATCTCCGCGGCAGTGGGGAATTCATCGGCGTGGCCTGCAATCTTTACCTGATCGCAAAAGACGCAACGGTGGGGACAGCCACGATGCGCCAGGAAAAACGGAACAATTAACGGTTTCATGACGTTAGGAGGCAAGCAATAATAAGTTGGACAAATTGCGCTCATATTTTGGTCAGATTTGGATGCAGTGATTGAGCAAAACCGCAGACGTAGCAGGGCTACGTCGAGGATTTTGTGATTGAGCTGCAGCC
>JBAQKZ010000112.1:0-13621 GCA_049301475.1 Geobacteraceae bacterium | reverse complement strand
ACGGTGAGTGTCGCACAAAAAATGAGACAGCTCATGAGAAACGTGCGTATGGTCTTTGACTATTTGAAAATGACTCAAAACTCCTGTCCAGCATGACTGCTCACATGGAGAACAAATTTACCGTGACCGCTCACGGTTCCGCCCTTGCCTTCGGCTAGCACTTCGTTTATCCTGCTAGGTTACCAGTTACTGGACTTCCGTACATTGGACTTTCACCCCATAGGCACTTGCCCATGAAGGACGGACACAAGTCACTTCAGCGGGCTGGTTGTCGCGATGTGGCCTGACAGACAAGGTCGATAACCAGCTACTGAGACCAAACGATGGGCGGCTAGAGTTTGGAAAAACAAGATCGGTAATAAAGGAGGTACAAGCGTGGAAACCACATTGACACCCATGGAATTTGCTCGTCGTGCACGCAGACTGTACGCTGACCGTGAAGCCGTTGTAGATGGAGAACTGCGGCTCAGCTATGGCCAGTTCTTTGATCGGTGCGACCGATGGTCGACGGCTTTGCAACGGTTTGGCATCAAGCCGGGTGACCGCGTGGCATATATTGCGCCCAACACCCATGCGCAGCTAGAATCGTTTTACGCCGTGCCACAGATTGGCGCAGTAATCGTGCCGATTAACTATCGGCTCGCCGCCGATGACTTCGCCTACATCATCAACCACAGCGGCGCACGCATTGTGTGTGCGCACAGCGATTATCTTGATGCAGTAGACAGCGTTAGAGCACAGTTACCAAGCGTAGAACGGTTTGTAGCGCTCGAAGGGTCGAAGGACGGTTGGCTCGACTATGAAGCGACACTCGCCGATGAGTCTCCCGACTTCGTGCGCCCTACTATCGACGAGGGAGACCTTATTTCGATCAACTATACCAGCGGCACAACAGCGCGCCCAAAAGGGGTGATGATTACTCATCGCAATGCCTGTTTGAATGTGGTAGGCACACTGATGCATTACCAGATGGCGGCCAAAGACCGCTATCTCTGGACGCTGCCAATGTTCCATGCGAACGGCTGGACATTTGTGTGGATTGTTACGGCACGCGGCGCGGCGCATGTCTGCTTGCGCAAAGTTGAGCCGCGCGACATCTTTGAAACCATCGCGATGGAGAATGTGAGCATTTTTTGTGCTGCTCCGACGGTACTCATTGCCGTTGCCAACGCGCCTGAAGAAATGCGCCGCACTGTGCGCCAAGGGGTACGATTGCTCACGGCAGGCGCGCCCCCTGCGGCTGCCACCATCGAACGGATCGAAAATGAACTCAGTTGGGAGCTGACGCAAGGGTATGGGCTTACGGAGACTTCTCCCTTAATTACGATTTGCGAAGAACGCCCCGAGCACCTGGAACTCTCGCCGCACGAGCGCGCAGTTATCAAGGCTCGACAGGGCGTTGAATTGGTCACCTCCGGCGAACTTATCATAGTGGACAGCGATGGGAACGAAGTGCCGCACGATGGACAGACAGTGGGCGAAATTGTGGTGCGCGGCAATGTGGTCATGAAAGGCTATTTCAATGACCCGGAAGCCACGGCTACAGCGATACGTGACGGTTGGTTCCACACCGGGGACGCCGCTGTTGTTCATCCTGATGGCTATGCCGAGATTCGTGACCGCTTCAAGGATGTGATCATAAGCGGCGGAGAGAATATCTCTTCAGTGGAGATTGAAGGCGTGCTATTGCGCCACCCTTCGATACAGGAAGTGGCGGTTGTAGGGATGCCCCATGAGAAGTGGGGCGAATCACCCCATGCTTTTGTCATGCTTCGTGAGGGGACAACAGCTAACGAAGCCGAGCTGAAACAGTTTGTGCATGATCGTATCGCGCATTTCAAAACCCCGCAGTGGATAACGTTTGTCAATGAGTTGCCCAAAACGGCGACGGGAAAGATCCAGAAATATATTTTACGCGCTGGACGCGCAGCGATTGCAGCGCAGTAATTAGAGAGATTCATCAGACCTGGCAGCATAGTGCATGGTTGGCTGTTCGAGGATGGTGAGCAGTTGCATGACGATCCGGTATGTGATCCCCCAGAGAACTGGTTCCTCAGGGGTGAGGAGATCGATGGCAGGGCAGAGGTGGAGTTTACCACCAAAAAACAGTTTGACCTCCCGGTGGCGGTGAGGAGCGAAGAGATCGGCGAGTGGAAACCAGAAGTATCTGGCGACTTCATGATTGGGAGTTAGGGAAGGTGAGTCGGACACGACATAGACGAAACAGGAGACCAGTACCGGCAGGTGGGCGCCCATGGTGTCGTCAAGTCGGCCTAGCAGCGTTGCTGACCTGAGGTTTAGACCGAGTTCCTCCATGGTCTCCCGCTCTGCGGTAATCCGGAGTGACCTATCTGCCGCCTCCATCCGTCCGCCTGGGAAAGCGATATTCCCCGACCAGGGGTCGGCGTCATGGCTGGCCCGCAGGATGAAAAGGAGATCGGGACCCTGTTTCCCCGGCTTGAGAATAAGCGCAACCGCTGTCCGAGTGATTCCTGCGTGGGGTATGAGGCGTGGCGACCGTGCGGCAAGCCCTCGGCTTATGTCATCAATGATAGGCATGAAAGAACAATATACCGATTCCCTATTCGGTTGCCCCTTTTATGTAGTTGGCCAATGCCTGCCTAAGCTCGGGAGCTAGGGCGATGAATTCTATGCCGAAACCTTCGGCGAGAGATGGTTTCAGCCGCGTTTTACGGGTGTTGAGCCAGGCGACCCTGCCCTTGCACTGGATTATGCCTCCGCTTCCCCCCGGCAGGGCAAAAACCAGGTCCATGACAGTTCCGATCTCCATCTCATAATCAGCCGCCACATATATGCCATTATTGCTGACATCCAACACCTCGCCGGAAAGAGTAATACCGAAGACCCGGAACCTGGTCTTTGTTCGGCATGCTGCGCGGACATCCCGCCGGTCGATACATGGAAGGTATTTGCGCGCTGTTGACAGGTAGGTATTGCGATCCATGGGCTTGTACAGGTAGTCGTCGCACCCGGCATCGAAACAGAGCGCCCTATCATCTTCCTTCCCCTCAGTCGTAATCATTACAACCGGAATTGACCGGTATACAGGATCGGCCTTTAGAATAGCGCAGCACTCCGCGCCGTTCATGACAGGCATGTGAAGATCCATGAAAATCAGCGCTGGACAGTATTTTTTTACTACTTGCAGGGCCTCTGCCCCATTACAGGCGGTCAGGACATGCACCGACGAAAGCTTGAGGAACGCCTTCTGCAGCTCCAGAAACATGCGAACATCATCGACAATTAGCACATTTTCAGTCATAGAAACTTTTCCTGCTCTTTTCTTTTGCGGCAGACCTTTGCGCCAAACTGCTCATACCAATACCAAATCAAGGCGCTATCTTCGTTGGCTCGTCTTCGGCTCCTCAACGTACCAGTTGTACGCCTTCGTCGCCTCAATCCTCGCCGCCTTGATTTCATCCTTGATTTGAAATTGGTATCAGCCGACCGTCAAAAGCCGCCTGGCAACTATATCATGATTTAGCCAGCAAACCGGCCCCGTCGCGTTCCATGAGGCAGCGAACATCAGTTGTCCCACCGCTCTGATTACAGCGCTGGAAAGGAGTGCACAGACGATTTTCCTGGGATCGGAGTTTATCTCCAAAAGCTTGGCTGAGGAGGTCAGCATAAGCTCCGCTTGCTCGGGTGTGTTGTGCAGCGGCCACTGTGAGATGTCGGCGAACCGGGACATAAGTGGGGCAGCCAGGTAGTCGTTGGCTAGCTTGAGGAGGCTCTCGACGGTTTCCTCATTCTTCAGTAGCGCTTGACATTGTCCACGGATATCCCGCGCCGCGGGGCCTCCTCCTTCCATTTCCAGCGCCGTCAACAGAGGGTAGAGGGATATTTCCACTCCGAGAAAAAGGGCGCTGGAATTGGTCTGTATCTCGGGACAGTTGTAGACGGTAGCCTTGACACCCTTCTGCCAGGCGTCGGTGGCAATCTTTTCCAGTCGCATTTTGGCCCACCCCTGGAGATAGGGTATGTAGGACTGCCAGGTGTATGCTCCATCAATGAGAACCTCGCAACCATGATAACCGTAAGCCAGGTAAGCGACCCGACCGTTTCCGGCGGCTATCCGGTCCTGCAAGGGAGCAGTAACATTCAGCAGATAGCGAAAGGTGCCCGCTGTCACCTCATCGAAGCATATTTGGCAGAGTCGTCCGAGATCAGAGTTCCAGAAGCTCTCGGAGGCAAGGTAACGGTCACCCTTCCCCTTGAATATCCGGTTGAACAGCGGCATGAAGAGGCGGGCGCGGGGAATACCGCCAGCCATGGTGTGGGCAAACAGTACATTCGCCCCAGGAGGGACAAGCCGCTCCAATTCATCGGCCACCAAAGCCAGATTACCGGTAAAGCGCCTTACTCCGCGATTTCGGGACTCTTCGATGGCGCTCCAGTCCAATCTGACCCGTTCCCATTCGTCCGGCTTTATCCCCTTAAGTTGATCAAGCGGCGTCCGCCCGTCGGTTGCCGCTTCCATGTCGAAACCAGCCTCCAGGGGGATATTGATTATCCGGCCACCCAGCTTCTGTTCCGCCTCCTTAAGCTCTGCGTCGGTCAAGGAACGGAGCAGACCTTCGCCATCGCGCCTGCCTACCGTCGTGCCGATGATGGTCAACCCGTGGCGACGCGCCTCCTCCAGCATGCCGTTGGCGTAGCCGCGGTTGAACAGCTCACCGCACAACACCAACATATCCCCTTGTTTGAAGCCTGGGGCGGGCGGCAGTTCCCTCATTGGATTGTATTCGATCATTGCATGGTCTCCTCGGATATCGTTCAGCTCAATTCTCAGGAACGTTCCTCCTCAATCGAAATCTTCCGGCTTCACCCCTGTCCCGAAACATATCCCGCGCTTGGAATTCCTAATGAAATCCAGTAGATAGCGGACGTCATCCGTCACATCCGACTCCGACTCGACCTCGTCCATGGCGTTCTGCATGTTTAGGCCGCTACGGAACAGAATCATGAAGGCGTTTTTCACCGCCCTGATCCTTGAAGCGTCGAATCCGTTACGGCGAAGCCCCACTATGTTGAGGGTCTTGACAGTATGGGTCTCGTCCATGATGCAGTAGGGGGGGACATCCCGTGAGGTGCGCGACAGCCCGCGCATCATGGCGAACCGGCCTATACGGCAAAACTGGTGGACCACGCAGTTGCCGGAAATGACGGCCCTGTCCTCAACGACTACATGTCCGGCGAGGAGCGCCCCGCCGGCCAGGATGATGTGATTGCCGATCTCGCAGTTGTGCGCCACATGTGACTGTATCATAATGAAGTTGCCGTCGCCTACGACTGTCATGGTTCCGGCCCGGTTGCCACGGTGTATTGTGGCGTATTCACGAATGATGTTGTCGTTGCCTATTTCCGCGTAGCTCTCCTCCCCTTTATAACCGACGTCCTGGGGGTCGTGGCCAACGATGGCGCCGAAGTGGATGGTGTTGTTGCGTCCGATGGTGGTCCATGGGCCTACCACCGCATTGTCCATGATACGGGTGCCGCTGCCGACACTGGAATGATCGCCGACCCTGACGTTGGGACCGATCTCCGCATCGTCCGCAATCGTGGCTGTGGGGCTGATGCGCGCTGTTGGATCTATCATAGTCACCTCAATTTAATTGTAACTCGGTATAAAGTTCAAAGGGGAAGTCCCCTCTTCCGGCAGTTCAGAATTCGCTGTTTTCAGTAGTCATCCCGGTGACTCTGGTTTTCAAACTTAGTGTATTCGCCCATGAAGGTGAGATTTACCGTGCCGATGGGACCGTTACGCTGCTTGCCTATGACAATCTCGGCGTTACGTTCGTGGTTTTCGTCGCATACAAGCTCCCTGTTCTTGCACTTTTCGCAGTAAACCGCTTCCCGGTAGACGAACATTATTACGTCCGCGTCCTGTTCAATGGCGCCCGACTCCCGCAGGTCGCTCATCATTGGCCGCTTGTCGGTGCGACTCTCCAAACCACGGTTAAGCTGTGAGAGAGCCACCACTGGAACAGCGAGTTCCTTGGCAAGCGCCTTTAGCGACCGCGATATCTCGGATATTTCCTGCTGGCGCGATTCGGAATTTGAACCGCCGCGCATCAGTTGCAGGTAGTCGACCACGATCATGCCGATCCCTTTTTCGGCCTTTAGCCGACGGGACTTGGCACGCATCTCCATTACCGATATGGCCGGGGTGTCGTCTATGAATATCTTCGCGTCGTGAAGGGAGCCAGCGGCGCTGGTAAGCTTGTTCCAGTCGCTTTCCACAAGGTGGCCCGTGCGAAGGCGGCTTGCGTCCACCCGCGCCTCGGAACAGAGTAGCCGTGTCACCAGTTGCTCCTTGCTCATCTCCAGGGAAAAAATCACCACCGGATTGGCATGTTCCGCGTGGATCGCCGCATACTGGGCTATGTTGAGTGCAAAGGCCGTTTTCCCCATGGAAGGCCGTCCGGCTATGATGATCAGGTCGCTTGGCTGAAACCCGGCGGTCAACTTGTCCAGATCGAAGAAACCGCTTGGCTGGCCTGTTATGTGCTCCTTCTTTTCGTAGAGGCGCTGGATGTTGTCGATGGTCTCCGTGAGTATTTCGCTGACCTGGTAGTACGCGGGGCGTAGCCTGTGCTCGGAGATATCGAACATCACCTTCTGGGCGTAGTCGAGCATCTCCTCGATGTCCGTCCGGTCGCTGTATCCCTGGGTGACGATTTCGGTGGCGGCGGTGATCAACCTGCGGGCCACCCCCTTCTCCTTGACTATTTTGCAGTAATAGCCGATGTTGGCGGCGGTCGGAACGTAGTCAACGAGGGTAGCCAGATAAGCGCCCCCCCCCACTTCCTCCAGTTCTCCCCTCTTTTTCAGCATATCCGTCATTGTGATAAGGTCGCACGGTTCCCCACGCTCGTTCAGCTCAATCATTGCCCGCAGTATCTTGCGATGGGACTCCCGGTAAAGATCCTCGGGGGTCAGCATCTCCAATGTGCGATTAATCGCCTCGTTATCAAGCAGGATGCCGCCCAGAACCGACATCTCCGCTTCGATACTCTGGGGAGGCACCTTTCTTATATCCGCCGCCATCCATTTACCCGCTTCAAAATGCGTATTAAAAACCGGATAAGTACTATATCGCGCCTAGCCCAGACGGTCAACCCTTTACTCCGAGGTTATCGGCGGAAAATTGTTGGCGGAAAATATTGACAGATTTCGCATATAGTGCTATAAGATAAAGCTTTGTTTATTCAGACTGTAAAGGCTTTTCACCATGCTTGATGCCAGAATGATTCGCGACAACCTGACCAACGTGGAGTCCCGCCTATGCACCCGCGGCGCCGGTGTGAACCTGGAGCGGTTCCGGCAACTGGATGAGCAACGCCGAGGGCTTCTCCGGCAGGCTGAGGAGCTCAAGGCTCTCCGCAACAGGGTCTCCAATGAGATCAGTCGGATAAATGACAAAAGCCAGGCCAAGGATAGCATAGACGAGATGCGCGAGGTTTCCCGGCGCATCAAGGGCATGGACGAGGAGCTTAAGAGCGTAGAGGAAGAACTGGAGCAGGTTCTCATGATGATCCCCAACATCCCCTATGCCGATACGCCTGTAGGAACCTCCGAGGCGGACAACAAGGAGGTCAGGCAGTGGGGGGCGCTCCCCTCCTTTACTTTTTCTCCTAAGCCCCACTGGGAAATCGGCGAAGCGCTCGACATACTGGACTTCGAACGGGGCGCCAAGATTACCGGAGCACGATTTACTCTCTACAAGGGTGCAGGTGCCCGACTGGAGCGGGCTCTCATTAATTTCATGCTCGATCTCCACACGGAGGGGCACAAATATCTTGAAATACTGCCACCCTTTATGGTAAACAGGGAAAGCATGACCGGCACAGGTCAACTGCCCAAATTTGAGGACGATCTCTTCCGATTGGAAGGGATCGATTATTTTCTCATACCCACGGCTGAGGTTCCGGTGACCAACATCCATCGCGGCGAGATACTCAGGGCTGCGGACCTTCCCATCTGCTATACGGCCCACACCCCATGCTTCCGCAAGGAAGCAGGCTCCTACGGCAAAGATACCCGGGGGCTGATCCGCCAACATCAGTTCAACAAGGTGGAGTTGGTGAAGTTTGCGCATCCGGGCCACTCCTACTACGAACTTGAGCGGCTGTTGAGCGATGCCGAAGAGGTGCTCCGGCGGCTGGAGCTCCCTTACCGGGTAATGGAGTTGTGCACCGCCGATCTTGGCTTTTCGGCGGCCAGAACCTATGATATAGAGGTATGGCTGCCGGGGCAGCAGACCTTCCGGGAAATATCCTCATGCAGTAATTTTGAGGATTTCCAGGCGCGACGGGCAGGCATCCGGTTCAGGGAAGAAGAGAAATCCAGGCCTGAATTCGTGCATACCCTGAACGGTTCCGGCTTGGCAGTGGGGCGGACGGTGGTGGCCATACTTGAAAATTGCCAGCAATCCGACGGGTCGGTTCTGGTTCCCAAGGCACTACGCCCTTACATGGGGGGCATGGAGAAAATCGGCTGAGCTGTCCGGAGGGGTGGCCGAGTGGTTTAAGGCGGCGGTCTTGAAAACCGTTGAACGAAAGTTCCGTGGGTTCGAATCCTACTCCCTCCGCCATAATTTAATGCAATGCTTCCGGTTCTCTGGATTCAAGTTGAACAGAAAAATGAAGTTTGTATTTGGGAGAGATGGCCGAGTAGGTCGAAGGCGCTCGCCTGCTAAGCGAGTATACTGGGAAACCGGTATCGAGGGTTCGAATCCCTCTCTCTCCGCCATCCACAAGTAACTCCATAAGGCCGAACGCCGTCTGTTTGAGGAGGAACGAGTGCGGGATCCGCTGAGATATCTGGTTATTGCCCTGCTGACGCTGGTTGCTGTCACAGGCTGCAACAAAAAAGAAGAGGGGGGTGAGCCTGTAGCGCCCCAAGGTCAGATCGTTAAGAAGAACACGGTTGTCGTTGTTCCTGACAAGGTCAAGGGTAAGTGGAAGGCAGTCAAGATTGCCGTTACCGACAAAAGAGTCAATAAGGATATCGCCTACGACATCCCGATCAACAAAGAGTTTTCCATTCCGAACTCCAACCTCTCCATCAGGGTGGAAAACTTTCTGCCTCATTTCCTGATGGACGGAACCACCCTGACTTCCCAGTCCAATGAGCCGAAAAATCCGGCTGCCCAGGTATTGATCATGGAAGGGGGGAAAGAGGTTTTCAATGGGTGGCTCTTTATGCTTTATCCAACCACGCATGCCTTTCAGCACCCCAGTTACGGTTTTACCGTGGTCGGCTTTGTGCCCGCCGACTAGTTTCCAATTACGCGCTTGTAGCTCAGCTGGATAGAGCAACGGACTACGAATCCGTAGGTCGGGGGTTCGAATCCCTCCAAGCGCGCCAAATTTTTCCACTTCAGGCTAAAATGAAAGACGATGCCTACTGGATGGGGATCGCCCTCCGCGAAGCCGACAAGGCCGCCGATATGGGAGAGGTACCCGTTGGCGCTGTTGTGGTTCAGGGGGGAAGAGCGGTCGGGCGGGGATATAACCGCCGGGAAAAAGCGCACGACCCAACTGCCCACGCCGAGATTATCGCCATTCGAAAAGCGGCTTTGAAGGTCGGCAACTGGCGCTTGACCGACGCCACCCTCTATGTGACCCTGGAGCCATGCCTCATGTGCATGGGTGCGATTCTGCTTGCCCGGTTACAACGTGTGGTTTTTGGTTGCTACGACCCCAAGGCGGGAGCAGCCGGATCGCTGTACGATCTGTCAAATGACTGGCGACTCAATCACCGGCTGGCTGTTGTTAGCGGGGTCATGGAAACGGAATGCGCGGAGCGTTTGAGTCGTTTTTTTACAGCGCTTCGCAGCATGAAACAAGATTTGAAGGATCAGGTACGGAGAGATGTCCGAGTGGTCGATGGCTCCTGACTCGAAATGATCCCGAAAAACCGTGTAGCGTAAAACTCACATAAGCAAATTAAACCAATGCGCTAGCTATTACAGCTAGCGCATTTTTTTGATTAATACCAATTCCAAATCAAAGCGCTCTCTTCGTTGGCTCGTCTTCGGCTCCTCAACATACAATAACACTACAAAATAAATTGTCATTAACCATTTATTTATGTTAAAAGCGACAATCGTCTAAATTAATGAAGCGATCACTGAGTCAAACCATGCAAATGTACATCTGGCAACTTAATAGTTGGCCCACACTGACCTGGGATACAGACAAGCTTCTGACGCCGCTCGGAGAATGCCGCCTGTCGCAGGGCAAGCTTCTCAGCAAGGTTGGCGGGCTGGGTATGAAGTTGGATGATCAGGCACAGGCGGAGATACTGGTGGAAGAGGCCATTAAGACCTCTGCTATTGAGGGGGAGCAGTTGGACGTGGGTTCAGTGCGTTCATCGGTTGCTCGCAGGTTGGGGCTTCCTTCTGCCGGTATGCCGCTTGATAGAAGGATTGATGATCTTGTCTCTGTGCTGCTGGATGCTACGCAGGGATTTGACAAACCCTTGACTTGCGAACGTTTGTGGGGCTGGCAGGCTGCCCTCTTCCCTTCCGGTTATTCCGGCATGCACAAGATCAAGGTTGGTGGCTGGCGGGACAGTGAAGAGCCGATGCGGCTAGTCTCCGGTCCGATTGGCAGGGAAACTATCCACTTCGAAGCGCCGCCCGCTGAAAAGCTTGATGATGAAATGAAGCGTTTCTTTACGTGGTTTGATGAGAGCCTGGGGTGTGTTGAAGGGATTATTCGGGCCGCATTGGTGCATTTATGGTTCGTGACGATTCACCCGTTCGATGACGGCAATGGTCGTCTTGCCCGAGCTTTAACCGATATGGCACTGGCCCAGGACGACAAGCAGCGGGTACGTTATTACAGCCTTTCCACCCAGATCATGGTTGAGCGTGAGGGATATTACGAGATTCTTGAAAAGACGCAAAAGGGTACTGGTGATGTTACCGATTGGCTGGTCTGGTTTCTGTGGTGTTTTGCCAGGGCGATTGAGCGTTCGGAAGATATCATGAATGGGGTGTTCTCCAAGGCGGAGTTTTGGAAGACGCATGCTCAGGATTAACTGACAGAGCGGCAGAAGAAGGTGATAAATCGTTTGCTGGACGAAGGGCCGGAGGGGTTTGTGGGTGGTTTGACCACAAAGAAGTATGCCTCGATGACGCATGCCAGTAGAGCGACTGCGTTCCGTGAGTTGGATCAGTTGATGGAATTGGGTATCTTGGAGCGGGTTGGACAGGGTCGAGCGGTGAGGTATGGGTTGAGGTTGCTGATTTAAGATAAAATGCATTGTACATTTCGTAAATTCCACCTTTCCGCGAACTAAAATTAAGGCATAAGGAAGTCACATGGCAAAGCCTAAAGTCGTATAAACGAAGAGCCCCTGGAAAAACAGCTCTGGAAAGCCGCTGACAAGCTGCGTAAGAACATTGACGCCGCCGAATACAAACAACACATCGTGCAAGGATTGATCTTTCTCAAATATATTTCCGATTCCTTTGAAGAGCACTTTGCCAGGCTGCAAGCCGGTGTTGGCGAATATGCGGGCGCTGATCCGGAGGATAAGGACGAATACAAGGCCGAAAATATATTTTTTGTGCCAACTGAAGCGCGCTGGTCGTTTTTGTTAGCACACGCCAAACAGACTAAAATCGGCACCTTTGTCGATGATGCCATGGATGCCATCGAGAAAGAAAACCCCTCGCTCAAAGGCGTTCTACCCAAGGTGTTTGCGCGGCAAAATCTTGATTCGACCAGTCTTGGCGGATTGATTGATCTGGTGGGTAATATCGCATTGGGCGATGCCAAGGCTCGCAGCGCCGATGTACTTGGCCATGTTTTCGAATATTTTCTTGGTGAATTTGCACTGGCAGAGGGGAATTTTCAGCACCAAGGCCAGGAAGCTGCAGAAGACGTGCCCTCTGATGGTTTCGTCCCGCTTGTGAAAGATGGGGCGGGTGTCAATCACCGACTTCATATCCCGGAAGGTTTGCTCCACCATCCAGAGCTCCTTGTATTTAAGCGCGACTTCTTTTGCCTTGAGCTTCGTGTTGGTGGTCAGCACCCAGATGCCGTCGTATTTGGCGTCGGCCTTGATCTTCTCTTCATCCAGTACCACGCTCTTGTTCGTAATGGTGAGAAAGCTGCGGTATCCCTTGTTGCTGATCAGTGATGCCGGCGCTTTCTTGATCTTCTCCTTCAGTGATTCGACGATGGTGTTCCGGTCGGCTTCATCCCGTCTGGCTTGTCGCTCGTTCTTGCAGACAATGTAACGTGTGCCGTTCAAGACTACCTTTTTCACCTTGAGTGGAGAAGGGTCTTTGCTGTGTATCCCTTCCGGGTAAACCTCCTCGTACTCACCGCTATCCTGGAGAACCTCGGTACTCACTTCTTTCACCAGGCGCATGCGGACGCCAAGGATATAGGAGATGTCTTCCTTTTCGAGGGCCAACATAGTGGCTTGGCTTATCATCCCACGATCCGCCACGATGCAGAACCTACCCACGCCGAATCGTTCTTTGAGCCTTGTGACGATAGGGATGGTGCTGGTCACATCCGCTGTGTTGCCCCCGGCCACATTTCGCAGGCAATCGGTCTGCCACGGTCATCCAGCAAAGCGCCAACCACCATCTGGTTCAAGTCGGGGCGATGGTCTTTGGAATGCCCCCGCTTACCGATAGTCTTGCCGCCTTCACCCTCGAAGTAGAGTGCGGTGGTGTCCAGAAACACCAGGTCAAGATCGGTGAAAAGGTTTTTGCGGTGGTCGAACATCCGCTCTTCGATAATGTCTTTCGTACAACGGGGAGCATGAGTACGATCCTTCTGGTCGGAAAGCTCCTCGCCAAGGAACGCCATGGCGCGATAGAGTTGGTGCAGGGCAATATCTTCTGCTCCATCAATACGGTAGTCCCGCCGCCACTTCTCGCAGCCTCGATCTGAGCCGGAAACGAAGAGGCGGTGCAACACAGTCAGAAACAGGGCGCGTTCCACGGAGAAACCGAACTTTCGATCAGCAACAAGGGAGGAAACAACGGAACCGATCCCAAGCTCTTTCCAGAGGCGCTCGAAGATCAAAGCCGGACCGATCTTCTTCGCGGAAGCAGAAACCTTGCTCTTGTCGGACAGGATCAGCAATGTCCTCTCGGAAAAGCGGGAAAGGGAGCGGATAAGGGATTCGACTTCTCCCTTTTCGGCCATCTGACCCAGACGGCCAAGAGTGGAAATAACTCGTTGTACGACCTTACCCTTTTCGCGACGGTTTTCGACGATCTGGAGATACTGGTTGTTCCCTGACTTCTTGACTCGTTCAAACATGGTGGTCTCCTCTTATGACATCACCATTGTAAGCAACAATAGAAGTAAATCAAGCAGTTTCAGCAGTAATTTAGGACACCACGCTTTTCGACTTTTTACGGTTTTCTTAAAGAACGATAACGTAAATTCAGGTAGTTACATAGCTCATGCCGCCAAAATTAGCCGGGAAGTGTCAGCGTTGTCCGGTTAGGTTTTTGCACGTCGGCGTTTAGATTTTAACCGTTTGTTTTTGCATGAACGTTGATCATTTCGTTTTCGTTGTATCTGTAGTTCCTCTGCTGCTTCATTTGCAATCCGAT
>JBAQKZ010000111.1:0-13469 GCA_049301475.1 Geobacteraceae bacterium | reverse complement strand
GAACTGATTGAGCCAAACCGCAGACGTAGCAGAGCTACGTTGAGGATTTGGCGATTGAAGTTCGGCTAAAGATGGCCTGAAGATGAGATGCAAGATGCCCATGATATTTGTTTACAGTTCCTTAGGTAAAATATACAGGCTCTGCCACTCTTGTCACGATAACGATTCTGATATGGCGCAATGCAAAACCACAGGCCCGAAACCTGTGGTTTTCTGTTTTAATTTCGCGGTGTTTATGTTAGACAGTAGTAGATATGGCCCTATATACTTGTAAACTTGGCTCCTCTGACGGCAGGATCATTGAAAAGGAATTTGAGGCCGACAATCCTCGAATGGTGAGGCAAAGCCTCGAAGAGCAGGGATTTTACGTATTTGAGATCAGGAAAAGACGCTTACAGTTTCTTTGGGATAAGGGGCTTTTACGCCGCAGGGTGGACACGAGGGAGCTTTTGACCTTCAACCAGGAACTGCTTGTCCTTATCAGGGCGGGACTGCCGATAATTCAGGCGCTGGATACCATTCTGGAGCGGGTGGACAAGGGTAAACTCGCTGAGATACTAACCGGGATACGGGAAGATATCAAGGGGGGGACGGCGCTGTCGGATGCATTTGAGAAGTACCCTAAAGCCTTTTCACATCTCTACGTGGCGTCACTTCGGGCCGGTGAGAGAACGGGAGACCTCCCTCTTACCATCAGGCGCTATATAACCTATCTTAAGCGGGTTGAGGAGTTTCGCAAAAAGATATTAGCTGCCATCTATTACCCGGTTATCCTGCTAGTTGTGGCGTTTTCGGCCGTTACTCTTCTGCTTGTCTATGTGGTTCCTACCTTCAGCCAGGTCTATGCCGACGCCGGTTCACAACTTCCTCTGCCGACCCAGATGCTGATTGAGTTTACATCCGTACTGCGCAAGTATTTTTTTATTTTTATCGCCATCATCATTGCTGCGGTTACGCTTTTCCTCCGCTGGAACGCAACCAATGCGGGCCGCTTCACAGTTGACGGACTAAAGCTCAGAATACCCTTTTTGGGAAACCTGTATTCGCAGTATGCCGTGACCGGGTTCATGAGGACCTTTGCGACGGTTATGGGGAGCGGTATTCCTATTGTCGAATCGTTGAAAATGTCTGTCGGCACCCTTAATAACCGCGTGATGGAGTTGAAGCTTCTGGATGCAGTCGCCAAAGTGGAGGAAGGAACCAGGCTCTCCGCCGCACTGGAGGGGGTCAGACTTATGCCGCCTCTGGCCCTCCGTATGTTGGGAGTTGGAGAAACCACCGGATCGCTTGAGGAAATGCTGGGGAATATCTCGGACTATTTTGAGGAGGAGATTGACCGGAAACTCCAAATCGTAACCACATCCATAGAACCGGCTATTATGATCATCATGGGGGTCGTGATCGGCGTAATCATCATCACCATGTATCTGCCGGTGTTCAAGATAGCAGGGACGGTCGGTTAAAAAAGCCCATGAATCAACCATTCAAGATAAAAAAGATAGGTGAAATACTGCTGGATATGGGGGCGCTGACCCCTGAACAGCTCAGTTATGTTGTTGACAAGCTTATTACCTCTGATCAGCGGTTCGAGGAGATATGTCTCAATGAGGGTCTGGTAGCGGAAGAGGCGCTGAGCAGGGCGCTGGCCGAGCAGTTCGGCCTGGAATATGTGGACCTGAGCGGGTTCAAGGTGGACGATAATATTCTGGCCACCATCCCACCCGACCTGGTCTATCGATATCATTTTGTACCTCTTGAGCTACGTGAAGAAACCCTGGTAGTGGCCATTGCCGATCCGACAAACGTGATCCAGCTTGATGATCTTGAACTCTTGCTTGGCAGACCTATCGTGATAAAGCTGGCAACGGCAGCTGCAATTGCGCAGCTGCTGAGACATGGTGAAGGGACCAGCCGGGTACTCAAAGAGGTTTCCGAAGATTTCATGCTGCAACTGGTGACGGAAAGCGAGAAAGGTGAGGAAATTCTTTCGGTGGAGAAGGTCTCTGCCGACACGAGCCCCATAATCAAGCTGCTGAACTCGACCATTCTGGATGCATTGAGCCGCCGCGCCAGTGATATTCACATCGAAACCACGCAGCAGGGGGTGATTATAAAGTACCGGATCGACGGGGTACTCCACAAGGCAACCGACCCGATTGACCTCCACTTTCAGGGGCCGATTATTTCCCGGCTCAAGGTCATAAGTGAACTGGACATTTCCGAGCGTCGCATCCCTCAGGACGGCAGGTTCAAGATCAGGATCAGCGACAAATCGATTGATTTCCGGGTATCCATCATGCCTAGCGCCTTTGGCGAAGACGCCGTCATACGTATTCTTGACAAAGAGAGCATAGCGAATGACCTGAAGGGGCTGACCCTTGAGGCATTGGGAATCAACCCCCTGGAGATCAAGCGCATTCGCAGGAAGATTAACGAGCCTTACGGCATGGTGCTGGTAACCGGACCCACCGGTTCGGGCAAAACCACCACACTATATGCTGCGCTTACGGAGATTCATACGGGCGAGGAAAAGATTATTACCATTGAAGACCCAGTGGAGTATCTCCTCAGGGGGATAGTACAGATACCGGTCAATGAAAAAAAAGGATTGACGTTTGCCAGGGGCCTTCGCTCTATCCTGAGGCACGACCCCGACAAGATCATGGTCGGCGAAATACGGGACCCGGAGACGGCACAGATAGCGGTGCAGTCCGCCCTGACCGGGCATTTGGTGTTCACGACGGTCCATGCCAATAATGTCTTTGACGTGCTCGGTCGGTTCATTCATATGGGGATCGACCCTTACAACTTCGTATCCTGCCTGAACTGCGTCATGGCCCAGCGTCTGGTGCGGAAGATATGTCATAAATGCAAGTTTCCCGTAACTATTACCGATGAGACATTGCTTGAGTCGGGCATATATCCGGAAAATTGCCGCAACGTAGTCTTTTATGACGTTAAGGGGTGCGATGATTGCAACGGCACCGGGTATCGCGGCCGTTCGGCAATAGTTGAGCTGCTGGATCTGAATGACGAGATTCGCGAGTTGATTATTGCCAAGTCATCAGTAGCTGTGTTGAAGAAGGCGGCTAGGGAGTCAGGCACCATTTTCCTGCGGGAGTCTGCTGTGGTGAAAGTCCTTTCCGGTGATACGACACTGCGGGAAATCAACCGTGTCACTTTTGTGGAGTAATAATGCTGTTTGCCAAAGAAGCGCTCGGAATTGAACTATGCCGGGACGGTGTAAGAATGGCGCTGGTTGGGGGCGCACGCACTATGCCTTGCCTGGAAACCGTTGGAATAGCCCATTTTCCGACTGAAACTGTCAGGCTATCGCTTAGGGAGCCTAATGTGCTTAACCCGGCTGCATTTGTAGCCACGGTTCGCGAGACCTACCTTAGGCTTTTGACCAAAACCCGACGGGTTTCCGTCTCGCTTCCCGATGCAACCGGACGGGTCGTTCTTCTAGATCTGGATACCAGGTTCAGGAGCAGAAGCGAAGGGGCGGACATTATTCGCTGGAAGCTGAAAAAGAGTCTTCCATACGATATTGGCGAGGCTCATCTTGATTTCCAGGTGCTGGAGGAAAGGGAGACCGGCGAAGTTTCCGTCTTGGCGTCGTTTATAAACCTACATGTGGTTAACCAGTACGAGGAACTACTGTTGGAAGCAGGCGTGGAGCCTAAACGGATCGACTTTACAACCTTTAATCTTTACCGGCTTTATGCCGACCGTCTTGAGCTTGCGGAGAATGCCGTGGTAATGGCCATCTACGGTGATGTAGTCAGCATGCTGATTATTTACGATGGTATACTGGAGTTCTACCGTGCAAAGGAGATCGCAGGTGGTATGCATGAGCCAAACAAGGTGTTTCGTGATTTGAACAGTTCTTTCCTGGCCTTCCAGGACAAACATCCACGCCATATCATTACCGAGGCGTTCTGCATTGCCGACGGTGATGAGGCTGAAGTCTTCCTGTCTCTGGCGGGAGAGGCGGTAAATCTTGAGCCGTTGCTGCTGGATGCGGGCCGGATCGTTTCCACCGGCGACAGCTTTGCCACGGACAGGAAGACCCTCGGTTTATTGACCGCCGCTATGGGCGCTGCAACGAGGAACCTTTGATGCAATTCAGAGTAAATCTTGCGACCAGGCAGTACATCAACACCAGGCAACTAAACCTTGGAATAGGTATCTTGTTCATTCTGCTGGTCGGCCTGTCCCTGTTTGCAGTCAGGGCAGTCGCTACTAACAAGGGTGAAATGGAGCGGATATCAAGGGAAATAGCCCGTCTGGATAAGGCAAGGGGCGACGTAAAGGTGGCGCCTGAAAAAGAGTACCAAGCCATTTTGGCCAGAATTCAATTCGCCAACAGGATTATCGCGAACAAGGCTTATAACTGGTTGCTCCTTCTTGGCAGGCTGGAAGATGTAGTTCCTGACAATGTAGCCCTGACTTCCATCGAGCCCGACCCGAAGGGAGGCAGCTTGAAACTGACGGGAACAGCGCGGAATTTCAGCAACCTGCGTCGTTTTATGGAAAATCTTGAGGAATCAAAATTTTTTAGCGAGACATATCTTAACAGTCAGTCAGAGGCAAAGGTTTCGTACAGGCAAAAGGGACTGATTTTCAACATTTCCTGCAAGGTCGCTTCCAGATGACGATCGATTTTGTGAAACGGATTATATCGTTGCGCCGTATCTCATTCATCGGCCTTGCATTTTTGGCCATATTTGATATTGGCGTATACACATATATTCATGCTTGCCAAGAGCCACGGCTCGCAGCGCTGCAGAACCAGTGGTTCGAGAAACGGCGTCTGGTCCATGGTGGCGACATGCTTGATGCGGCGGGCATTTATCAGCGCGGCGTAGCTGACCTGGCGACCTGGCGGGCAAGGATTTCAACCAGGAAGGATTTTGCCCGTGTTGTCGGTGAATTGTTTGAGACTGCCGCCAACAATTCGCTCACTATGGGGGCAATAGGCTACAAACCGGCAATTTTCAAGGAGGAGAAACTCCTCGCTTATGTTGTGAGCCTGAACGTTTCGGGAAAGTATGCGTCAATAAAGAGTTTCATTTCCGACCTCTGCAACTCGCGGGAAATGATGACTATCGATAATATCTCTTTGAGCAACACCAGTGCGACTGAGGAGACGGTTGATCTGCGTGTGCAAATGACCCTGTACTTTAGGGCGGAGGGACAATGAACCGTAAAAAGTTGTTCCTTGCCTTTCTGCTTGTGCTGCTGCCGCTCACCATTTTTAACAGTTATCTGCGGATGCCGCGCCAGAAGAGCGTTGAGACGCTCCGCTTTCCCCAAGGCGCGCCGCCCAAAAAGCTTAACGAGGTTGCAATACATCGGGTGGATGACAAAAAACTTCACCTGGAACTGCTTGACAGGGAAGCGCAAAGGTTCTCCGGTTTCAGGCGCAACATTTTCCGGCCTATTTTCCACGACGAGTCGAAGGTTTTGCCGTCGCCGGTTTTTATCGCCCCCAAACCCTTGTTGCCTGTGGCAATGCCGCAGCCACTACCACCGCCGGTTGATGTGCAGTCCCCCGTGCAGCAAGACATGGCGCGGTTCACTTTTCTAGGCTTCATGAAAAAAGATAATCACAAGACCATCTTTCTTGCAACCGGGAACGAGATATTTCTCGTGAAGAAAGGGGACAAGATAGCCGACAAGTACGAGGCGCTCAACATAACGGATGAAGCGCTGACCATTACCGTGCTTGGCGCTGGCGGCGAGATCGTCATTCCTCTATTGGAAAACAGACCGCTTGTGACCCAGAGGCAATGACTGCCATGACAGGCCCTAAGGAGATATTCCAGATGCAACGCATGACTAACATTTTTCTGTTATTCACCATGTTGGCCTTTTTGAACGGCTGCAGTTCGGGCCGTTCGGCCTTCGGCAAGGCGCAGAAGATGGAGCTTGACGGGAGTCTGGATGAGGCGGTGGTCAAGTATGCGGCTGCGGCTGCGGCAAATCCGGACATTGGTGAATACCGGCTCCGGTTGCTTCAGGCCAGTGAGAAGGCCGCCAAGATACATTTCAGTAAAGGCGACCAGTTTCTGGAGAGCAAGAAATACGATGACGCGCTCAGGGAATACCAGGCCGCCTTTGCCCTTGATCCCTCACTGAAGCGTGCCGCGCAGCAGAGCGAACTGGTCATCAAGTTGCGGACTTCCCTACTCTATTTTCAGGAAGGAGCGGAGTTCGAAAAGAACCGCAAGCCGAAGGAGGCGCTTCATTCATATCAAAAGGCTGTCGAACTCAACCCGGACAACCAGGAGGCCGGAGAGGCCGTGGAACGCCTGCTGAAAAGTCGACGTACCAAGCTTGGCGGTTATGAGCTGCATCTCAAGTCCACCAAGCCGATTACACTCAAATTCAAGGACGCAAAGATCAAGGAACTATTTAACATTGTTTCCCAGCTCTCCGGCATCAATTTCGTCTTTGACGAGGGAGTAAAGGACCAGAATTTCAGCATCTACCTTGAAAACGCCACATTTCAGCAGGCGCTTGATATCATCACCGGCCTTAACAAACTTGGGAAAAAAGCGCTCAACGAGAATACCATCATTATCTATCCAAAGACGCCGGAAAAGAACAAGCAGTACGACGATTTGTTCGTCCAGACCTTCTATCTCAACAAGCTCGACGCAAAAAAGGCGGTCAACCTGATCCGGACCATGCTCCAGGTGAAGAAGATATATGTCAACGAGGAGATGAATGCACTGGTTATCCGTGATACGCCGGAGGTAATCGAGGTAGCCCGCAAGATACTGGATGCGAACGACGTTCCCGACGCCGAGGTTGTGCTGGAGGTGGAGGTTATTGAACTGTCCAAAAAGAATGCCGAGAATTTCGGCCTTACGCTCAGTCGGTATGCGGTCTCCACCAATGTCTTGACCCCTGGCGGACAGTTCTTTGCCGACACATTCACTCCGACGCAGACTTCTGTTGCCGCTGGGTCACCTACTCCGACGCCGGTTGCACCCTCAAACCTGTTGAATTACTTTAACTGGAACGGGTTTGGCGGATTTGTCACCGTGCCGAATGCCACATTCAACCTCGGCAAGACACTGGCAAACGGTGAAACCCTCTCCAATCCGAAAATCAGGGTGAAAAACCGGGAAAAAGCAAAGTTCAACGTCGGCACCAGGGTCCCTATTACCACAGCTAACACCACAAATCAGACGGTCAGCGTCAACGTACAGTATGTTGATGTTGGTGTAAAACTGAATGCGGAGCCGACCATCCAGCTCAGCAACGACGTCAGCATCAAGCTGAGTCTCGAAGTGAGCTCCATCCTTTCCAGGGAAACGGTTGGCGGTGCCGATTCGTCGACTACCGTGGTCACCATAGGCACCAGGAACCTGGATACGGTGCTGAACCTGAAGGACGGAGAGACCAGCATAATCGGCGGGCTGATCCAGGACAACAAAAACAACAGCAAGAAGAAGGTCTATCTGCTCGGCGATATTCCCATAATCGGCGCGCTTTTCTCCGGCCATGAAAACTCCGCAGACAAGACCGAGCTTCTGCTGGCGATCACCCCCCGCATCGTCCGCGGCATTACCATGCCGGAAAGCGACGTTGCGGCTTTCTGGTCCGGCAAGGAGGACGAACCTTCCACTGCCAGGCTCTATTCTTCATTCTTACAGGAGCCGGAGCTTCTCCAGACGCCTGCGGCTGACGCAGTGGCGCCCTCTGTAGCCCCCCCGCCAGCCACTACGCAGCTTCCTGTCACGCCGACAATTTCCGCACCTGCACCGTCTGTGGCTTCAGGCGCTGAGCTACAGCAAACGATTCCGGTGCCGCCGGGGACCATTCCGACTGTTGAAACCGCGGCGCCCCAGTCGGCGCCCCAACCACTGCCGGTTCCGACTTTGCTTAGAATCCTGGCGCCCGCCTCGGTCAAGGTAAACGAGCAATTCACCGTGGAAGCGGTGGCTGCCGATGTCGTCAATCTCTACAGTGCCCAATTCGTGCTGGTTTACGACCAGAACTTTGTCGAACCGGTGGGTGTAGCGGAAGGGGGATTTATGCGGAATGACGGCAAACCGGCTCAGTTCCGCAGCAGCATTGACAAAAACAGCGGTCAAATAAAGGTGGAACTTATAGGGACCGGTGGAGTGGGGGGGATGAACGGCAGAGGTTCCCTGATTACCGCCACGTTCCGCGCTAAGAATCAGGGACCTGCCAATTTTGGGTTCACCGGGGTCAGCTTCACTGATCCGGGCGGCAAAGCCCTGCAAACAATTCCATTCAACAGTATCGTAGAGATAAAATGAACGATAAATCTGTCGG
Source organism: Geobacteraceae bacterium (assembly GCA_049301475.1). Taxonomy (GTDB): domain Bacteria; phylum Desulfobacterota; class Desulfuromonadia; order Geobacterales; family Geobacteraceae; genus JBAQKZ01. Next base: position 5,153 of record JBAQKZ010000111.1, on the reverse strand, counting down.
CGCCCCATGAAAGCAAGGCTTTTTGACAACCAAAACGGGGTCACCCTTATCGAGCTGGTTACGACGATGGTTATTCTGTCGATACTGGCGCTGTTAATACTTCCTTCGGCGCAGATGACAAGCAAGAGAATCAGGGAAATCGAACTGAGGCGCGAACTGCGCACGATCCGTCTGGCCATTGATGAATATAATAAAAATTATAACAAGGCGGTGGACGAGAAAAAAATCATGGCTTCCCTGAATAAATCCGGCTATCCTGAATCTCTCAAAGAACTGGTTGACGGTTATGATTTCGGCGGGCTTGTCAGCCACAAGAAGAAGTTCCTCCGCCGTATTCCGGTTGACCCCTTTAATCCTTCCAAGCCTGGCGAGGAGCCGGCGTGGGGGCTTAGATCTTACGCGGATCAGCCTGACAGCACAAACTGGGGGGGCGAGGATGTCTATGACGTCTATTCCCTGAGCGAGGAAACCGCGATAGACGGGACGAAATATAAGGATTGGTAGATGCGGAAACGACTGACGGCGAACCAGCGGGGCTTTACCCTGATAGAGCTTATGATAGTAGTATCCATCATAGGCATTCTCGCAGCCATTGCAGTGCCTGATTACCGGTGGGGGATTATCAAGGCGCGGGAGGCGGTATTAAGGGAAACCCTCTACAACTTCCGTAGCACCATAGACCAGTTTTACGCGGACCAGGGGAAATTCCCGGATGCCCTGTCGGACTTGGCCGACAAGAAATATCTGCGCGCCATCCCAAAAGACCCTTTTACCAACAGCAACGACACCTGGGTTGTAGTCGCCCCTCCGCCGCCGGACGCCGGGGGTGAGGTCAAGGGGTCAGTGTACGATCTGCACAGCGGTTCCAATCTAGTCGGGACCAACGGTGTTCCATACAATGAATGGTAATTCCGATTCCAAATCAAGGCGCTATCTTCGTTGGCTCGTCTTCGGCTCCTTAGGCGTACGTAGTTGTACGCCTTCGTCGCCTCAATTCTCGCCGCCTTGATTTCATCCTTGATTTGGAATCGGAATAACAGTGAGGTTGCCGGGATGATTCAACTGCACAATGTGTTCATGTCATATCAGCGCGAAATGGCTGCCTTGAATGGTGTAAACCTGAAGGTCCCCAAAGGGGATTTTGTTTTTCTTACCGGGGTCTCCGGCGCGGGAAAATCCACGCTCCTCAAACTCTTATATGCGGCGCTCATCCCTACAAGGGGACAGGTGATCATCGATGGACAGAACATCACCAGGCTTCCCCGTTCCCAGATCCCTTACCTGAGACGCAATATCGGGGTGGTTTTCCAGGATTTTAAGCTCCTCCCCAATCGCACGGTGCTGGAGAATGTTGCGATTACCCTTGAGGTGCTAGGCTGGGGAAAGAAGGATATCGGCAAAAAGGTTTACCATATCCTCAAGCAGATGGGATTGGAGCATAAACTGAATTCCACTCCGCTCAGGCTTTCCGGCGGCGAACAGCAGCGTGTGGCCCTGGCCAGGGCATTGGTCAATGACCCGAAGATACTTCTTGCCGATGAGCCGACCGGCAATCTTGATGAAGAGAATAAGGACCATGTTTTCGCCATTTTCAAGGAAGCGCACGTCCGGGGGACAACCGTGGTCGTTGCGACCCACGACCGCAGGGTTATCGATAACAGCCATAAACGGATTATTCTTCTCGATAAAGGCCATGTAGTGGAGGATTCGGATGTCCCTCAATAAACAGGCCAAACACCCAATGTTTTCCACCAATGAAGGCTATTCGGGACGGCTGGGATATTTCGTCTCAAGGGCTTTTTCCAACATCAGGCAGAATATTTTCGTAAATATTTTGACCATTGTCACTATTGCAATGGCGCTACTAATCCTTTCACTCTTCCTGCTGCTGTTTGTCAACCTGGAAGGTGCTGCGGACGACTGGAGCAAGAGGGTCCAAATTACCGCCTATTTCGATCAGGAGTTGCAGCCTGAGGGGATCAACGCCTTGCGGTTGCGGGTGCAGTCGCTTCCAGGAACCGACCATCTGGCGTATGTCTCCAAGGAGGAGGCGATAGGGCGTTTTCGCGCCAGGCTGAAAGGGCAGGAATCCCTTCTCGAAGGGGTCACCGCAGATGTGCTGCCTGCCTCTTTCGAGATTACCCTAAAGCGGGCTAGCCGCACCAGTGAAGCTATTGAGGCATATGTGGCCGCATTGAAAAATATCCCCGGAGTCTCTGAAGTCCAGTATGGCGAAGAGTGGGTCAAACGATTCAACACCTTCATGAATTTCATGCGAATGGTGGGTGCGCTTTTGGGCGGATTTCTGGTGTTGGCGGTGATTTTTATTGTATCCAACACCATAAGGCTGACCATTTATGCCCGCAAGGAAGAGCTTGAACTGCTGGGACTTGTCGGCGCGACCAGGTTTTTCATCAAGGCTCCGTTTCTCATTGAAGGGGTGCTCCAGGGGGCTGTTGGCGCAATTCTGGCGCTCGTTATCCTGACGGTCTTCTATCTGGCCTTTCTCCATAACGCCGGTGACTTCCTAAGCTTTAGTCCCGCCGAGGCCGGTCTCTCGTTTCTGTCGCCCAATTATCTGCTGGGTATATTCGGAGGTGGCGTGGCGCTCGGTTTCCTTGGCAGCCTAACCTCCCTGAAGCGGTTTGTGAATATTTGACCATGCGCCGGGTTATACTGATACTGATTGTGATTCTGGCATTGCTGCCGGCGGAACCTCGCGCCGCCGACGTCAAGGAAGAGTTGCAAGGAATCAAGCGTGAGATCAGAGAAAAGAAATCCCTGCTGAAAAAGACCCGCAAGGTCGAGATCAAGGTCAGTGGCGAGTTGGAGCAAATTGAAAAGAACCTTCATGAGAAGGAGGCAAGTCTCAATCTTCTAGGACGTGATCTTAAGGGGGTTGAGTCCGTACTGGATCGAACATATCGCAACATAGAGATCGTGAAAGGGGAGGCCGAGCGCAAACGAGAGCAGATCAACCGGCGCCTGTCAGCCATTTACAAGGCCGGTGAGGTTGGAAGCGCCCGTATGTTTTTTGCTGCCGACTCCTTTCCACAGATGGCGGAAAATCTTCGCTACATGCGGGCAATTCTCGACAATGATCGACGGCTGTTTGAGGAGTATAATAAAAAAATTGATCAGTTGAGAATACTCAAGACATCCCTTGAACGTGAAGCTGCACGCAAGGAGAAGATAAAAAAGGCTATTGAGAGAAAGAAACAGGAGATCGAAGAAGAGAAAAAGAAGAAAGCCACATATCTGCTAAAGGTAAGGGATGACAAGAAAATCTATCAGGGTTCGCTTAAAGAGCTGGAGGCCAATGCCAAAAGACTACAAGCCATGGTGGAAAGGCTTGAAGCAGAGAGCAGAAAAAGCTATACTAGGCAACGTGGCAAATCGGTCACAGGTGGGGGGAAAATTCTCCCTCCCGCGCCGGACACGGGTTTCGGATCACAAAAGGGACGGCTTTTATTGCCGGTGAAAGGTGAAGTCGTTGCAGGGTTCGGCAGGCACAAGCATCCGGAATTTAACTCCTATACGGTGAGCAATGGGGTTTCCATTGTCGCCAGGCAGGGTTCGGATATCCACTCCGTTTACGATGGGCAGGTAATTTTTGCTGACTATTTCAAGGGTTACGGCAACATGATTATCGTAGACCACGGGGGGGGATTTTTCAGTCTGTATGCCCATGCGGCGAAACTGTTCAAGAAGATTGGAGTTTCGGTTATTCGCAACGAAGTGGTCGCCAGTGTAGGTGATGTTGATTCCGCTGCTGGATCGATGCTCTATTTTGAGATCAGATATCAGGGAAAGCCGGTGGATCCGGGACCTTGGTTCAGGTAATAAGAACGAACTGCGTAAATTGATAGGAGGCGAGATGTTTAAAGGCAAAAATGGCAAGAAAATAGCACTCTTGGCAGTTACGATTTCCGTCCTGGCCGTTTTTGTAGGCATTGGGGCGCAGCGCAAGTGCGTGGCTGAGGGGGGCAACGACTATGAATCGATTGAACTTTTTACCGATGTGCTTGCCATCGTAAAGAAAAGCTACGTGGAGGAAGTAGATACCAAGAAGCTCATCTACGGGGCGATAAATGGCATGCTTGCCTCGCTTGATCCGCACAGCTCCTTTATGCCTCCCGAAACCTACAAGGAGATGAAGGTTGACACCAAAGGCGTTTTTGGTGGCTTGGGGATCGAGATATCCATCAAGGATGGAGTTCTGATCGTAATATCTCCTATTGAGGACACCCCTGCGTTCAAGGCGGGGATTAAGGCCGGTGATCTGATATTGAAGATCGATGGAAAATTCACCAAGGACCTGAGCATCATGGATGCGGTAAAACGGATGAGAGGCGCCAAAGGAACCAAGGTGACATTGACCATCATGCGGGAAGGATTTGAGAAACCTAAAGAATTTCCGCTTATCAGAGATGTAATCCAGGTAAAGAGCGTCAAGTTCAAAACACTGGATGAAGGGTTCGGGTATCTACGCATTGCCCAGTTCCAGGAAAAGACGGATGATGATCTCTTAAAGGCCTTCGCAACGTTAAAGGAAGAGAATGGCGGCAATCTTCGCGGGCTGGTGCTTGACCTGCGCAATGACCCGGGCGGGCTTCTTGACCAGGCAGTCAAGGTGTCGGATCATTTTCTGGAAGAGAATCAGTTGATTGTCTATACGGAAGGGCGAGAAAAGGATTCCAAAATGAGGTTCACCGCGCGGGGAGGGGCCAAGGAGCCTAATTACCCGGTCGTTGTGCTTATAAACAGCGGCAGCGCCAGTGCTGCGGAAATTGTAGCCGGAGCATTGCAGGATAACAAGCGCGCGGTAATCATGGGGGTCCAGAGCTTTGGGAAGGGGTCGGTTCAGACCATTATCCCGCTTTCCGACAATTCCGGGTTGCGGCTTACCACAGCCCGTTACTTTACACCGAGCGGCCGCTCAATCCAGGCAAAGGGGATTACTCCCGATATCGTGGTGGAAAGTATAGAGTTGCCTAAGACTGAAAAGAAAGAAACGATGCATATTCGGGAGAAAGACCTGGAAAATCACTTTGAGACAACAGGCAAGGAGCCCCCGAAAGAAAAAGAGCCCACCCTGCCAGCGTACAAAACGGATGATCAGATCAGGTCCGATTATCAGGTTCTCCGGGCGC
>JBAQKZ010000110.1:0-1883 GCA_049301475.1 Geobacteraceae bacterium | reverse complement strand
TTAGGAACTGTAAATGAATAACATGGTCAAAATTGCGCTCAGATTTAGGTCAGATTTGGCTGAACTGATTGAGCCAAACCGCAGACGTAGCAGAGCTACATTGAGGATTTGGCGATTGAAGTTCGGCTAAAGATGGCCTGAAGATGAGATGCAAGATGCCCATGATATTTGTTTACAGTTCCTTAGTATTCAAGGCTACGGGAAAGGTACTATACATCTAACGCCGTTAATTACCTCCACTTTCAGTAACTGATTTTTGATCTGTCCCGAATTTTCTCCTCCTTACGAAACTCCTGCTGCGTAACGCAATGGTACGTGAAGCTCTTGCCCGGTAAGCAGAAGGAAACGGCATTTAAATCATTCAAATAATACTTGACAACTAATACCATCTGCGATTAAATACTAAACATGGGAACATACAACGATTTTAAAGCACTCAAGCTTGGACATCTGGAGACCGCCTGCCGTAAACGGGGTGTTACAATCACCTCGCAGCGTCGGATCATCCTGGAATCACTGGCTGAGCGGCAAGATCATCCAACGGCTGATCTGTTGTTTGAAGCGGTACGTGAACAGCTTCCCGAAGTTTCCAGAACCACGGTTTACCGGGTTCTTGAAATGCTTGTCAGGTTGGGAGTGGCTCGACTGATAAACAGCCCATTTGCCAAGGCCCGCTTCGACGCGGACACCGAGCGTCATCACCACCTGATCTGTATGGCCTGCGATACTGTCTTGGACTGTCATGATCCAAAGCTGGACAGCATCCCATTCCCTGCGACTGTTGCCGCCGACTTTGAGATCAGGGACTATTCAGTGAACTTTGCCGGTCTCTGCGCCGACTGCCGCAACAAATCGCATAATACGCAATTCCCTTCCAGTGCCACCGAGAATACGACTAACAGAAATAAAGGAGGTGATCAGAAGTAGCCATTGCCCTTCAACAAGGGCAACACTGGTACCACTCAAAAATAGAAATGGGTCGTGGACCCCAGGCAGGCGTATTTTAAAGGCCAAACTGGTTGGATCGAATGAAGACGCAGCTAAATGCGGCGGGTTTTTGAGCAGATAACCCGCCCAACAAAACATAAGGAGGTTTAACATGGCACAAGCAACGGAAAAAACAACAGAGATAAAAGAGCTTGAGGGGAAGCAGCAGTGGTGGTGGGTGGCGGAGAAGACCCGTTCTCCGCGCCTGGACTACCTGCGCAAGGCTATCTGGAAAAAGGGACCGCTGGGGGGGCTGTATGGTCCAGGCATCAAGATATGCCTCGACTTTCCGGATATATTCACCGAGGCGTGGAAGAAGCACGAGCACGAACCGATCATGCTTAGGAAGGCCCATGCTCTCGCCGCTGTTCTGGATAACATTCCCATATTCATCACGGACCATGCCCAGCTTGTAGGGTACCTGGGCTCCGCGCCACATGAGATTGTCTGGCACTGGCAGTCCGCCTCCATGATCAACGAGGAGATATACAACGAAGAAGGGACAGTGCCGGAGCCGCAGCAAGAGTCGCTCAAGAAGATGGCTGAGTTGAACCAGTACTGGGCCGGCAATACTGCACTTGACAACCTTGTCAGGGTACTCGACCCGGAAGACGCGGTCAAGTTCATGAGCGGTACAATAGGTTGGGGGTTTCCTTCTTCGGCCCTTACCTACTCGACCAAGGATTATATATTTATGTTCAAGGGGTATGACGCCCTGCTTGACAAGATAGACGACCAGATAGACAGCACCCGGAAGCTTGTCAAGGAGGGAAATCCCGGGCCTCACCTGATCCCCCTGTACGACAAATTCAGCCGTTGGGAGGCAATGCAGGTCAGTCTGGAAGCAGGCATCCGGTGGGCGGCGCGCTATGCGCGGCTGGCCCGCATCATAGCAG
>JBAQKZ010000109.1:0-1556 GCA_049301475.1 Geobacteraceae bacterium | reverse complement strand
CCTGAAGATAGGCAATGGTCAGCTCGTTGCATGCATCAGTGCCGTCTTTCTTTACGCCCCCCAGTGTCCATACCCACGTGCCGGTAATCCCCTGAATACCTTCTCGCGCCCATTTCGGCGTGAACATCCCTATCTCGGCGGCGCGTATCATATGCTCGCCTACGAGTTCTATGGCCTCTTCCCTGTTTATACGCTTGTCTATGTTGACATCCTTGTCGTAGTAGGGCCCGTGGAAATAGTCCGGTCGATGCGGCCAGGCGCCTTCAGCGGTTTCATATCTCGCCAACAACTGCATGAACATATCGAATTGCAGGGATTCCTGAAGGTTGCGCGGCGGATTGGCCGGTATGTGCTCGCATGTCTCGGAGATGCGAAGCAGTTCTTCTTTCCGCTTCGGGTCGCTCTCGAAGTTCTCTGCTATGATGCGGGCCAGCCGCGCATAGCGCGCCGCCCACCGGATGCCTGCTTCCAGAATAACCTGCATTGCCTCCCAACGGCTGAATTTGTCGTACAGGGGGATCAGGTGAGGCCCGGGATTTCCCTCCTTGACAAGCTTCCTGGTGCTGTCTATCTGATCGTCTATCTTGTCAAGCAGGGCGTCATACCCCTTGAAGATGAATTCGTAATCCTTGGTCGAATAGGTAAGGCCCGAAGAGGGCAACCCCCATCCTATGGCGCCGCTCATGAACTTGACCGCGTCTTCCGGGTCGAGTATCCTGACAAGGTTGTCAACGGCGGTATTGCCGGCCCAGTACTGGTTCAACTCGGCCATCTTCTTGAGCGACTCTTGCTGTGGCTCCGGAATAGTCCCTTCTTCGTTGTATATCTCCTCGTTGATCATGGAGGCGGTCTGCCAGTGCCAGACAATCTCATGTGGTGCGGAGCCCAGATACCCTACAAGCTGGGCATGATCCGTGATGAATATGGGGATGTTATCCAGAACAGCGGCGAGCGCATGGGCCTTTCTAAGCATGATCGGTTCGTGCTCGTGTTTCTTCCACGCCTCGGTGAATATCTCCGGAAAGTTGAGGCACAACTTTATGCCCGGAGCGTACATGCCGCCCAAGGCGCCCTTTTTCCAGATAGCCTTGCGCAGGTAGTCCAGGCGCGGAGAACGGGTCTTCTCCGCTGCCCACCACCACTGCTGCTTATCCTCAAGCTCTTTTATCTCTGTTGTTTTTTCCGTTGCTTGCGCCATGTCAAGCCTCCTTATGATTTTTTGGGAGGGTTATCTGCTCAAAAACCCGCCGCAGTTAGACGCGTCTTCATCCGATCCAACCGGTTTGGCTTTAAAATACGCCTGCCTGGGGTCCACAACCCTCTGAACACAATCGCCTGTAGAATCATCGTCTTCCAAAACAAAAAAATTCTTGCATTCCTTACATGTCGGCATTTGGATACGCTCCTTTCTATTTTACGTGAGGAATTGGAATTACTTATTTTAATTGCCGCTGAGTGCGGGAAACCGTGGGATCCGCACACTCGCTACCGTCGGTGTCCATAAATTCCATTTTGGAAAAGTGCGGACATTTGGAGGCATCGATATTGAACAGTGT
>JBAQKZ010000108.1:0-3295 GCA_049301475.1 Geobacteraceae bacterium | reverse complement strand
GTGATGACCGTTACCGGAAACGGGTACTCCTTTTCCAGTACCCGCGCCAGCGTCGGCGTGCCGTCGTCGGAACCCCCGTCGCAGATAACCACCTCAAAGGCCACCTGCTGCTGCCTCGCCAGGCCCTCCAGGAACATACCGAGGGTCAACGCCTCGTTAAAAACGGGCGTTACCACCGACAACTCCAGACATTCCTCGCCGGTCATTTCCCACTCCCCTCATATCCTCGAGCAGGCCGCGTGTCGTGGCAATCGTATGGGGATACAGGACGCTTTATTTCGGTGTACATGGAGAAATCTCCCGCACCCTGACCTCAAACCTCTTGCCGGGTGTGGATATATAGACGAAGAGAAGGGCTGTCTCCCCTGCTTCTCCCGCCGCCCGCCGGGGATCAACTGAAAACCGCCATCCGAATGTCCGCACACGGCTTCCAACGCCGATCCCGAGACGGCTTGCCAGGTCGGCGCGCTTCTCCTTTACTCCGCCGACTTCAGTTGCCATGCCCCCTTCCGGAAAAAATCGCGGGAGCCTCCCCGCAGCCGGATACTCGGCCAGACAGTAGTCATAGCACAGGGCCTCCCTGAGCCGCTCCCGTTCCTCACCTGCCGTCATCCCTCCGCCAAAATCCCAAAGCGCCTCGAACAGCGCGGTCAGGGAGCGTCCGGTTTCCTGCTCAACGCTCTCCCTGAACGTCGCCATATCCGCAAATATCCGGGCAAGCGGTGCGCTTCGGGCAAGCGCGGCGAGGGTGGCCGCAAACCGGCCGCTGTTGTAATAGAGGTCGAGGAGGCGCGCAATGGCCTCGATCCTGTTGATTTCCTCAAAAGAGAGCCAGGGGGTGCGAAGTATCCGGTAGGGTGGAGAGTCGGAGTAGGCATATCCCTCCTTTTCGGCAATCCGCCGCATTGGGGCGCCCTTCAGCACCTTGAGCAGCTCCACCTGTATGTGATGAGGCGCAAGCTCTAAAAGAGAGTGGAGAGAGTCGAGGAAACCTGCAAAATTCTCTCCCGGAAGACCGGCCACGAGGTCCAGATGGATGGTCACTCCGGTCTCGGCCCGCAGCCGCCTGACGTTATCATAGAGTCTGGCAAGGTCGGATTTCCGCCCCACCTGGGCGAGGGTCGCTTCATTACCCGACTGTACGCCTATCTCGAAACGGAATATGCCGGACGGGACACGCGAGAGGCTGCGGAGGTTCTCTTCGCTCAGGAGATCGGCAGCGATCTCGAAATGGAAGCGGCTTGTCCGGTTGTGCTTGAGAATGAACTCCCAGATGTCGTCCGCCCGGTCCGCCTCGAAATTGAAGGTACGGTCCGCCAGCTTTACGGTCGCAGCTCCCCGCTCTATGAGGCGCCGAAGGTCGTCTTTTATGCGCTCCGGAGAGAAGGAGCGAACCCCCTGCTCCAGGGACGACAAGCAGAAGGCGCAGGAGAAGGGGCAGCCGCGGGAGGTCTCGTAGTAAACCAGCGGCTTGTCAAGGTCCGCAAGCCCTGCTGCAAACGGAGAGGGGATGCTGTCCAGGTTTGGGATGGGCGGGCGGCATACGGTTGCGACAATTCTCCCAGCTGTCCGGCAAATGAGGCCGGGGACCTCCGCCAGCGACACTCCGCCGATGTTATTTCTGCCAGCCCGCGCCAGGAGTTCCACGATATCCCGGAGGGTTGCTTCACCCTCGCCCCGGACAATGCAATCAACAGCCGGTTGCCGCTCCATGATCTCGAATGCATCGTGGGCGGCTTCGGGCCCGCCAAGCAGTATGACGGTTTCGGGCCGTACCTTCTTCAGGTCCGCAACCAACTTGAGCGTTTGTCCTATGTTCCATATATAGCAGGAGAAGGCCGCCACGTCCGGCTCTTCCGCCACAACCCGGCGTAGCGGCTCGTCGGTCGGCTCGTTTATGGTAAACTCGCGTATGACGGTTTCGATCCCCTCGACGCCGGCGCAGTAAGCCGCAAGATAAGGAAGCGCCAGGGAATTGTGGACGTATTTGGCATGGAGCGTGGCAAGGAGGAGCTTCATTGGTAAAATTGTAGCAAATAAGGAGGCCTATGGACAGAGGAAGTTCGTCCAGGCGTAGAATGAAGTTGATTTCATACCGGCTGAAATTGTGCTAGTATTGCGCCACTGTGTTTGCTTTTACAGGTTTCTCAAGGAGCCTCTGAATGAAAAAACTTCTCACATGGGGAGCTGTTGGCTTGTTGACCACGGCCATACTCGATCCTATCATATATTCCATGCTTAATCTGCCGATCCCCTGGACACGAGACCTGCTCATGGGCATTGGTGGCGTCGGGTGTTTCTATCTGCTGTTCAGGTTTCATCACGATCTGTAGTTGGCGAAAACGGAGCTTGATCTTGGCTGATTTAAGAAAAAGCGGCATCCTGCTTCATCCCACCTCGCTTCCCGGTCCGGGTGGAATCGGTGCCCTGGGGGAAGCGGCGTACAGGTTTGCAGACTTCCTCCACCAGGCCGGCCAGTCCCTCTGGCAGGTGCTCCCCCTGGGTCCGACCGGCTATGGCAATTCACCCTATTCCTCTTATTCCGCCTTCGCCGGCAATCCGCTCTTGATTTCCCTGGAGACCATCGCTGAAGAAGGTGACCTGGACCCTGCTGAGCTGGATGTCTCTCTTCCCGATGACAGGATCGATTATCAGCGGGTCGTCCCCTTCAAGATCGGTTTGCTGGGCCGGGCTGCGGCAAACTTCTTTGCCTCTGACGACCTGCCGCGAAAGCGGGAATTCTGGCATTTCTGCGACAATACCTTCTGGCTGCACGACTACGCGCTCTTCATGGCGCTTAAGGGGCATTACAAGTCAAAGAACTGGCGTTTCTGGCCGGGGCGCATCGCCCGCCGCCTGCCGGAGGCCGTTGAAGAGTTTTCCGGGCTGCTTGGCCCGGCCATTGGCGAGCAGAAGTACATGCAGTGGCAGTTCGCCCGGCAGTGGCGGCGGCTCAAGGCATATGCGAACGCCCGGAACATCGAGGTCATGGGTGATATCCCCATATTTGTCGCATATGATTCGGCGGACGTCTGGGCCAACCCCCGCCTGTTTCACCTTGACGAGAGCGGCAGGCCGACGGTGGTGGCCGGTGTGCCGCCGGATTATTTCAGCAAGACCGGCCAGTTGTGGGGCAATCCTCTTTACAACTGGGAACGTATGGCTGCGGACGGTTTCGGGTGGTGGATTGCGCGGGTCAGAAACGACCTTTTGCTATACGACATGGTCAGGATCGATCACTTTCGCGGCTTCGCGGCCTACTGGGAGGTGTCGGCCACTGCGCGGACCGCCGCGC
>JBAQKZ010000107.1:0-5133 GCA_049301475.1 Geobacteraceae bacterium | reverse complement strand
GGAGCAAGAATCGTAGACAAATTCAAAGAACGAAAAGCTTTTTTAGGGGTAGAACCAAAATCAAAAGCAGAAACTACCATCTTAAACCCAAAGGATTATTGTCTTGACCAATGGGTCCACTAAACTGAAGGAATCCATGTAGTTGCAAGCCTTCGGCACCGTTTGATCTGACCGTCAGATCGAGTGTATGGTGTGGAGTATTCAACCAATGCGTAACGAAACGCGGGCCCAGTTAATGAATTCCCTTCTGCCGCCTTAACAGCATTCAGGATTGTCCAAGCATTGTTAAGTCGATCAATGCAAATCATAAAGTGTAGGTAGTATTCCTGCTGTTCCGTCATAGTAGTCCTCCGCAGTAACATTAACAATGGTTGCACCGGCAAAAAAGGCTCATAACTCCCCCAGCCCCTCTTATCTTAAGAGGGGGGCTTAGTGGAGAGGCAAAACCAAAGCAAAATCATAGCCTTAAACACCGCCATCGTTGCCTGTACGTCCCTCCCCTTATGTAAGGGGAGGACAGGAGGGGTTACGATTTTGACTTCAAATCTCCAACCCCGGCAAACTCCCCACAATCTTCATCGTCTCCAAACTGACCGTGATAACCCGCTGGAACAGCTCAAGAGGGTAACGCGGATTTTTCATGGTGTCCACCGCCCAGTCGTTGGCGTCGTTGACGATGCCGCTCTCTTTGTCGGTCTTTACGCACTGGCGCTCCACTACCCAATCCAGCGCCGGTTTTCCGTTTACGATGTAGTCGTAGGCTTCCAGCGGAATGCCGGTGATGGTGATCTTGTCGTTGTAATGGAGTGTGGTGAGGTCTTTGTCCTTGCCCTTTTTGCCGTACTTCATCTTCTCCACCCGGTAGTCGGCATCGGTCAGCTTTTTGCCGTTGCTGTCGATTTTGACCGGATAGGGCGCCACGGTTTCGTAGTTCAGGTGCAGTTCAGCCAGCGCACGACCCGCCTTGCTGAATGTCCAGAAAACGGCAGCGGTTTTCACACAGGGGATGCGCGGAAGCTCCTTGCTCAGATTGTCGGCATACCGCTCGCGGTACTCCGGTGAATGTAGCAGACCATAGACGTAATAGAAAACGTCTTCCTTACCGATGGTTTCGCCGGGATAGGCGGCCAGAAAATGCGCCAGCCCCTCGTCGGTGATGGCATCGCGGCGTTTTCTTTCTGATTTGGTCGAGGTAGAAGTGGTGAACAGAGAGCCTTGTTCTGGTGTTGTAGCTTCAGGTTCGTCGTACAGGTACAGCGGGAAGCATTGACCTTTTTCGATATTGTCCAGACAAGGCAATGTGTCGGTAATTAAAGCTGAAAATGATCTTGCACCGACACCAGACACGCAAATCACCAAGTTGTCAACCATCGCATCCGGGAAAATGTGTGGCATCTGTCCAACACGATGGTTGAACATTCCATCGTAGTATAACCATTGCTTTGTGAATGGCCGATAAAGACTGACAAGGGTCGCGTCGTCACGATAAGAACCATAAATGGCGCGCTCAAATTTTGAAACCAAACTGCTTGACCATGCAATTTTTGAGGGGTCTGAATTAATGAAAGCTTGAGCTGTTATCCGCTGCTCTGAGTTATCTGCTACAGCGGCATAGCGATCAAGCTCCGCATTATAGAAGCTAATCATGCGTTGCATGCTGGTGGCGACAGATTCTCTTGATGCGTTGTAACACCATGCATCTCGATTTGTACCTAAACCCAACGAGTAGTTATCAAACAACCTGAATCCGCGTCCGCTGCTATTCTTATCCCCAATTACGATGAAGTCACTGAAGTCGTCGTCGCGTTGGTTTAGCCAATCGCCGTGCTGGTCTGGAGTGATGGTTTGCCATCCCCTTGCGCTGGAAATTCCAGCAATGCTGACGAAGGTGCTGATTTGTCCCAGCTTCTCTTCACGATTCAGGTAGTCACCAATGTCGTGAAAATATATTTGTGCATGCTGCGTAGCGTCCGGATTTTTCACCAGCAAGGAAATGGCAATCGGAGTACGGGTGCCCATACCGAAGACGTTATCCTTTTCCTTACGTCGAAATTCACCAGAGGTGCGGGCATTGCCGCGCAAATGAAACACATAGATGCTGGAAAACTCCTCAGCAAGACACTGGCGAAGGCCATCGGCGGTGCTTGAATCTAAAAAACTGGCATTACTGACAAAGCCAATTACCCCACTATTACCAATGCGGTCACTTGCCCATCGGATAGACCGTATATATGAATCCATAAGGTTTTTTGTCGAAGTTGCTTTTGACCGTTCTGCGTAGGTACTACGTATACGTTCATCCAGATACGGATACGCCACATTCTGGTTATTGTCATTTGCGCTGTTCTGCCCGGCGGAATACGGCGGGTTGCCGATAATAACCCGTATATCCAGCTTCTTCTGCCGCTTGCGGCGGGCGCTGTTGTCAACCAGCAGCTCACTAATCAAGTCCTCTTTTTCATAAAGCTGGAAAGTGTCGGTGAGACAGATGCCTTCAAACGGCTGGTAGTCGCCGCCTGCAATGCTGTGATACACCGCTTCGATATTAATGGCGGCGATGTAGTAGGCCAATAGCACTATTTCATTGGCGTGGATTTCGTTCTTATATTTGTATGGGAGCTTTTCCGGGGCAATCAGCCCGCTTTGCAGCAGGCGGGTAATGAACGTGCCGGTGCCGGTAAAGGGGTCGATGATATGCACCCCCTTGCTCCCCAGCGTCTGGCCGAACTCGGTTTGCAGGATGTGATTGACGCTCTGGATGATGAAATCCACCACTTCCACCGGGGTATAGACGATGCCCAACCGCTCGGTCATCCTGGGGAAGGCGTTGCGGAAAAATTTGTCGTAGAGTTCGACTATAATCTTCTGCTTGCCTGCCGCGTTGTCGATCCCCTGGGCGCGCATTTTCACGCTGTCGTAGAAGGCTTGCAGGGTGTCCGCTTCCTTGTTCAGGTGATGTTCTTGCAGCACATCCAGCACACCCTGCATGGCCTGGGACATGGGGTTGTGCCTGGCAAAGCTGTAATCTTCAAACAGGGCGTCGAATACCGGTTTGGTTATGAGGTGCTGGGCAAGCATCTCGATAATTTCGCCTTCGCTGACGCTGTCGTTCAGGTCGTCGCGCAGCTCAAAGACGAACGCCTTGAAAGCTTCGCGTTCTTTGCTGTTGGCTTCGTTTTCCAGAATCCCGGTGATGCGGTCGATGTGGGTGCGGGCGATCTTGGCGATGTCGTTGGCCCAATCTTCCCAGTGGTGACGGTTGCCGCATTTTTGTACCAGCTTGGCGTAGATGGCTTTCTCTATTTCGCCGATTTCAAATTGAAGGTCGAACTGGTCTTCCTTGGCCGGGCGTTTGACTGCTTCACCAATGGTAAATCCACCTTTCCCGGCCTCCCTGTTCTTGGCGCCCTTGGTTTTTTCCTGTTTCTTTTCAATCTTGTCGGTGATGGCTATGACTTCCATCTTGCTGGTGTCCTTGCCGGTCAAATCCAGCTTGTTGACCATGGCGTCAAAGCGGTCATCATGCGAGCGAAGCGCCTGGAGCACCTGCCACACCACGGCGTATGTCTTGTTGTCACTCAGCGCCTCGTGCGGTTCCATGCCTGCCGGAATGACCACCGGCAAGACGACATATCCGCGCTTTTTACCCGGCGCAGTGCGCATGACCCGGCCAACGGATTGCACCACGTCCACTTGCGAATTGCGGGGGGTGAGAAACAGCACGGCATCCAGGGCCGGCACATCCACCCCCTCCGAAAGACAGCGCACGTTGCTTAAGATTCGGCAGGTATCCGCCGCAGGCTCGGCTTTTAGCCAGTCGAGTTTAACCTCCTTCTCGCTGGCGTTCATGCTGCCATCGACATGCGCAGCCTCGCAGATGAGGCTGGCGGTTTGCTCTGTCTCTTCTTCCTGATACGCCGCCACAACTTTCTGAAACATACCGGCGATCTGCTTGGAGCTGACCTTGTGCGTTTTGGCGCCTTTGGAGATTTCGATAACCTGGCAAAATGCCACGGCGCGCTGCATGGCGGCGTTGTCACCTGTCAGGTCGCCGGTCAGCCCCTGCTTGGAAAGCGCCTTCCAGCACCCGATGATTTTGGCGGCGTCGTCCACCTTGAGCTGGTTGTTTTCGTCCTTCAGCAGGGATTGAATACGGCGGCTGACATGGGTTTCTTCAATCGCCAGGACGATGACCTTGTAATCGACGAGCAGGCCCTGCTTGACAGCTTGCGAAAAGGTGATGACGTGCAGCTCTTTGCCATACAGACTTTCGTCATCCATGGAGCAGAGCGCCACGTTGTCCTTTTCGGCGCTGGCCTTGGCGACGTCGCCATAAATGCGTGGCGTGGCCGTCATATACATACGCTTGGCGACACGGATGAATTCGGCGTCATGGACTTTGACAAAGGCGCTTTCGTCTTCGCTGTCAAAGGTCGCGCCGGTGGTGCGATGCGCTTCGTCGCAGATAATCAGGTCAAAATCGGCGAGTCCCTGTTCGCGCTGGGCGCGGCTGATGACTTCAATGGAGTGGTAGGTGCTGAAGACCACGCTCATATGCAACGCATCATGACGTTTGGTCATTTCCGCCGCGAGCCGGGATGGTACGGTGGTGGCAGGGTAACGTAATTCGTGGGTGAAGGTCTGAACCGCGTCGTCGTCCTTCTTGCGCTTTTTGCCTACGTCGCTGTCTGAGCAGACGGCAAAGCTGTGGAGCGGGGTTTCACTTTCCTGTGTCCATTCGGTGAGTGATTGCGACAGTAGCGATAGACTCGGCACCAGAAACAGCACGCGCTTGCCCGCTCCGGCCAGGCTTTCGGCAATCTTCAGGCTGGTGAAGGTCTTGCCGGTACCGCAGGCCATGATGAGCTTGCCCCGGTCGGCTTGCGCCAGTCCGTATTTGACTGCGTCCAGAGCGCTTGTCTGGTGTGGACGCAGTTGCTTTTTGGCTTTAAGAATTACCGCGCTTTTTGGTTGATATTTGCTCCAGTCGATCTGGCTGTTTTCCAGATCATGCAGGTCTATCTTGCTGACCGGCGGTTGCTGGTTGCACAAGGCATCTTCAGCGTGCTCGCTCCAGTGGCTGGTGGTAGTGATGATAATGCGGTAGGTGAAGTGCTTTTTACCGGATGCCGT
>JBAQKZ010000106.1:0-16649 GCA_049301475.1 Geobacteraceae bacterium | reverse complement strand
CTCCTATGGCAATGCCGATGTCCGCCTGGGCCAGGGCAGGGGCGTCGTTGATGCCGTCTCCCACCATCCCTACGTACAATCCTTGCTGCTGGTATTCCTTAACCACCTGCCGCTTCCGGTCGGGAAGCACCTCGGCCTCGAATCCGTCCAACCCGGCGTCCCTTGCCACTGACGCCGCCACCTGACGATTGTCTCCGGTTATCATGAATGTGGCGATTCCCATCCGCTTCAGCTCCTTCACTGCCTGTACCGAGCTCTCCTTGAGGATATCGGCAAACGCGGCCACGCCAGATAGCCGTTCGTCGCATGCCAGATATATGAGGGATTTCCCCATCCCGGCCAGCCGGGCCGCATCTTTTTGCATATCCGCAACCGATATACCCGCCTCTTCCATTAATCGGGCGTTTCCGGCCAGAAGGATGGTGCCTTTATAGCCACATGACACACCGAAGCCTCCCCGTTCCTGGTAATCAACCACCGGCCCCGGCAGGATCCCACGGGCCGCAGCATTCTGGATGGCGGCCTGGGCCAGTGGGTGGGTTGACCGGGATTCCGCAGCAGCCATATATTCCAGAAGCAGCAATTCGTTGACACCTGGGGCGGGGACCAGATCGGTAAGCGCGGGCTTTCCACTGGTCAGGGTGCCGGTCTTGTCGAGAAGGATCGCCTGAAGTTTGGAGATATTCTCCAGGGCGGACCCCCCCTTGATCAGTATCCCACGGTTGAGGCCGATGCCGCTTCCCACCATGATGGCAGTCGGGGTCGCCAGTCCCATGGCGCAGGGACAGGCAATGACAACCACGGCAATGGCGAGCTTGAAGGCGAAGAGGAATTCCTGGTGAAATCCGTAATACCAGATGGCAAAAGTGAAAAGGGAAAGGGCGACAACCACCGGGACGAACACCCCGGAGACCCGGTCCGCAAAGCGCTGGATCGGTGCCTTGTCCGCCTGGGCCTCCCGCACCATCTTTACGATCTGGGACAGAAGGGTTTCATCTCCTACACGTGTAGCCTTGATTCTCAGGACTCCGGTCAGGTTAATCGTTGCGCCGGTGACGCTACCCCCGGCCTGTTTATCCACCGGGATCGATTCGCCGGTCACCATAGATTCGTTAACGCTGGATGTCCCCTCTAAAACGATGCCGTCAACCGGCAGGGTCTCCCCCGGTCTCACCAAAACTTCGTCTCCTAGCTTAAGGGTCGAGGCAGGAACTTCTCTTTCCTCTCCGTTATCCATCAGGCGGGCCTTGTCGGCCTGGAGCCGGAGAAGCTTTTTTAGTGCATCACTCGCCTTTCCCCGGACATGTGCCTCCAGGTACTTGCCCAGCCGGACGAAGATTATCAGCATGGCGGAGGTCTCGAAGAATATCTCGCTGTCGGGACCGAAGGCGCCGAAGAATGCGGCAAGGGAGTAGAAGTAGGCGGCTGACGTGCCAAGCGCCACCAACACGTCCATGTTGGCGCTTCTGCTTTTCAGGGCACGGTATGAGCCGATATAGAATGTGAGCCCGGCGGTAAATTGCACAGCCGTTGAGAACAGGAGGTTCATCCACTTCAACATAGGCCGGAAATGCAGATACATGCAGAGCGAGATGAGAAGCGAAAAGATAAGGCCCTTAATGAACCAGTCGATTTGCGGGGTGATCCGCCCGGTTCCCTGCGCGTCCGGTTTCAGGATGCCGTAACCGAGGGATATTACACGCCCCTCGATCATCTCCATGCTGGTCACCGCCTCGTCATATAAAACGGTCAACTCCTCCATTGCAAAGTTGATCGAGGCCTTTTCTATGCCGGAGGTTTCAGCGATGCCTTTCTCAATTCGGGTTGCACAGTTGACGCAGGACATGCCGGTTATGCCGAATGTGATCTTTGTCATAGGTTTGTCCAAGGCGGAATTCAAGCGGAATGGATTTAACTGAATTACACACTGCGATGTTACATTTTTTGTGGGGAAAGTTCCACCATCTTTGACGGGGTCGGAATTAAACGGTTACCTTGCTGGCTTCGTCGTGGCCGCCTCAACGTAGCCGTCTGTCAGCCTCCAGCCACCTCTCCGACGCACGTAATACCAATTCCAAATCAAAGCGCCCTCTTCGTTGGCTCGTCCTCGGCTCCTCAACATACTGGTTGTATGCCTTCGTCGCCTCAATCCTCGCCGCCTTGACTGCATCTTTGATTTGAAATTGGTATAACTCCCTGTAACTCCCTGTATAGATGATGCCTTTGTATTAAAATCTGTAAAATTGACTCAGGTCAAGGAAAAATAATGATAGAATGGGCAAAATCAGGCCGCGTTTCCTTGCAGAGATTATTATGTCAGGAGGTTTTACACAATGACTGACTTTTACAGGCGGGTGTCGTTTTGCGTATGCATGCTGGTTCTGCTTGCTACAACGTCCGTGGCGCATGCCGATTCAGGGAAGGAGCTTTTCGACAAGCAGTGCGCAGGGTGCCATACCATCGGCGGCGGCGATGCGGGCGGACCCGACCTGAGTGGGGTAGCCGTCAAGCGCAAGCATGAATGGCTCGAGTCCGTCATAATGGAGCCGGACAAGCTGACGGCGAAAAAAGACCCGATCCAGTTGGAATTGGTCAAAAAGCATGGCTATGAGATGCCGAACCTGGGCATAGGCCATGACGATGCCTTGAAAATCATCGACTATCTCGCTGAAGCAGGCGGAACAGGTGGCGCAGCCGCCCCAAAAGCCTCTCTGCCTACGGACGAACATGCAGAAATAGTGGCAACGCCGGAACTCATCGCCCAGGGGAGGGCGTTGTTCACCGGAGAAAAGCGCTTCGCCAATGGCGGCGCCCCGTGTGCCGCTTGTCATTCATTGGGGGGCTACGGGATTGAGGGAGGGAACCTCTCCATTGCAGACCTCGCCAAATCCTACCGGAAAATGGGTGAAACCGGCTTCAGGGGCGCGCTCAAATTGCTGAAATTTCCGGTCATGAAAAAGGCCTATGCCGACCGGCCATTGACCGCTGACGAGATAACGGCCCTTGCCGCCCTGTGCAAGGATGCCTCCGTGCGGAAAGCGGGCGGCTCTTCGGCCGCCTTTCCCCTTGCGGGCGCCGGTCTGTTTGCGCTGTTAATGTTGGGATTGACTCTCTACAAGAGGAGGATCGGATAATGTCGCGTGAGCGGATCAAGGATGAGCATTCCCCTGACGCCAGGGAGTGGGAAGAATTTTACCGGAACCGGTGGCAGTACGACAAGGTGGTGCGAACTACCCACGGGGTCAACTGCACCGGCGGCTGTAGCTGGATGGTGCATGTCAAGGACGGCATCGTAGGATGGGAACTTCAGGCCAACGACTACCCACAGTTTAACGCCGATATCCCCAACCATGAGCCGCGCGGCTGCCAGCGGGGGATCAGCTTTTCCTGGTACCTGTACAGCCCCCTGCGGGTAAAGCACCCTTACATGCGCGGCGCCCTCATAGACCTGTGGCGCGAGGCAAGGAGCCGGTTCGACGACCCGGTCGAGGCCTGGCGGAGCATCGTGGACAATCCGGAGGCGCGGCAGAGCTATACCGGCAAACGGGGCATGGGAGGATTTCGCCGGGCGTCGTGGGATGAGGTGATCGAACTGATCGCCGCCTCGAATATCCATACCGCCAGGGAATATGGCCCAGACAGGGTGATCGGCTTCTCGCCGATCCCCGCCATGTCGATGATCAGCTATGCGGCAGGCACCCGTTTTCTTCAGCTTTTGGGCGGGGTCGCCATGAGCTTCTACGACTGGTATTGCGATCTTCCCCCCGCTTCGCCCCAGGTCTGGGGCGAGCAGACGGACGTCAATGAATCGGCCGACTGGTTCAACGCCTCATATATTGTCCTTTGCGGCTCCAATGTTCCAATGACCCGCACACCCGACGCCCACTACCTCTCCGAGGCCCGCTACCGGGGCGCAAAGGTGGTGGTAATGTCGCCGGACTACAGCATGGCGAGCAAGTTCGCCGACGCCTGGCTTCCGGTGGAGCAGGGGCACGACGGCGCCTACTGGATGGCGGTGAACCACGTCATTCTCACCGAGTTTTACGCCAATCGTCAGGTCCCCTTCTTCGAGGAGTATGTCCGCACCTATACCGACCTCCCATTCCTTGTAAAACTCACGGAAAAGGAGGGGGTCCTGCGCCAGGGTGAATTCCTCCGGGCGGCGGATATGGAGCGAGGCGCGGCCCTTGAGCATGCCGAGTGGACCCTGTGCGTGGCCGATGCGTCCGGTGACGTGCGCATTCCCCACGGAAGCCTCGGTTCACGCTGGAGCAAGGCCGTAGGGACCTGGAACCTGGACATGAAGGATATGGTTGACGGCAAGGAGATTGACTGCCGACTGAGCTTTCTGGGGGAAGGGACAAGCCGGGTCCGATTCATCTTCGAAGCGGATGGAGACGTGATACGGGAGGTTCCTACCCGCAGGGTCATGACCAGGGAGGGCGAAATAACCGTCGCAACCGTCTTCGACCTGCTTATGGCCCAGTTTGGGGTTTCCCGCGGACTCTCGGGTGATTATCCGGCGAATTACGAAGACGACAAGCCTTTCACACCGAAATGGCAGGAAAAATACACCGGCATAGCCGCCGAAACCCTCATAAAAATGGCCCGTGAGTGGGCATTGAACGGCGAGCAGAGCGGCGGCCGGAACATGATCATCGTCGGGGCCGGAATCAATCACTGGTATCACAATGACCTGATCTACCGGGCCGCCATTACCGCCCTGATACTGACCGGCAGCGTGGGGCGCAACGGCGCGGGTCTGGCCCACTACGTCGGGCAGGAGAAGGTTGTGCCGCTTGCTCCCTGGACATCCATCGCCATGGCGCAGGACTGGACAAAGGCGTCACGGCTCCAGAACACGCCGAGTTTCTGGTATATGCATTCCGACCAGTGGCGCTACGACCGGAGCTTCGTTGATTACTTCAAGCCCGAAACCGGCGAAAAGATGCCGCTACACGCCGCCGACTTCAATGCCAAGGCGGTCCGGCTCGGCTGGCTCCCCTTCTCGCCTCACTTCAACGACAATACCCTGAATCTTGTCGCAGCCGCCAAGGCAGCCGGCGCAACCACCGACGACGAGATACGCGCGTGGCTCATCGCTCGCCTGAAGAGCGGAGAGACCCGTTTCGCCATAGAAGACCCGGACGGGGAGGGAAATTCCCCCAAGGTCTGGTTCATCTGGCGCGGCAACGCCATATCGGCCAGCGCAAAGGGACACGAATTCTTTCTCAAACATGTGATAGGCGCCCCCAACTCAAGCTTCACCGCGAAGGAGGTTGCAAAGGGAGAGGTCAAGGATATCGTCTGGCATGAAAAGGCGCCAGAGGGGAAGATGGATCTGGTTGTGGATCTCAACTTCCGGATGGATACCTCGACCATGTACTCCGACATCGTTCTTCCGGCGGCTACCTGGTACGAGAAATCCGATCTGAACACCACCGACATGCATTCATTCGTCAACTGCCTGGATGCCGCCGTGCCGCCGGCCTGGGAGTCGAAATCAGACTGGAAGATATTTTCCGAGATCGCCAAAATGGTGAGCGAGCTGGCGGCGAAACACTTCCCCGAGCCGTTCCAGGACATTATTGCCGCCCCCCTCCAACACGATACGCTGGGCGAGATCGCCCAGCGCGAGGTAAAGGACTGGAAACTGGGCGAGTGCGAGCCGATCCCCGGCAAGACCATGCCTAACCTGCCTATCGTCGAGCGGGACTACGTCAATCTTTACAATCGCTTTATGTCCCTTGGGCCCGGCATCGGCCACCTCCATGCGCATGGCACGGCATGGGAGGCCGAAGACGTCCATGAAAAGCTCCTCAAGGAAATGCCGACCCGCTCCTGGGGCGGCAAAACCTGTATAGACCTGGAGGATGAACGGATCGTGGCCGACGTAATCATGGCCTTTGCCCCGGAGACCAACGGCGAACTGGCTTACCGCGCCTACAAGAACCTGGAGAAGCGGGTAGGCAAGCCGCTTGCCCAGATAGCCGAAGGCTCCCGCGACTTCCGCATTACCTGGGAGGAGATCACCCAGAAGCCTCGCCGCTCCATAAGCAGTCCTGTCTGGAGCGGTCTTGTAAACGACGGACGGCCATACGCCCCCTATACCCTGAACGTGGAGTACGGCGTGCCGTGGCGAACCCTTTCCGGCCGCCAGTCCCTCTACCTGGACCACCCCTACTACGGCGAGTTCCACGAGGGGCTCCCCACCTTCAAGGGGAAGCTCAATCCGGCGCTCCTCGACGAGACAGAAGGGGAAACGGGGCTGATTCTCAACTTCCTCACCCCGCACGGCAAGTGGAGCATCCACTCCACCTACAGCGACAACCTGCGGATGCTGACCCTTTCCCGTGGCGGGCAGGCGGTCTGGATCAACCACGAAGACGCAGCCAGCGCCGGAATCGAGGACAACGAGGCTATAGAGGTCTACAACGCCAACGGTGTCGTGGTCTGCCGCTCAATCGTTTCATCCCGCATCCCACGGGGGGCGGCGGTCATGTATCACGCGCCGGAGCGAACCCTCAACATCCAGAAGTCCCGCAAAAGCGGCAAGCGGGGAGGGGTCCACAACAGCCTCTCCCGTATCCGCCTGAAACCGACCCTCATGCTCGGCGGCTACGCCCAGTTCAGCTACTACTTCAACTACTGGGGGCCGACCGGGGTGAATCGTGACTGCTACGTGGTTGTCAGAAAGTTGAGGGGGTGAGGCGATGAACGTAAGAGCGCAAATGGTGATGGTATTTAATCTGGACAAGTGCATCGGCTGCCACACGTGTAGCATCTCCTGCAAGAATATCTGGACCGACCGCAAAGGCGCGGAATATATGTGGTGGAACAACGTGGAGACCAAGCCCGGCGTCGGTTATCCGAAGAAATGGGAGAACCAGGACAAGTTCAAGGGCGGCTGGATTTCAAAAGGGGGCAAGCTGGAGCTGCGGGCGATGGGAAAGGGGCCGACGCTCCTCAATATGTTCTTTCAGCCCAACATGCCCAGGATAGAGGACTACTATGAGCCGTTCGATTTCGACTACGGCAACCTCTACAAGGCCCCTTCCGGGAACGACCAGCCGGTGGCCGAGGCCTTCTCCCAGATATCCGGCGAACGGATCGATGAGATCAAGGGTGGCCCCAACTGGGACGACGACCTGTCCGGCTCCCAGATTTACGCTGCGGAAGATGTCAATCTGGAAGACCGGAAGATTATCGAGGATTACGGGCGGATATTCATGCAGTACCTCCCCCGCATCTGCAACCACTGCCTGAATCCGGCCTGCGTCGCCTCCTGCCCTTCGAGGGCGATCTACAAGCGGGGCGAGGACGGCGTTGTTCTTGTGGACCAGGAGGTCTGCAAAGGGTGGCGTTTTTGCACCAGCGCCTGCCCGTACAAGAAGGTCTACTTCAACTGGAACAGCGGCAAGGCGGAGAAATGTATCTTCTGCTTTCCCCGCACCGAGACCGGCCAGTGCAACGCCTGCGCCCACAGTTGCGTTGGCCGGATCCGCTATGTCGGCGTTCTCCTCTATGACGCCGACCGGGTTGAAGAGTCGCTTCTTGCGCCCGACGACCAGTTGGTGGCGGCGCATCGTTCCGTGATCCTCGATCCGCGTGATCCCAAGGTCAAGGATGCCGCCCGCAAGAACAAAGTCTCCGAGCAGTGGCTGGAGGCGGCCGAGAAATCGCCTGTTTACGCCCTGGTAAAGGAATTCGGCCTGGCCCTGCCGTTGCACCCCGAGTTTCGGACCATGCCGATGGCCTATTATATCCCGTCACTCTCCCCTGTGATCGCATCCACCGGGGATATACACGAACTGATGGAACATGGAACCATCCCGTCCCTGGAGAAACTTCGGGCGCCTGTCGGATTTCTGGCAAGCCTGCTCTCGGGGGGTAACCGGGGAGTTATCGATGAGGCGCTGAAAAAACTCATTGCCCTGCGGGTCTTCATGCGGAGCAAAAACCTCGGCCAACCCGTGGGGGGAGATGTTCTCCGGCAGGTCGGCCTCGATGAGGCGGCGGCCATGCGCCTCTATCGTCTCTTTACCATCGGCGGCTACCGCGAACGGTATATCATCCCAAGCCAACAGCGGGAAGAGCAGGATCCACACGCGCGTAAAGGCCAGGCGGGATTCGGCATCCTAAAGAAGACAGGGAGAGGAAAATGACCATTGCCGATACATATGCATCCCTTGCCGACATGCTCGACTATCCCGCCGGGAAAGAGGAGCTGCAAGCAGCCTACGCCGTCGTAAGCGGCTTTATGGACGAGCGCCGGATGGATAGTTCCATCGCCGATTTCGCCGATTTCGTTGCGGCCTCTCCACTGGCGACGCTACAGGAGGAATATGTCGCAACCTTTGATTTCAATCCTGTAACCGCGCCATATCTGGGGCACCATCTCTTCGGCGACAACCAGAAGAAGGGTGGGTACATGATCGGTCTGAAACAGGAGTTCGGTCGACACGGCTTTGCCCCCGTCGAAAACGAACTTCCCGATCACCTCTGTGTGCTGCTCGGCTTCCTGGCGCATCTGGCGCGGGTAGAAAACGACGCTGCGCGGCGGACGTTCATTGTGAAAAGCGTTTTGCCGGGGATGGAACGGTTGACCGCCGTTTTCGCGGACAGGAAGGATTCTCACTGGAAACCGGTGGTTGAGGCTGCGGGGCTGCTTTGCGCCGCAGACAGTAAGGAGGTTGCCCCATGCTGAATAATTTCATTTTCATTGTGCTCCCCTACGCCGCTCTGGCGCTCTTCATCTGTGTTACGCCGTACCGCTATTTCTCCAACCGGCTTACCTGGACGGCCTATTCTACACAGTTCCTGGAGAGGGATTCCCTCTTCTGGGGGATCAATCCCTGGCACTACGGCATCATTCCGATCCTGGCTGCGCATTTTTTTGGGGTCATCGCCCCCGGCCCCATGAAGACGCTTCTGGGGAATCAGACGACGCTGATCGTCCTTGAAACTATTGGGCTCGCGCTGGGGCTATTCGCGCTTTTCGGCTGTCTCGCGCTCCTTTTGCGCCGCGGCGCCTCCACCATGCTGAAACGGGTTACAATGGCAAGCGACTGGGCGCTCCTTTGCCTCCTCATCCTGCAAGCCATGTCGGGGATATATATCGCCACCTTCATGCGGTGGGGATCGGTCTGGTATCTCCATACGGCGGTGCCGTACTTCTATTCACTTCTCTCTTTCAACCCGCAGTTGGAGTACGTGGCGGATTTACCCCTGCTCTTCAAGCTACATGCGGCGGTGGCGTTTCTCATCGTGGCCATTCTCCCCTTCACCAAGCTGGTGCACCTCCTGTACCTGCCGTTTGGTTTTTTGAAGGACCCGCCGATTCTGTATCGGTGGAGGTCAAGGATCATCAAGTAGGGGCGTATTGCATACGCCCTGCTGTATTGCATACGCCCTTTGTATTACCACATACGCCCTGGTGGCAATGGCAACAGTATCGATTATTGCATTGCAGCAAGGGCGCAAGCATTGCGCCCCTACGGCATAAACGCATTGAAATAATTATACAAGTCCCTAAGCAGTTGAAGTGAAGACAATATCGGGCAAGAAACTAACGGACAACGTTGAATTAATTAACAGATAGGAGGATAACATCGAATGGCGGCTATAGAAAAATGGGATGTAGAAGATCAGGGTTTCTGGGAAGAGACCGGTAGCGCTATCGCATGGCGAACGCTTGCGATCACCACGTTCTCGCTATTACTGTCCTTCAGCACCTGGTTCGTGATGAGCGCTATTGTCGTCAGGCTTCCGCAGATCGGATTCAACTTCGACAAAATGCAGCTCTTCTGGCTCGCCGCCATGCCCGGTCTTGCCGGCGGCACATTGCGCCTCGTTCACATGTTCCTTATTCCCATATTCGGGACTCGTCAGGTCGTCACGTGGGCGACTCTCCTCAAGCTCATTCCCTGCGTCGGCATCGGGATAGCGGTCATGGATCCGACGACACCGTTTTGGGTGTTCATACTCCTCGCTCTCACGGCAGGGTTCGGGGGCGGTGACTTCTCCTCATACATGCCGTCTACCTCCCTCTTTTTCCCGAAGAGGCTTCAGGGTACCGCACTCGGCATACAAGCCGGTATCGGCAACTTCGGCGTGAGTCTTACCCAGTTTATCACTCCCTGGATTATTACCGTCGGCTCTCTCGGCGTAGTGACCGGCGCTTCGCAGACCTTCACGAAGGGGGCGATTTCCAAACCGATCTGGCTCCAGAACGCCGTCTTCTGGTACATACCGCTCCTTATTATCATCGCAGTCGTTGCGGCGCTCTACCTCAAACGCGTGCCGGTCAAAACCCGTTTTGTCGATCAGCTCGATATCTTCAAAGACAAGCATACCTGGAATATGACGATCCTCTATGTCATGACCTTCGGTTCCTTCGCGGGATTCTCGGCGGCATTCCCTCTGATGATAAAGACGATTTACGGCGGATTCCCCGACGCCCCCGACGCCCTCAAATACGCATTCTACGGGCCGCTCATCGGCTCGCTTGTCCGGGTGCTCTTCGGTCCAATCAGTGATATGAGCAAACGGGCAGGTTCCATTATTACCGCGATCAGCAGCATAGGGCTCGTAGTATGCGCGGTCGCGGTAATCCCATACCTCAACCCGACCTCACTCGCCCAGTTCCCCTACTTCGTCGGTTTCATGCTTGGCATATTCTTCTTTGCCGGCATCGGCAACGCTTCCACCTTCCGCCAGATACCGGTTATCTTCTCGCACAACCCCAGGCAGGGCGCGGGCGTTATCGGCTGGACAGCCGCTATAGCCGCGTACGGACCGTTCGTATTTACCATCCTTATCGGCAAATCCATCGAAGGTTATAATACCGCCTCTCCATTTTTCTACGGCGCTATCGTATTCTACGCAATCGCCTTCATCGTCAACTACTGGTACTATCTCCGCCCCAACGCCGAGAAACCGTGCTGACGACTATTTGATATTATTTATTTACGGCTGAGGAAACCATGCCGGGAAGCCA
Organism: Geobacteraceae bacterium; assembly: GCA_049301475.1. Taxonomy (GTDB): domain Bacteria; phylum Desulfobacterota; class Desulfuromonadia; order Geobacterales; family Geobacteraceae; genus JBAQKZ01. Next base: position 5,650 of record JBAQKZ010000106.1, on the reverse strand, counting down.
AGGGGAGTGACATGTCGAAATATTGGATAGACAAGTGGGCGGTGGAAAACCCGGCCTTCTGGAAGTCATACGGCAAGAGCGTTGCGATCCGCAATCTTATCTTTTCGGTATTCGCCGAGTTTCTTGCGTTCTCCGTCTGGCAGGTCTGGAGCGCGACCTCCGTTAAAATTCCCGAGATCGGTTTCCAATTCACCGAAAACGAACTCTTCTGGCTCGCCGCGATACCGGGACTTGCCGGCGCAACCCTGCGCATTCCATACGCGCTTATGGTGCCGATCCTCGGCGGGCGCAACTGGACGCTTGTATCGACAGCGCTCCTGCTCATTCCGTCTATCGGTATCGGCGTGGCGATTCAGGACCCGGCAACGCCTTACTCTACCTTCGCGTTCCTCGCTCTGCTGTGCGGTTTCGGCGGCGGCAACTTCGCTTCGTCAATGGCTAACATCAACTTCTTCTTCCCCAAGAGACGCAAAGGATTCGCCCTCGGTATCAACGCGGCCGGCGGCAATATCGGCGTTTCCATCGTGCAGTTCACCGTCCCGTTCGTCATTGCGGCAGGGCTTTTCGGCGCGCTCGGGGGCGATCCGCAGACGATTACAACCAAAGGCGTCATTAAACAGGTCTGGCTCCAGAACGCCGCATTCATCTGGGTGCCCTTCATTCTTCTTTCGCTCGTAACGACCTGGTTCTTCATGAACAATCTTCACGTCGCCCGCTCGTCGTTTCGTGAGCAGATTGTGATGCTCAAGGACAAACACGCGTGGATTATGAGCCTGCTCTACATGGGGACCTTCGGGTCATTTATCGGATATTCGGCGGGCTTCCCGCTGCTCATCAAGTCGCAGTTTCCCGGCATCAACCCGCTTCAATACGCATTCCTGGGGCCGCTCGTCGGCTCTATCATCAGGCCGGTCGGCGGCATCATCGCCGACAAAATCGGCGGCGCGCGCGTGAGTTTCTGGAATTTCCTCGCGATGATAGTAGCCGTCTGCGGGGTAATCTACTTCCTGGGTATAAAAACGGAGCCGCACGCATTCGCGGGATTCTTCATCATGTTCATGATCCTGTTCGTCTGCGCCGGTATCGGCAATGGCTCCACCTACCGTATGATCCCGATCATATACATCACCGAGAACAACAAACTGGTCGAAAAGGGCCAGCAGACCCATATTAAGGCGATCAATACCGCCAACCGCGAGTCAGGCGTCGTTGTTGGCATTACCTCCGCCTTCGCCGCATACGGCGCATTCTTCATACCGAAGAGCTACGGCACCTCAATCAGACTGACCGGCGGCCCGCAGGGCGCGCTTTATCTCTTCATCGTGTTCTACTGTCTCTGCGTTGCGCTTACGTGGTATTACTATCATCGAAAGAACGCGGAAATACCCTGCTGACAGGCTGGAAATTGTTTTTTCGTAACTATTCAGCACTTGTGAGATGAATGTGTTGAATAGTGTACTATTTTCCAAACCAAGGAGGTATGTTATGAGTATCAAGAAAAAGATTTTGGCGGTGGCCGCTGTTGCCGCTCTGATCGCCGCAAATGCGGCGCCGGTCAAGGCAGAAGAAAGCCTTTTGAATGCGCTGAAAAGCGGCACTCCCCTGCTGGACCTGAACTACCGGTATGAATATGCCGGGGACGATCTTCGCCCGAACCGGGGGGAGGCGTCCACCATTCGTGTCCGCGCCGGCTACAAAACCGGCGAATTTAAAGGGTTTTCAGCTCTTGTGGAACTGGAAAGCACCAATAAACTGGGTTTCGACAATTATGACGCCTTTTCGGGCGCCAATCCCAATAACGACAGGCCGGACAAGAATGGATACGGCGTGATTGCCGATCCGCTGATTTCGGAGCTTAACCAGGCCTATCTGCAATATACCGGTTTCGAGAAAACCACCCTAAAGGTCGGCAACCAGCGCCTGATCCTGCCGACACACCGTTTTGTGGGCAATGTGGGGTGGCGTCAGAATGAACAGACCTTTACCGCGTTCTCTGCCCAGACAAAGGTCATCAAGGATACCACCCTTACTTACGCCTATCTTTTTGAAAGACATAATATTATTGGCGTCAAATCCGATATGGACACGCAACTTTTTGACGCGGCCTATTCCGGGTTCGACCTGGGCACGGTGACGGCGTATGCCTATCTGCTGGACCTGGACGGAAGGGTTGATGACAGTAAAACCTTCGGCATCCGTTTTGAGGGAAAGCGGAAGTTTGATCCTGTAACGCTTTTGTATAAAGCCGAATACGCCAACCAGTCGGATTATGCCGACGCGATGGGGGGATCCTCCGATTATGTTGCGGCTGAACTGGGGGCCACATACTTTGGCGTGACCGCCAAGGGGGGGTATGAACTGCTTGGCGCCAACAATGGTGTTAAGCCGGCCTTCGGCACACCGCTTGCCACCCTTCACAAATTCAACGGATGGGCCGACCGCTTCCTGGTAACTCCTGTTGCCGGTCTTGACGATATTTATGGGGAATTGGGCGCCGCCGTCATGGGTGTCAATTTAAGCGCCGTTTATCATTATTTTTCTTCTGATGCCGGCAGCATAGCTTATGGCAACGAGATTGACCTGCAGGCCGTAAAAAAATACGACAGATTCACCATCGGGTTGAAATATGCCGCCTATGACGCGGTTCATCCGGGGGTAGGTGCTACAAATAATGACGTAAACAAATTCTGGTTCTGGCTCGGCTACGAGCTTTAATCGCTTTGGGGTAACTGCTACGCGACTTGCCGTAAGCATTTCGTCTTCACCGGCATGGAAAGGAGAACATTGATATGTGGGAAAAGAAGCTTACCGTAATGGCCATTGTGGGGGGAGCGGCGCTCGCCCTGGCGCTGCCGATCATATCGACTGCCGCCAAGGCAAAGCCGACGGCGAAGGCGAAGAAGACGGAGAATCCGGTAAAGGTCGAGGCATGTTACGATTGCCACGACCCCATCAAGTCGCTCCATAAGATGGGAAAGCACGCGAATGTAAACTGCGTAGGCTGTCACAGCGGCCTGGAGAAACACCTGAAGAATCCGGGGGCCGAGACACGACCTGTGACGGATACCTCCTGGGAGGCATGCGGCCAGTGCCACAAGGAACAGTATGACAGCTTCATGCAGGTGGCGTATCACCGGCCTGCGCGGGATGAGAAGTCACAGCTCACGAACCGGGCGCCAAACCCCTTCTGGGACAAGCTGATGATGGGGCACGGCTTCACAAAGGAGCATAACCTGACAAGAAGCCACAACCTGATGCTCATCGACCACCTGGTCGTTGACCGGGCGTACGGCGGCAGGTTCCAGGGAAAGGACGGCTGGGGGTACATATTTGAAAAAGGAAAGGCGTGGGATGTCCTGAAGGACGAGTACCCGGATGTCAAGGAGCATAAAGCCTTTATCCCCCAGAGCGCGGCGGCGGCAAACCCGGTCTGCCTCCAGTGCAAGACCCAGGATAATATCCTCAAATGGGGATACATGGGCGATGATGTGCCTGGCGCCACCTGGTCCCGGAAGTCCAACGTCGTACAGGTGGCCAAGGATGTCCAGCACGGCCTTAACTGCTTCACCTGCCATGATCCGCACGCCGCCAAGCCGAGGATCGTCCGGGATGGCCTGATCGAGGCCCTGACCAGGGCGGATGCAGACACCCTCTGGCACAAGGACCCGAAGCACACAAACATCAAGGTCATAGACATGAGTGTCCGTGGTTTTACCAGAAAGATCGCCCTCCTTGAGAAATACGACGCCAGGCTCCAGTGCGGGCAGTGCCATGTGGAGTACAACTGCAACCCGGGATACGATCCGAAGAATCCCGACACCTCCAAGTACTCCATCACCATGTCGGACAGGAGAACCAACCATTTACCCTACATGGACGTGTTCGGTCTATATGACCATTACGTGAACAAGGTCGGATTCCTGGACTTCAAGCACGCCCTGACCGGCGGTCTCCTCTGGAAAGGCCAGCACCCCGAGGCGGAGACCCACTACAACTCGAAGCACGCCAAGGCTGGCGTACAATGCGACACTTGCCACACCCCGAAGGTGAAAGACAAGAAGAGCGGGAAGGTCTATACCTCTCACTTCGCCGTCACCCCACGGGTCCAGCTAAAGGAGACCTGTCTGACCGCCAAATGCCACCCGAAGTGGACCGAGGAGCAGGCAAGGTATGCCATCGACTCCATCAAGGCCCATATCAGGGGCAAGATGAGGAAGGCCGAGTTCTGGCTCTCCGCCTTGATCGACAAGATCGTCATAGCCAAGGATGCGGGGGTTGACGCCGAGATCATCAAGCAGGCCCAGGACCAGCATCTGAAGGCGCACATTCTGTGGGAATACTGGACCGCCGAGAACTCCGACGGTTTCCACAACCCGGAGATGGCGCGCGAGTCGCTGACCCGGTCGGTGGACGAGTCACAGAAGGGGATAGAAATCCTCAAAAAGGCGTTGGCCGACAAGAAGGCGGCGGCAAAATAATCTCGTAAATGCCCAAAACAAAGCCCCTCCCCCCGGCACTGGCGGGGGAGGGGCCTTTGTGGGGATTCCTCCCTTAAACAACTCCCGCAATCTGTGCCCCGCCTACTTCTTCACTATCAACAGCGACAGGTAATCGAGCTTCCGCCCCACCAGTGACGCGAGATCAAACACCACCTCTTCTTCGGCTGACCCTACCCGACGGATGAACGCTCCGTTATTCTCCAGCCCCAGCTCCTGTAAGAGGGCGTAAATCCCGTCGAAGACACGGCTCACCTTCATGAGAACCACCGTGTCGAAATCCAGAAGTATCTGCCGCAGGTTCTCCTCCTCGAAGGCTGCGGGAATAATGGCGATCCGCTCCGAGGCCATGCCTAGCGGCATTCCGGCGGCAATGGCGGCGGCGTTGATGCTGGATACCCCCGGAACCACTTCAATGGGGATGTCAGGATATCTTTCTCTGAAGATGCGGTAGATGTAAAGGAAGGTGGAGTAGAGAAAAGGGTCGCCGATGGTTATGAACGCAACGTCCTGCCCACCCTGTACCCGCTCCGCCACGTCGTCGGCGGCGGTTTCCCAGAATTCCTCCAGTCCTGCCTGGTCCCTGCGCATCGGGAAGACCTGGACAATCACCTCCTGGCGGAACGGATCGAGGAACGGCTCAACTATGGAGAGGGCGTAGCTTGAATCTACGGGGCTGGCGGTCGGCGCACAGATGACCGGAACCTGCCGCAGTATACGTTCCGCCTTTCTGGTCAGGAGCTCCGGGTCACCGGGACCGACGCCCACTGCGTATATCTTTGCCATTATTTCTGTTCCTTTCGATAAAAGTTACAACTTTGGGGGTAGCATACGAGTTATCATGGGAGGATGTCTGAAAATGCTGGAAAACTACGAGGATGCTGTAACTTGTTGATGTTTGGTCGGGGCGAGAGGATTTGAACCTCCGACCCCCTGCTCCCGAAGCAGGTGCGCTACCAGGCTGCGCTACGCCCCGACAACTGATAGAGTCTAGCCGTTTCCAGGATTTTTGTCAAGCGGAAAGCACTGCCGGGGCACGGTAAATTTGTTCTCCATGTGAGCAGTCATGCTGGACAGGAGTTTTGAGTCATTTTCAAATAGTCAAAGACCATACGCACGTTTCTCATGAGCTGTCTCATTTTTTGTGCGACACT
>JBAQKZ010000105.1:0-12406 GCA_049301475.1 Geobacteraceae bacterium | reverse complement strand
GGGCTCTCGGGACGGGTCTTCTTCCCCGGACCGACCACTGACGTTTTCCGGGTTTTTGCCGATGCCTCCCTGGTTGTGCATACCTCCTTGACAGAATCCTTCGGCATGGCCGGTCGCGGAGGACCATCGTCAATGCCATGCATTTTTCCGATCAGCCTCCGATTCTCCACGAAGGAATTGGCCGCCGGGTCGTGATGGTCGCCAGCATTAATAGGAACAAGGGACAGGACCTGTTGCTGAAGGCCTTCGCACGGCTGCGGAATAGGAATGCCGAGCTCTGGCTGTACGGTACTACCGGTTTGTCCGCACATAAATATGTCCATGATCTGAAACGCTTTACCGAAGAGCAGGGGCTCTCGGGACGGGTCTTCTTCCCCGGACCGACCACTGACGTTTTCCGGGTTTTTGCCGATGCCTCCCTGGTTGTGCATACCTCCTTGACAGAATCCTTCGGCATGGCCCTGGTGGAGGCCATGTCCTGCGGCGTGCCGGTTATCGCCCACGATCTGGAGGGGATGCGGGAGGTTGTTGCGGATGGGGTCAGCGGTTATTTGATTGCGCCGGGCAATGTGGATGCTCTGGCAGAGCGGATCGATGAGCTACTGGAGAGCCCCGGACTGCGCAACCGGCTGGGGGCTGCCGGCTATGCCCTGGTGCGGGAGCGGTTCGACATGACAACGCGTGCTACGGAGTATATCGATCTCTACCAGGAGGTGGTCAGGTCATGAAGATCGTCTTCCTCGCCCCGTTCGGCATCCGCCCCAAGGGGACGCTGATCGCCAGGATGCTCCCCCTGGCGGCTGAGCTGCAAAAGCTCGGTCACGAGGTGGTGATTGTCGCCCCCCCCTACATCAATCCGGAGGACTCTGGCAAGGTGGAGACGGTACGGGGGGTGAAGGTCCGCAATATCACCTTGAGCGCCGGGAACAGGGCTGTTGTCGCGCTCATCCTCTCCTGGCGCATGTTCCGGGCAATCTGGGAGGAAAAGCCGGATATTGTGCATCTATTCAAACCGAAGGGGTATGGCGGGCTTGCGGCGATGCTGCTGGTCATTCTGCGACGTCTGGGTATCCGCCTGCCGCCGCTGTTCGTGGATTGCGACGACTGGGAGGGACAGGGAGGGATGAACGCCCTGCATCCATATTCGCCCGCCGAGCGAATCGTTTTCCGGTTCCAGGAGGCATGGCTTTCCTCAAGTGCCCGCGGAGTGACCGTGGCGAGCCGCACGCTCCAGACCAAGGTCTGGGGGATGGGGATAGCGCCGGGAAAGGTTCTTTATCTTCCCAACTGCGTGGATGACACACCAGCCGGAAACGGCTCTCATGTCAGGGAAAGTCTCGGCATACCGGCCGGAGCGCCGGTGATACTCCTTTACACGCGTTTTTTCGAGTTCAGCCAGGAGAAGCTACACTACATATTCGCGGAAATTTACCGCCGTGTTCCTGGGGTACGTTTTCTCGTGGTTGGAAAGGGGAGGAACAACGAAGAGGAACTCCTATTGGCGGCAGGGAAAGAGATGGGCTTTGCCCCGGCGCTTTTGCTCGCGGGATGGACTGAACCGGCGGAAATTCCTGATTATCTCGCCGTCGGCGACGTGGCCATCTATCCCTTTGCCGACAACCTGATCAACCGGTCAAAGTGCCCTGCCAAGCTGACGGAGCTATTGCTGGCTGGAGTGCCTGTGGTTGCCGATAACGTTGGGCAGCTTGCCGAATACATCAAGCCGGGGGAATCGGGAGTTCTCTGTGATCCTTATGACTGGGGGGAGATGGTCGACCGGACGGTGGAACTCCTTGTGTGCCGGGAGAAAGGGCGTTACATGGGAGAGGACGGGCGCAGCTACATGCTGGCAAGATTCAAATGGAAAGATTTTGCCGCCAAACTGTCACTATTTTACAAGGAGTCCCCGGAGTTATGAACGACCGTAAAAAAGACATGTTGGTTCTTGCACTGCTGATGGGAGTTCTGCTGATTTTTTTCGGGAGAATTCTCTTTACCGACATGATCATCCGCGCTCCGGATATTATCAACGAGTTTTACTGGGGGGTCGTGGGTGTAAAAACAGGGAGTTTGGCGGATATCTTCAAGATACCCCTCTCCCCACAGTGGAATATATTTGTCAATGGCGGCGTCACGGATGAAGGAGGTGGAATCGCCAACCATTTTCATTTTTACCGGGGGCTTATTTTCTACCTCTTTCCCGCTCCCTCCTGTGTAGCCTGGTTTATTGCCCTGCAACTCCTTTTCGGCGCCGTCGGCGTTTACTTTTGCTGCCGGCTCATCGGCGCGGGCCGTGTCGCTTCATCCCTCGGCGGACTAATCTTTGCCTTGGCGCCGGAAAATGCTTCCCTGATCAATGCGGGCCACGTAATCAAAATCGCCACTATCACCTTTGCTCCCTGGGCGTTCTGGAGCTTTGAAAAGGCCTTTCAGACCCGCAGGGTACTCTGGTTCATGGCCACTAGCCTCATTCTGGCCTTTCAGTTTTTTGGCGGGCATTGGCAGATTGCCTATTACACCTGTCTATGCATCGGCGTGTACGGCATCTTGCGTTCAATAGGGATTCTGATGAAGGAAAAGGAGCGAAGGAAACCCCTGTTTGCCCGGCTGGTAGGGCTCAACCTGATAACCATGCTGTTCTTCCTTTCAACCGTGGCGATCTCGCTGGTTCCCCTTGCCAACTGGTCCACCGACACCAACCGTGGGATACAGAGCGGCGCCAACCAGGGGGGTGGCGGCCTTGACCGGGAGGAAGCCATGTCCTGGTCACTCCCCCCGGAAGAGGTGGCAACCTTTGTCATTCCCGGCTTTTTCGGGCTTTCCCGACAGGAAGCCGGCGAAAATCCTCCGAACATCAACTCCTACTACTGGGGGCGAATGGTTTTTACCCAGACCACCGACTACATGGGGCTTCTCCCCTGGCTGCTGTTGCCATTGCCGCTCATTTTCAGGCGTGACAAATACACCTGGCTGGCGCTGACCGGGATCATCGGCGGCATGCTCTTCTCCATGGGGAAGTACACTCCGTTTTATAATTTCCTCTTCGACTATTTCCCTGGTATTAACCGTTTCCGGGTACCCAAGATGATGATGTTCATTCCTGTGCTGGGGCTTGGGCTCCTTGCCGCAAGGGGGATCGACATTTTACTGAACGAGGAGAGCAGAAAGACCAGGGCATTCACACGATATATTTATGGGATAGTAGCTTTACCTGTTGGTCTGGGCATTATGCTGGGAATTGAGATAGTTGCGCGAGATTTCTGGATCGGCAGGTTTTACGAGTTGCTGGTACAGCCGACCCGCTACGAACAGGGGCCGCAACTGGTAATCCAGCGCTGGAACAATCTTGTAGCCGAGACCGGCATGGCCACCGCGGTTGCCGCACTGTATGCCGTCGCCCTGTTTGCCTTCACCCGGCGCTGGATGACTGCCAGGGTGGCCCCGCTTCTCCTCATGGCCCTCTATTTGGGGGATGTCTGGCGTATCAACGACAAGTTCATGTTTCTGGTGAAGGAGCCGGAGCATGTGAAGGGGGTGAAGACGCCGGTGATGGATTTCCTTGCGAAAGGAGGCGACCAGTTCCGGACCCTGCCTATGGACGGCTCCGACCCGATGCAATATGTGAGCAATGGGATACCGGTCATGTTTACCTCCAACGCTGTGCAACAGCGCCGCTGGCAGGAGTTTCTGGACAGCTTCAGCCTGAACTCGGCCATGCCGGACATGATGAACGTGAAGTACCTCATCTATAAACCGGCTCAGTATTCCCAGGACAGGGCGCAGCTCGGAAACAGGTTTGCGCCGGTTTATCAATCGCCGGATGGCAGCGAGGTGGTCGTGGAAAACCGGGCCGTGCTACCGAAAGCATGGCTCGTCCCGGCGATTCTGATCAGCAATAATCCGGCACAGACACTCGGCGTGCTGCAAAATCCTTCCTTTGACCCTCGTCGGCTGGCGCTGGTGGAGAGTCCGCCCCCCATTTACATGGACAGGCCGTCCAGCGGGGCCGTTGCGAGCCACGGCGAGGTCAAGGTGACCCGCTACGAAGGGGAGCATATAGAGATACAGGCTGTCGTTACCGGCAATGCACTGCTGGTTTTGGGGGAGAAGTACTACAAGAGTTGGAAGGTCGAGGTTGATGGGAGGCCTACGGACATTTACCCGGTGGACCATATCCTGCGCGGGGTCTATCTAACCCCCGGTCGCCACACGGTTGACTTCGTGTTTGACCCGCTCTCCTTCAAGATCGGCAAATGCATGACCCTGACGTCATTTTTGTTCTTCGCCCTGATGATGGGGCGGGAGGCCTGTCTGAGAAGACGGAGTAACAGGGGGGAAGGGGATAAATTCAAGGCGGCGAGGATTGAGGCGTGAAGTGCGGGGAAACCATTGATGAGCTTAGCGGATACAGGCTGCGAATTGTCCAGCCGACAAGAGGCTACCGCTTCTCCATTGATCCGCTGCTTCTGTGCGGCTTCGCCTCGATCAGACCTGGCGAGCGGGCCATCGATCTGGGGTGCGGCGGCGCTGTCATACCACTTATCCTTGCAAGACAGGCGGAAAACGCTATTATCACGGGGGTGGAATTTCAGAGGCCGATGGCGGAGCTGGCCCGGCGCAATGTCGGACTAAACGGCCTGGATGACAGGATTTCCATCGTTGACGCCGACATCATGGAGCTAAAGCGGCAGTTGCCTGCCTCTTCCTTTGATCTCGTGGTGAGCAACCCGCCGTTTCGCAGACATGGCGCCGGACGGATCAGTCCGCAGCCAGGCCGTGACCTTGCCCGGCACGAGTCAACCGCCACCCTTGCCGATTTCCTCGCAATCGCCAAGTACCTGGTTGCCCCGGCTGGTCGCATCTGCTTCATTCATCACCCTTCGCGCCTGACGGAACTTCTGAATGCTTCAACAGAGTTGAAGCTGGCGCCGCTCAGGCTGCGGATGGCGCATGGCAAACAATCCGGCGTGGCGACCATGTTTCTGATCGAACTGGCCAAGGGGAGGCGGGGGGAGCTGCATGTGGAGCCACCGCTCCTCGTGCGTGACGAAGATGGAAACTACAGCGGGGAAGTGGCTCGGATTCTTGGAATAGATGGTATTTTAATCAGATGAAGGGGAAAGGGGTGGGAGCTGGTCATTCGTCTCCGGAGGGTTTGGTTTCGGTAAGGTGCTTTGCCAGGAGTCTGGCGAAGGCGGAGCGCAACTCCGGCTCATCGATGTTTGCAGTTTGCTCGGCGATCTGCAGGCGCTCGGTAGCAGAGAGGGAGCGCGGCTGTTTTTTGGGGTGCGGCGGTGTGGAGTGGGGAACTTCGGGCTTGCCGGCACGTAAATATATCTCCTGGATAAGCTCTTCGCCAAGGCGTGCATTCAGCTTTTCGATGATCCCACTTTTCAGGAAGGTCAGTTGCTGCATCCAGGGAGCGCTGGCCACCATAACGGTCAGCACCCCGCTGCGAAAGCCGGACGGTCTTGCCTTGGCTGCGATCTGAGCCCCGACCGTATCGTCCCAGACCAGCCATATCTTCCCTTCCTTCAGGCGCTTCTCCAACGGCTTGCCTCGCAGGGCATTGGCCAGGATATCGGCAACGGCTATCGGACGCGGCATTTTCCTGCGTTTCTCAGCCATTGCCCGGCCTCCCCTTGTTAAGGCCCCCGCCTATCAGTTGGCCGATCACCGCGCCGGCCAGGATCAACGGGATGAATTTCCATGAAAATCCGGCTTTCACTCTGAGGTAGATGATGACGGGGATAGAGATATGGACGTAGAAGTACCAGCCGAAGCTGAATTTTTCGTAATTCTGTCGAAGATACCCCATCGGCAGGTTTATTGCGCAAGCAAACACGATGATGCCAAGAAGGGTCAGGATGACCTGCATAACAGCTTCCTCTGTAGGCATAGTATGAATTTGCGGGATGTTTGTCAATGCGCTAGTTGCTTAAAAAACCTGTCTGATCGGGCAACAGCGCTCAGAAGCTAAAGGAAGGATTATCCTATGGTTAACGACGGCGATTATGTGGCGATATTCAACTCCATTCACCGTGTGATGCAGGCGGAAAAACTCCTCAAGGAGTTGCGGCTTGCAGTGTTGCTGATCCCGTCGCCGCGGGCCTTGACATCCGACTGCGGCTTGGCCATACGCTATGCCAAGTCAGACCGGGAAACTGTCGAAGCCGCATTGCTCGAAAAAGGGGTTGCTCCTGAGGAAATATACGCTAAATGTGGAGGAGAATACTTGAAATGCTAGGAGACACTATGAAAACCGTAGATTGCAGAAACATGGCCTGCCCACTGCCGGTAGTGACGGTCAAGCGGGCGCTGGGAGAAGGCGGAGGAGAGCTGTTACAGGTGCTTCTGGATGACGGGGCGCCCCGTGAAAACGTGACCCGGTTTGCAGTGAGCCGGGGCTTTACAGTCCAGGAGACGCCGATGGAAGGGGGGTATCTCCTGGAGATCGCCGGTACGGGCGAAGCTCCTGGGAAGACACAGGGGCTGAAAAACGGCCTCACGGTGATGCTGATTGCCACCGACTGCCTGGGGAGTGGGCCTGAGGAGTTGGGGCGGCTCCTTATGAAAAACTTCATTATTACCCTACTGGACATGGACGAGCTACCGGACCGCATGCTGTTTCTCAATACCGGGATCATGCTGACAACAGAAGGGTCCGAGGCGCTGGAAGCCCTTGAAAAACTCGGCAACCTCGGGGTGGAGATTCTTTCCTGCGGGGTATGTCTCGATTTCTTTCACCGCAAGGATAAGCTGGTCGTCGGCAGCGTGACCAACATGTTCACTATTGCAGAGAGCATTTTGCATGCGGGGTCTGTGATCCGCCTGTAATACGAGCATCAATAGAACAACTATTGGCCTTCAAAATCGACAAAATCTGTCCTAGCCCAACTGAATTTTGTGCTCTGCAATATTTCGATTAATAACGTAAAACTACCGGGTTTCTAATATTTAAAATCCATTGTGAATTTCATCCTTGTCTGGGCCCGGCTTTATCGGCTTTGGTTTATCCCTTCCTGCCACATTCCCTCCTCTTAACCCCTTAAAAAAGCGATAAAAAATAATTTTCTTTGTTGAATTTTATCTTGACAACTCCAAACTTGGTTTGTATAGTTTGCTCACAGAGTGGTAAATTGTGGGAAATAGTGGAAAATTGTGCCGGAGCAAGCATGTTTCGAGGGCTTTTCAAGACAAGCATTGATGCCAAGGGACGGACCAGCCTGCCTGCCAAATTTCGAGAAGTGCTCATCGAGACCTTCGGTGACGAGCGTTTTTTTGTTACCAGTTCGTATCCGGTGGATATTGAAGGAGGGGCGCAAAGCTCCGGCCTCCTGATTTTTCCCTACAAGGAGTGGTTCCTGTTCGAGGATAACTTTCTCAACAGCAAGGGGCTCACCTCGGCCCAGCGCAACAGCATCATGCATACGATCATCTCTCCGGCGGTTGAATGCAACGCCGACAAGATTGGCAGAATGCTTGTTCCGCCTCACCTTAGGGAGAGCGCCGCGCTTGAGCGGGAAATTTTGTTTGTGGGCGCCCTGAAGAAAGCGGAGATATGGAGCTTGACTGAGTGGGAGAAAGTGCGGGCCCAGGATATGAAGAATTTCCCCTCCTGCACTGAGGCGGCTGCGGAGCTTGGCCTGTAGTGGCGAGTTTCCGGCATCTCCCGATCATGCAAGAGGAGGTGATCCACTATCTGGCGCCACGGTCCGGCGGCGTATATCTGGATGGGACAGTCGGCGGCGGTGGCCACGCTACGCAGATACTGGAGGCATCCGCCCCCGATGGGCTTCTGATAGGCTTTGACCGTGATCCTGAGGCTCTCCGGTCGGCAACTGAGCGGCTTGCGCCGTACAGCGGCAGGGTAAGGCTGGTGCAGCGGAACTTTGCGGCGCTGTCGGCGACCCTGGCAGAACTGGGAGTAACGGGGATTGACGGTTTCCTCCTCGATCTGGGGGTCTCCTCCCATCAACTGGACACCGGCGAGAGGGGATTCAGCTTCCAGAAGGACGCCCCCCTCGACATGCGGATGGACCCCGGCAGCGGCGAAACCGCAGCCGACCTTGTGAACGGGTTGCCGGAACAGGAACTGGCGCGGATCATCCGGGATTATAGCGAGGAAAGATGGGCGGTGCGAATTGCGGCGTTCATCGTACAGGCGCGAACCACAGCCTATATCGGGACCACCCTGCAACTGGTGGATATCATAAAGGGGGCAATTCCACGCGCCAAGTGGGAGGAACGGCTTCATCCGGCAACAAGAACATTCCAGGCCTTGCGGATCGCAGTCAACAACGAACTCGAAAGCCTGGAGAAGGGGCTGGTTGAAGGGATCAGGCATCTCAACTGCGATGGAAGGGCAGTAGTCATATCGTTTCACTCGTTGGAGGACCGGATCGTCAAGCACTGTTTCCGGCGGCTGGCCCAAGGGTGTGACTGCCCAAAAAAACTGCCGCGCTGTATCTGCTCCATTCGTCCCCAGTTGAAGGTTTTGACGGGTCGGCCGGTCATGGCTGGCGACGTGGAAACAGCGTCCAACCCCAGGTCTCGTAGCGCACGGCTTCGAGCTGCCAGAAAACTCTAGGAGTCCGACAGGCTCCTAACAAAGAGGAGGAAATTCACATGGGAAACGCCAGAACTGCTTACACAAAGGTTGCCGCGCCTCGGAGAATTGAGACGGTATATCCCCTGAGATGGGATATGTTTCTGTATCTGGTTGTGGTGATGATGCTTTTTACGGTGGTTTCCAGTTTTCATGTATGGTCGCGGGTAAAAGTTGTCGACTTGAATTTTCAGATCGTGGATGTCAGTCGGCAGATGAAGGAAGAGCAGCAGAATTTTAACCGTCTGCGGCTGGAGGTGGCGTCGCTGAAGACCCCGGCGCGCATAGAGGCGCTGGCAAGGGGGGAGCTCGGCATGGCGCTTCCTAACGACCAGCAGGTGGTTTTGGTCAGATGAATGATAAACGGGAGAAATGGGCCAGGATACGGATCCGGATAATCGGGGGACTATTTGCCTTTTTCTTTCTAATCACCTCGGCCCGCGCTTATTATCTACAGGTTATACAGAGGGAGCAACTTCTAAAGCAGGCTGAAAAGCAGTACCAGAAGATCGTGCAACTCACACCGGGCCGCGGCGCCATTTATGATCGCAACGGCGCGGCGCTGGCCGTTTCAATAGAGATGGACTCGTGTTATGCCGAGACCCGCAACATGGAGAATATCGCCGAGGCGTCAGCCAGGCTTGCGCCTCTCGTGGGGATGACCAGGCAAGATCTTCAGCGAAAGCTTGCGGGTAGCCGCAACTTTGTCTGGCTGCAAAGGCAGATGACTCCGGAACTTTCAACCAGGATAAAATATCTGGATATTGAAGGAATCGGCTTTGTAAAGGAGAGTAAGCGTTATTACCCCAATGCGGAGACGGCGGGGCATGTCATAGGCTTTACAGGTATCGATCCGGACGGGTTGGAGGGGATCGAGCGAAGGTATGACTCAACAATCCTGGGGGCGACCGGCTACCTGGTTACCGAGCGTGATGCCCTTGGGCGCGATATAGCGCTAAAGGGGCCCGTGGTCAAGAACGCCTCCAAGGGAAACAACGTTACCTTGACACTGGACAAGAACATCCAGTACATCACGGAGAAGGAGTTGTCCAAGGCGGTTCAGACGAGTCGGGCGAAGGGAGGCATTGCCCTGGTTATGGAGCCGCAGAGCGGCAAGGTGCTGGCGATGGCCAATTACCCAGACTTCAACCCCAACTCCTACTTCAAGTACCCCCAGTCGGCCCTGCGCAACCGGGCCATTTCGGACAGCTTTGAGCCCGGTTCCACCCTCAAGACATTCCTGATCGCGGCTGCCTTGGAAGAAAAGGTTGTTTCGCCCACCGAAGGCTTTGACTGTGAGGACGGCAGTTGGAGTGTCGGCGGCAGAACCATTCACGACACCCACCGTTACGGAAGGCTCAGTGTTGCCGAAATTCTCAAGTATTCAAGCAACATCGGCGCCGCAAAAATCGGATGTAGGCTCGGACGGGAGCGTCTTGCAGGATATCTGCATGGGTTCGGTTTCGGAGACAAAAGCGGAATCGACCTTCCCGGCGAGGCGAATGGCACCGTTCGCGATCAGCGCAAGTGGTTCGGGATCGATCTGGCGACGATATCATTTGGGCAGGGAATCGCGGTGAGCGCACTGCAGCTGGTTACTGGGGTGTCGGCAATCGCCAATGGCGGCAAGCTTATGAAGCCTTACTTGGTAGAGAAGATCACCGACGACAGCGGCGAGGTCCTAAAGGAGTTTGCGCCCCAAATCCGCCGACAGGTCATCACCCCGGAAACCGCCCGGGCCGTGGCCCGTATGATGGAAGGGGTGGCAGCCGAGGGGGGCACAGGAGTGAGCGCTGTGGTAGAAGGTTACAAGGTTGCGGGCAAGACCGGTACGGCGCAGAAGGTAGACCCGATCACCAAGTGGTATTCGGTGGACAAGCGCACTGCTTCGTTTGTCGGCTTCGTGCCGGCTGACAATCCCAGGTTGACGATAATAGTGGTTATTGATGAGCCCAGAACCAGTTCCTACGGTGGGGTAGTGGCCGCTCCGGCTTTCAGCGCCATTGCCTTGCAGTCCCTCTGCTATCTGAAAGTCCCACCGAACCAGCCTCTGAAAAAGCGGCCTGAAATCATCGAGGACAAGGCGGGTACTCCGACGGACCAGGTTTCCGTGGCAGCCGGGGGGATAATGTATAATGCAGCCGAGGGATGCCGGATGCCTGATTTCCGTGGGATGAGCATGCGTCAGGCGCTGCGTAGCATGGAGAAGCATGGCCTGAATGTCAAATTGATCGGGAGCGGTCGGGCCGTGGAGCAGAAACCCCTTGCCGGTTGCAGGGTAAACCCGGCCGACCAGGTGTGGGTACGCTTTGCGCCTTCCGCCTGAGCAGTAGCGGAGGTACAAGGAAAGCCCTTTCGTAATTATTTTGAAGATGAGGTTAAATGCGTTTTTGTAACCTGATAGAATCCATCGTGCCGCTGGCTGTCGGCGGCGACACCGAACTGGAGATCCAGGGGCTCTGCTATGATTCGCGTCAGGCACGGGCCGGGGGTCTCTTTTTCGCTTTAAGGGGAATGGAGATTGACGGACACCGCTTTGTAGAACAAGCGGTAGCAGCCGGTGCGGTCGCCGTTGTTGTAGAAGACAGCTCCTTTGTGCCGCAGGGGTTCCCATTTGTAAAAGTGGCCGATTCCCGTCTGGCCATGTCACTGATGGCCGCGCTCTTCTACGGCAAACCGACTGCCATGGTTCCGCTCGTCGGCATCACCGGCACCAATGGCAAGACCACCACCAGTTATCTGATTGAGGCCATACTGTTACAGGCCGGCATCCCCGCCGCTGTTCTCGGCACGGTCAGTTACCGCTTCCGTGAGCACGCTATCCTAGCGCCGAACACCACTCCCGAATCGGTTGACCTGCAACGGACACTGCGGGAGCTTGTCGATCTCGGGGCGCGCGGCGTGGTGATGGAGGTTTCGTCGCATGCGCTCGAACAGCGCCGGGTGGACGGTTGCCGATTCGACATCGGTGTTTTTACCAACCTTACCCGCGACCATCTTGATTACCACCACGATATGGATTCGTATCTGGCCAGCAAGTTGCGTCTCTTCAGCGAGTTGCTGAATCCGGACAAGGACAAACCCAGGCGTAAGGCCGTTATTAACAGCGACGACCCTTATGGGGAAATAATCGCCCGCCACTCCGCCTGTCCGGTCGTTTGCTTCGGCATGGGGCCGGAAGCACGTGTTACTGCCCGTGAGGTTGTTTTCTCGGTTGAGGGGATTCGCGGCCTGCTGGCGACCCCCCAGGGTGAGATCGGCTTTCAGTCACGGCTGCTCGGCCGGTTCAACCTGTACAACATACTCGCGGCCGCCGCTGTGGGAATTGCCATGGAACTGCCGCTGGAGGCGATCCGCGCAGGTATCGAAGGGCACGCCAATATTCCCGGAAGGCTGGAACGGATCGAGAATGAACGGGGGGTGGCCTTGCTGATCGATTACGCGCATACCGGGGACGCCCTGGAAAACGTGCTCCGCACCCTCCGGGAGATTGCCACAGGCCGGATCATAACAGTGTTCGGCTGCGGCGGCGACCGGGATCGGGGAAAGCGCCCGTTAATGGGCGAGATCGCCGGACGTTACAGCGATTTGGCCATTGTCACATCCGACAACCCGCGTAGTGAGACGCCAAAGGCCATCATTACAGAGGTTCGGGCGGGGATACTGCCGCTGGAAATAAGGGAATACGCTCCTGATGAGCTTGCGGAAGGGTTTAATGACAAGGGTTTCACCACCCTTGAATCGCGACGCGACGCGATCCGGCTGGCGGCGCGGTTGGCCCGGCCTGGAGATATAGTG
>JBAQKZ010000104.1:0-7589 GCA_049301475.1 Geobacteraceae bacterium | reverse complement strand
GGGCAAGCAGGCGTTCCACGCCGGTTGCAGCCTGTCGCATAGCCGCATGCTGGAGTAGCCGTCCGGCAAGGATAAGGGTCACGATCATGGCGGCGGTCTCGCAGTATACCTCGCCACCCGCAATGATGCCGTAAATGCTGTAGAGAAAGGCGGAGAGCGCTCCGGTTGCGATAAGCAGGTCCATATTCGGCGCCCGGTTCACGATACTCCGCCAGGCGCCGTTCAGAAACGGCCACCCCGCATAGAATACCACAGGCATGGTAACCAGAAGGGAGAAGAACTGAAGGTAACGCTTCATCTGCGGGGCGATACCCTGCAACAGGCCGGCGTACAGTGCAAAGGAATACGCCATGAGCTGCATGGTCAGAAATAACGCGGTGCCGAAGCGTATGAGGAGGTCTTTTTTTTCTGCAATGGCGACCGACTCGGCGGTAGATCTCGAATACGGGCGCGGCACGTAGCCAAGCTCCAGAATTCTACGGAAGATGGCCGCGGGGGTGGTTACATCGGCGTCAAACAGCACACGTGCACGGTTTGCGGCATAATTGATACGGACATTGAGCACCCCCGGAACGCGGGCGATGATCTTTTCATTCAGCCATACACAGGCGATACAGTGCATTCCGCCAATGAGGATATCAATGCAGCCTGAGCCGTTTACGCCGGTTACAAACCGCGCCAGATAACCGTCTCCGTACTCTTCATGGTAGGCCCCGGATTCAAGTCCTTCCTCATGCAGGTCACGGCGTTGGTAAAAGTCCGCCAGCCCGGCCTCGTCGATAAGGCGCCAGGCTCCACGGCACCCTTTGCAGCAGAAGCTCCTGATCTCGCCGTTACGATTGTCTTCGATCAGTTCGTGGGGGAGGATGTGAACCCTGCAGTGCAGGCAGGCGGGTCTGGAAACTGTCACCTGAAAATTACCACCCTTTGCGTCAGCATGGCGTCGCTCCCTGTAAAGGTGAGCTTCCCATGCCGGTCTTCGGCACGCTGCTGTGGAAGGGCAATTGTATAGCTCCCAGGTCTTTGCTCAAAACCGGGGAGAGGACCTCGGTTCGCCCAGGCGTATGGCCCCTTTTCTTTGCCGGAGTATGGTTTGTCGGCCAAAATCAGGGTGAGACGGCCTCCGTGTACCGGTACGCCGCGCCCGTCACGCACCCTCACCTCCAGCGTCCCTTCCCTCATAACGGTTTCCATTCTCCATCCCTGCTTTTCGCCTCTTATCTCCCGGTTCCGGTCACTGCCGTAACGCATGCCGTGCGCATAGTAATCCACGTCCACCACAGGGCTCCCCTTGCGGGCGAGTGTGACGAATGTGGCGGCCATTCCAATGATGAAAACAACCACCAGCGCTACGATGAGTACCTGCCAGACACGCACGGATGCGGAAACCTTCATGTCAGTCATATGTAAAGACTCCCGGCGCATGCTTTTACTTCAGGGAGAGGATGTACTGCACCAGCCCTTCGATCTTTTCATGGGACAGCTCATTCCCGAAGGCGGGCATCCCGCCTGGGCGTCCCTTTGAGATGGTCTCGGTCAATATCGCCTCGGTTTTGCCGTGCTTGAACTCCTTGCGGGTCAGATCCGGACCGATCCCCCCCTTTGCTTCGGCGCCGTGGCAAAGTGCGCAACGCACAGCGAACTCCGCCTTGCCCACTGCAATGTACTCTTCCTTATTACCCTCCTTGTGCACTAAACCACCCGGCAAAACCCCGCCGCTCCTTGCAAGCGCCTCCTGTTTGCCCTTTTTCTTCTGCTCGAATTCCCCCTGGGAACTCCAGCCGCTGAACAGGTAGTAAGCCATGAAGCAGACCGCCCATACCACAAGACCCGCGAAGAGGAGCCTGAAGATCACCGGGGACCTGGTCTCGGCCCGATATTTGATGCCATCATAATCTTTATCTTTATCGTCAGCAGACATTTTTGTCCTCCTGTTCTCAAAATTCATCCAAAACGGCACGGTTGTTAATCATCGTCCATCATCCGGTATTTGGGTCTCTCCCCCTTTTCTTTACGCTTCCTGCTGTATGTGCGGGCCACAATAACCGCGAATATCGCAAACAAAAGCAGGGTCGTTCCGAGATAATATATGCTCGCCATATCCATATCTATTTCCTCTGATGATATTTAAGGAAGTTGACCACCTTCCATGTCTTGTCCTTGCCGAGGCTTTCGCCGAAGGGAGGCATGCCGCCTGCGGGAATGCCACTGTAGATAACCTTGAACACCTCGACGTCGGGCTTGTCCATATCCGCCAGGGAAGGCCCGATATCCCCCTTGAGCCCTGCTCCGTGGCACTGGGCGCACTCTTTGGCGTAAATGGCCTTCCCTTCCTCAAGAATGGCCTTGTTGTCCTGGTAGGGGTTCTTCAGTTCACCCAGCACCGCGGCCTGGGCCGCTTTTCTCCACGGGATGTCGCTGCCGAGCTTTTGCAGATACGCCACCAGCGCATCCAGTTCGCTTTTTCCGTTTAACGCCTGCAGCTCGGCAACGCTGTACGGAAAGCCAAGGGTCTTCATTTTACGCTCGGTGTAGGTTGTATCCAGCGGTCGCTGCAAAAATGCATATTTCGGCATATTGGAGCGGGGCGACATGGATTGCGGGTCAATCAGGTGCTTAATATGCCAGGCATCGGGGTATTTCCCGCCGATCCGTGCCAGATCAGGCCCGGTACGCCGTGACCCCCAGAGGAACGGCTGATCGTAAACAAATTCTCCCGCCTTGGAATAGTCGCCATAGCGTTCCACGTCGGCAAGCAAGGGCCGCACCGTCTGGGTGTGGCAGTTGTTGCACCCCTCACGGATATAAATGTCTCTCCCCTCCAGTTGCAATGGATTGTATGGCTTGACCTCGGCTATCTTCAGCTTGGGATCGTTGATCCATTTGAAGGGGGCAACCATGGTGACCACCGTTCCGACCATAATGGCGACAGTAGCAAGCAACAGAAAAAGTATGGGCTTTTTTTCGAGCATGGCGTCTCCTTTCCTATGCTTTTTGCGCAGCGGCAACAGGTTTGCCGCTGGTCGCCGTTTTTACAATGTTATAGATAAAGACCAGCAGGCTGATCAGGTAGATCACGCCGCCTCCGGCGCGGGCCTGCCAGTAAGGATACATCTCAACGAGAGTCTCCATGAAACTGTAATGCAGGCTGCCGTCGGCATTTGTGGCTTGGAGCATGGTCGCCTGTTGAACGCCGGCAATCCACATGGTGATGGAGAATATCAACTGGCCGGTGACGGCAAGCCAGAAATGGAGGTTTGCCAGCCCCACGCTGTAAATTTCGCGGCCATAGACCCTTGGAAGCACATAATAAAAACCGGCGAAGATGACCAGCGAAACCCACCCCATCGTACCCATATGCACATGACCCGGAACCCAGTCGGTGTAGTGAATGAAAGCAGAGAAGGTTCGCACTGCCTGGGCGGGCCCCTGAAGGGTCTGCAAGCCGTAGAAGGTGATGCCGAAAATCAGAAACTTGACCAGGTAGTTGTCGCGCATCTGATGCCACTGGCCGTTCATGGAGAAGTAGCCGTTGAAGACCGCTCCCCATGAGGGGGCGATGAGCATAATGGAAAAGGCTGTGGCGAGGGTCTGCACCCAGTCGGGAACCGGAGTCCAGAGCAGGTGATGGGCGCCGGTCCAGAGATACATGAAGATCAGGCTCCAGAAGGCGATAACCCCCATCCGGTGGCTGTAAATGGGCACTCCTGTTGATTTTGGCAGAAAGTAGTAGAACAGCGCCAAGGGGGGCACCGTCAGCACCATTGCAACGGCATTATGGCCGTACCACCACTGGACGTTGGCGTCATTTGCCCCGGCATACGCGGAATAGGACTTGATGAGTGAAACGGGAATGGCCGCGTTGTTGACCAGATAAAGCACCGCCACCCCGACAAGGGAGGCCAGTATATACCAGAGGGAAATGTACATCTGCTCTTCCTTGCGCTTCACGATGGTCATGATGATGTTGATGCTGAAAACCACCCAGACCACGACCACCAGCAGGGCGACCGGCCATTCCAGCTCTGCGTACTCCTTTGAGCGGTTCATCCCCAGGGCCAGGGTTATCGCCGCCAGGGCGATGGTCACGTTGAAGAGGTAGAGCTGGAACTTGGCAAGTCCGGGACTCCAGAGCCGGGTCCGAGTCAGACGCTGGGTAATGTAAATGTAGAAGGCCATGTAACTGCCTAACCCCCATCCGAAAATGGCGGCATTGGTATGGATCGGTCTGAGTCGGCCATAGGCCAGATATGGTGGCAGATTCAGTTGCGGCCAGGCAAGCTGGAATGCGACAAGCACCCCGAGCAGTACCGCCACCAGACCCCATACAATGCTCCAGGTCAGGAATCCTTTAACTGCATCATCGGTATAACCTTCCTGTTGACTCATGAAAACCTCCTTGTCAAATGATAAGCTGCCTACCTTGCGGCCATTTTGCGGCAAGGATAATTCTACCATACGAATCGGGCGATAAAAGCAGGTTCTAAAATCAGCGGTTCTGCCTGGCCATCTCCTCAATGGTAACGCCGTCCAGCACATCTACAATCCGCTCCTGGACTATTCTCCAGACCACGTGTACCTTGCACTCCCCACTCCTGTCACAGGCCCCTGCTCCCATCAGACAGCGATTGGGGATGATGGGGCCTTCAACCGCCTCTACCACCTCGCGCAGGGTTATCTCCGACGCCGGTCTGGCGAGGGTAAACCCGCCACCCGCACCGCGGTAGGAACTGACAATGCCCAGTTTGGCAAAGTTCTGGAATATCTTTGCGAGAAATGTCCGGGGCGCCTGGGCGGCCTCTGCAATCTCGCCGATAAGGGCAGTCTTTCCCGGAGGCTGCTGCGCCAGGTATATCATCCCTCTTATTGCATATTCACCCTTGCGGGTCAGCTCCATCATGTAAATACCTTTAAGACCTTATTTGTCCTGTTTGTAGAACATGTCATTTTAGTTGTCAAGAAATTTTATCCGAATCATGCTATATTTCTGCCGACGTATCTGTTGACAAGCGACTCTCCGCACTAAGACGACATATCAACGGCAACAGCACGGCCGCAAGGATCACTCCACATCCCAGCCATTCCAGCGGCTTCAGGCGCTCCCCCAGCACAAAAAATCCTGCCAGAAGGCCCCATACCGGATCAAGGGTATAGACCAGCCCGGCCCGGGTAGGTGTGACATAGCGCTGAAACGTATTTTGCAGGGTAAAACAAAAGACAGTCGGAAAGATGGCGCAGTATACAACCGTCAACATGGCCGTCGCCGAGGGGTTCGCGTGCGAATGGGGGGTAAGCAGTACCGCCAGGCCTGCCATACCTGCCACCGTTGCAAACTGAACCAGGGAGACCAGAAAGACGTCGTCATCCCGGAGCGCCTTTGATACGCTTATGATGTGGCAGGCGATAAAAAAGGCGCAGATCGTGGAAAGCAGGTCCCCCCGGTTGAACCCGGCGCCTCCTCCGGTGGCCAGTAGCCAGATGCCGATTGCCGCCAGGGCAATACCTGCCAGGTTGGTACGGCCTACACGATCTTTCCAGACCAGTTTGGTGATGATCGGAATGAACAGTACAAACAGGTTGTTGAGCACCCCGGCCCGCGAGATGCTGGTATCCTTTATGCCGAAGACGAAACTGATGTTGGCCAATCCCAAGGCGACGCCGACAATCATGCCGCGGAGCAGGATATTGCGATTCAGTGCCGCTATTCGCCGCACGAACACTATCAGCATGATCAGCGCCGCCAGCGTAAAGCGGAAAAAAACGAACAACAGCGGCGGGATTTCTCGCAGACCGATCTTGGTTAAGAGGAAGCTGCCACCCCAGAAAACGGTGGTCAGGATCAGGAAGAAATATATTCGCCCCTGACTGGAGCGCTCGAATGCAAACATGAACCAGGGTTATCCTTGTAGCGTGGTAAGGGTCTCATACCAATTCCAAATCAAAGCGCCCTCTTCGTTGGCTCGTCTTCGGCTCCTCAACATACTGGCTGTATGCCTTCGTCGCCTCAATCCTCGCCGCCTTGACTGCATCTTTGATTTGAAATTGGTCTCACTCATTGTGTATTTCCAAAATGCTTCAGAACCCACCCTTTTATTTCATCCCTTACCCGCCGGAACTCCTACAGAATCGCTTCATCGTTACCACTGGCTTTGGACGGATCAATAAACCCCATATGAATTCGCTTAACGCCGCCGAAGAAGAGAGGACACTTTTCATTGGCGTCGCCGCAGAGGGTGATCACATGGTCGAAACGGCGCCCGGCGAATTCATCAACTGTTTTGGAGTGCTGACAGGAGATATCGATGCCAAGTTCAGCCATTACCTGAACAGCTAGCGGACTTACCAGAGTCGCCTCGGTCCCGGCGGAGAACGCCTGAAACTGGTCACCGAGGTCGTGGTTGACGATTCCTTCGGCCATCTGGGAGCGACAGGAGTTATGCTTTTCGAGAACTCTTTGTTCCGTTCATAAGAGGCGCAACTCGGAATTGTCGCCGGGGACCTGGGCGCCATCAGGGAGTTTTCAGGGAACATGATCCTCTTCACCCGCTTCCTGCCCCGGTTCATCGGCGGCGCTAAAAACCGGCCTGTAGTTTCCGATCAGCCGGACAAGGCGTTCCGGAACCTCTGTAGCAAAAGAAAGCAACTTGCCGGTAACGGGATGGGTGAAGACTATAGACTGCGCATGCAGCGCCATACACTTCTGACCGTCACCCTTCTTCCCATACTTCTTGTCTCCTGCAACCGGATGCCCCTTTTCCGCAAAATGGACCCGTATCTGGTGCTTTCTGCCGGTGAGCAGCGTGATTTCCAGCAGACTGAGCCCTTTGGCTTCCCTGAGAGTACGGTACACAGTATGGGATAGCTTCCCCTTCAAGGGATCGGGCGTGGAATAGACGTTAAGTGCGCTATTTTCCGTCAGATAGCTGCTAATTTGCCCCTCCTGTGGGGAGATGCGGCCATGCACGATAGCCAGGTATATTTTTTCCGTCTCCGTCCAATGGTCTTGCAGGTGCTTTTGGGCCTGTTCGCTTTTGGCGAAAACGAGGATGCCGGAGGTGTCCCGATCCAGCCGATGGACGATATATACTCTATTCCTGGACTTGCTGTTCCCTTTGCGGACATATTCATTCAGGATGAAGTGGACGGTCCGCAACTTCTCCCGTTCGGCGCCAACGACTAAAAGGCCGACCGGTTTGTTGATAACAATGACCTCTTTGTCTTCGTACAGTACGAAAAGCCCTTTCGGCAGATGTCTGTTCTGGCGATTTTTTGTAATAATCATGTCTGCAGGCTTCCAGTATGCTTAGGGGTCGGTTCTTCAAAGCTGATCCGACCGATTTTCCCTGCCCTGAGTTCCCGCAGAAAAGCCTCGGCGGCGCGGTGGATATCAATCTCTCCGCCGACGGCGAGACAACCGAGACGGCGGCCAATCTGTTCCAGAACGGCTGTGGCGCTTTCCGGTGCTTCGGTTAGTCCGTAACGGCCCATAAGCAGTTCGCGATACCGCTGCATCATAAAATCAGCCGCAAAAAGCCCCACATCGGTGTAGTCGAGGGCGCCCGCGCCGATGGCGCCGCAGCTCGCCAGCC
>JBAQKZ010000103.1:0-11493 GCA_049301475.1 Geobacteraceae bacterium | reverse complement strand
ATGGTGCTCCAACCACCAGGCTCCGCACTCCGCTCCTCCGCCTTACTGCTGACCGTTAAATCTACTGTAATGTCAGTATGTTACGATTTATGGTGCCCTCACTTCATTGGTGTTTTTTCTTGAACTCAGCTTATATCGGGTTTCCGTATATAAGGAACATATTACCTATATAAGGAAACGGCTACCTATATAGGTAACGTTGTGGTTCCTTATATAGGAAATTTTGAGTCATTTTTACTGCTCCGTTCAGATATCATCAAGCTCCTTATATAAGTAGCTTATGGATTTTTATCATTGACTCAATCCTTCAAGATTCTCTCTTCCAATTCGGCATCACCCCGAATAAAACCAAACTGCACCCGCCAGAGCTTCTCCTCCGGATTCCATCGACCTCCTGCTGTTTTCAGCCTGTCCCGAAGGGCTTTGTTGGTGAACGGCACCATTACGGCAACAATGTCCTGATCCCTATACCGCAAGGGCGGCTTGCACGGTCTTTCATCCACGATGATCTCGACGGTCTTCATCCTGACTTGCCGTATCTCATCGTAACGATAACGGACACAAATGAGCTTGTCTCCGAACTGCTCCACCAGTCGCCTGGTTCCTTTTTGCCCCGGTTTCAGGTGGGTGTGTGTTTTCATATCTTTCAGCACAGGCAGCCCTCCGTTCGCCATGCATCCCAAGGGGACACAATAGAGCTCTCACCCCTTAGATCACGTTGTTCCGTAAATACTGGAAATGTGTGCAGTATGTACAATTTATAGTGCAGGATGCGTTAATGTGTCAACGTTTAAATCGAAGCATTTCACACAGGAATTTCGGCGGTGGATTATCCTATTCTACGCAACCCGTCGGCAATGCGTATCGTTGCGCCGCGCCATGTGGGGAATATCCCTGCCACCGTTCCGATCAGAAAGTTAATGGTGCCAGGCTTCGAAGATTGCAAGATGAGTGCAAGGTGAGAGTGTTAAAACTAGATTTGCAGGCAAACCTAAAGGGATGCCTGAGTAAGCTGGCATAGGGCGACAACCATTGCACAGCCCACGGGCTTTTGGAAATTCCCGGCGTCGAAGCCAAGGCGCTGATTCATCTCCTTAAAAACGACCTCTCCTTCTCAGCCGGTTCCACCTGTTCGACAACCAAGGTCGAGCCGTCATGAGCGTTAAGGATTTTGTTGACACGAATATTTTTGTTTAGGGACTTGGAACAAACAAAATATACCGTTTTACAACTCATCTTCAGGCCATCTTTGCCGTCACTTCAATCACAAAATCCTCGACGTAGCCCCGCTACGCCTGCGGTTTTGCTCAATAAGTAACGACAAATCTGACCCGAATCTGAGCGCAAAACCTGGTATATCAGTTTATTCCAAGTCCCTTATGCCGCATCGCAAAAGTCAAATCGCTGGATTATCTCTGCCATATTTGCTATGGTTCAAAAATAACTCGCATATCCCAACTCCAACCCATCCAGCCTGACACATGACCGCTAATTTTGACGACCTGATCAAACAACTGGCTTCTAATCTGGTTCCGGTAACCGCCCACGTAAGCCTGACCGGACTGAAGGGCTCCGTTCCGGCTTATATGCTTGTCCGGCTCTGCAAGGAATTGTCCGGACCGCTCCTGGTTATTACTCCGGACACAGAATCGTCCGAGGAACTCTGTAGGGATATCCGTTTTTTTGCCGGTGATGACGATTCGACCCTTTATTTTCCTGCCTGGGATAACACCCCCTTCGACACCGTTTCACCTCATTCCGATATTACCGGCGAGCGCCTAAGCACCCTGTTCAGGCTGCTGAACGGGCAGGCGCAGCTTGTGGTCGCGCCTCTGTCGGCAGTTGTCCAGAAACTGCTGCCTTGCAAGACACTTGCCGATGTTTCCCAGCGGCTGGTGGTCGGAGAGGAGGTCGAGCGTGACCTGCTGATGGGTAAACTGATAAATCTCGGTTACGCCCATGTGCCGCTGGTAGAGGATCGCGGTGCCTTCGCCAGCCGCGGCGGGATACTCGACATCTTTCCTCCGAACCTGTCGGCTCCGGTAAGAATAGAGTTTTTTGGTGATTTCATCGAGACGATCCGCGCCTTCGACCCGATATCCCAAAGGTCCCTTCACGCGCTGTCCGAACTGGTGCTGCTCCCGTCGCGGGAGGTGATCCTTTCAGGAGAAGTGCTCCGGGGGTTCGCCGACCGGCTGAAACGCCGCTGCGACGACATCGACATCCCACCCTCCCGCCGCCGTGAACTGCTGGAACCTTTGCAGAGCGCTATATACCCCCCCGGCATCGAGTATCTACAGCCTCTATTCCATCCCGGACTGGAGACCCTCTTCGACTATGCTGGACCTGACGCGGTCTTGGCGCTGTTCGACCCGTCGGCGCTGGCCGAGGCAACCGAGCGTTTTGTCGGTGATGTGGAGAATGGTGAAAAACGGGCGCAAACAAGGAACCTCATTTCCTGCAATCCAGCCGATCTGTTCCTTGACGATGCGCAGTTGGCGGAACTGATCGGGAGGCACCGGCGCATTGACCTTGCATTCCTGGAGTTGACCGGAGATAACGAGCCGGGCGTAGGCTACAGGTTGATCACGGAAGAAAACAACGACCTCAAGCCCGACCTTTCCACCGGCAGCGAGGATGTGCTGCGCCCCTTGGTCGAACGGCTGAACGGTTGGCTGGCGGACAACCGGAGAGTCATCCTGGCCTGTCACCAACTCAGCCAGGCCCAGAGGCTTTACGAGCTTCTCTCACATCACGGTTTCCCCGTAAATATAAGCGAGCACTCCTTTCCCGTGGAGCGGACCCGTCACGGCCAGCAGGCCGAAATCCTGCTGGGAGATATTTCCCGCGGCTTCCGGCTGGCGGATGACCGGCTGGTGGTAATCACGGAAGAGGAGATATTCGGTAAAAGGGTCAAACGGCGCATTCCTTCAGAGTCCCGCAGAAAGCAGCTCCTGAACTCACTCTCGGAGCTGAAGCCCGGCGACCACATAGTCCACGTCGATTTCGGCGTTGGTATTTACCGGGGGCTGCAACACCTGAAAATGGGTGGCACGGAAGGGGACTTTCTTTTATTGGAATACGCTGGCGCCGACAAGCTATACCTGCCGGTGGACCGAATCAACCTGGTTCAGCGCTACATCGGGGCCAATGGTCTTGAACCCCGACTGGAGAAACTGGGGGGAGGCGGCTGGGAAAAAACCAAGGCCAAGGCCTGCCAGGCAGTCCAGGAAATGGCCGAGGAGTTGCTAAAGATATATGCTGCGCGGGAAATCCAGGAGGGGTACGCCTTTACCCCGCCGGACGACATGTTCCGTGAATTCGAGGCGGCCTTTGACTTTGAGGAAACCCCCGACCAACTGGCCGCCATCGAGGATGTGCTTTGCGACATGCAAGGGAAAAAACCCATGGACCGCCTGGTTTGCGGCGATGTGGGGTACGGCAAGACGGAAGTCGCAATGCGCGGCGCCTTCAAGTCCGTGATGGACGGCAAGCAGGTAGCGGTGCTGGTTCCGACCACGGTGCTTGCCCAGCAGCACCTGGAAACCTTCCGCAAACGCTTCAAGGCATATCCTGTTAATGTGGAGATGCTTTCCCGCTTCCGCTCGCCAAAGGAGCAGAAAGTGATCCTGGAAGGGGTCAAAAAAGGGTCGGTGGACATCGTCATCGGCACACACCGGCTCTTGCAGAAAGACGTGGCGTTCAAAGACCTTGGGCTGCTGATCGTAGACGAGGAGCACCGCTTCGGGGTGGCGCACAAGGAAAGGCTCAAGAAATACCGGGCTGTGGTTGACATAATGACCCTCACCGCCACCCCTATACCACGCACGCTTCACATGTCGCTCATTGGTATCCGCGACCTTTCCATTATCAATACGCCGCCAGTGGACCGCCTCGCCATAAAGACCTTCGTTGCCAGATTCAACGACGAGTTGATACGCGAGGCGGCGCTACGGGAGTTGCGCCGCAGCGGGCAGATATTTTTCGTTCACAACAGGGTGCAAAGCATCGGAGTCATGTCCGAACATCTACAAAGGATCGTACCGGAGGCGCGCATAGCCGTTGCGCACGGCCAGATGGAAGAAAAGGAGTTGGAGCGGGTCATGCTGGGGTTCATGCACGGTGAGTCCAACCTTCTTCTCTGCACCACCATAATAGAATCCGGTCTGGATATTCCCAGCGCCAACACCCTCATCGTCAACCGCGCCGACATGTTCGGACTGGCGCAACTCTACCAACTGCGTGGACGGGTTGGCCGCTCGCGGCAGCGGGCTTACGCCTACTTCCTGATTCCTGAAAAAGGAGCCATTCCCGCCGACGCCCGCGAGCGACTGAAAATTCTGCAGGATATAGACGAGCTTGGGGCAGGCTTCCGCATAGCCACCCACGATCTTGAGATTCGCGGCGCCGGCGACCTCCTTGGAGGCCGACAGTCAGGAAACATCGCAGCCGTAGGTTTTGAGCTTTATACCGAACTCCTTGAAGAAACCATAAGCCGGATGAAGGGCGAAGAGTTCGTCGAACGTGTCGAACCGGAACTCAAACTGCGTATCCCAGCCTTTATACCTGAGCATTACATCGGCAATGCGAACCAACGTCTGCTCATTTATAAGAAGCTGACCCAGGCCAACTGCGACGCCGACATTCAAGCTATGATGGAGGAACTGCTGGACCGCTACGGCAAGCTTCCGCTGGCCGCAGAATACCTGCTGGAAGTGATGCGGCTTCGCCTGAAACTCAAGGAGCACCTCATCCGTGAGATTGAGTTTGACGGTCGTCACCTTCTTTTCACCTTCCATCAGAAGACTCTGGTTTCACCTGACACCATAATCACCCTGATCAGCCGACACCCGAAGAAATATCAGTTTACTCCGGATTATCGGCTTACCATCGAATTGGCCGACACCTCTTTCGAGGGGGTCCTGTGTGAGGCCAGAAATCTCTTGAACTTACTAGGTTGATATGGTAGTTTTTGCGAATTGGTCACAAATATTCCGATTAAATAAAAAGGAGCTCAAAGTGCGTATCCCGATGGCATTCAAAACCTTGGCGTTGGCCCTCTGTCTGGCTGCGTTGTGCGGCTGTAATCCCAAGCAGGGGAGCGAGACCGGCAAGCCTGCAAAATCCGCTGGGCAGGTGCTGGCGGAAGTAAACGGCACCATCATTACTACCGACGAGTTGAAGCGCGAAATAGATACCCTCCCTCCATATCTGAAGCCGATGACGGAAAGCGCTGAGGGGAGAAAGGAGATGCTCGACACCATGGTCGTCCGCGAACTCATCCTCCAGCAAGCGCTGAAGGACGGCCTGGACAAGAGCAGCGCCGTGGCGGACAAGATGGAAGACTTGAAAAAGCGGGTGCTTGTTGAGGCGTTTATCAAGAAGAAGGTAGAGGAACAGGTCAACATAGGAGATGCAGAACTCCAGAAGTTCTATGACCAGAATTCTGATAAGTTCAAGACCGGCGAACAGATCAAGGCAAGCCATATACTTGTTAAGAGTGAGAAGGATGCCAAGGATATACTGGCCAAACTCAAACAGGGAGAAAGTTTCGAAGAGTTGGCAAGAAAAAGTTCCATCGACGGCTCAGCCGCTAAAGGCGGCGACTTGGGGTGGTTCGGCAGTGGGGGGGCGATGATCCCCGAATTCGAGAAGGTGGCCTTTGCTCTCAAGGAGGGCCAACTCTCCGGCATCGTCCCCACCCAGTATGGGTTTCACATCATAAAAATGACCGGCAAGCGGCCTGCGGGCCTTCGACCCTTTGCCGAGGTGAAAGACCAGATCAAGGCGAAGCTCCTGCCGGAAAAACAGCAGGATGTTTTCGTGAAGCTCAAGGAAGAGTTGAAGAAGACCGCCAAGATATCCATCAAGGAAGATGCGCTGAAGGGGATTGACGCCAAGCCTGCCGCAGCCGCCAGTGTCCCGGCAAGCCCATCCAAACCCTAGCGGCAATAAGCCTGTAAGTCGGTAAGGGTCGGGGCATTGCCCGGCCCTTATTGCTTAGCGCTCCCGTATTTGACCTATTCACCCACATATTTCATAGACAACCAAAGAGCCATGACAAAATTATTTTCGTTTGCACTACTCATCACTCTGGCGCTTCAGCCGCTTTCAACCTCCGCTGAACTGATCAATGGCATTGCCGCCATCGTAAATGATGACATTATCACCATTTACGATGTAGACAAGGAAACGGCCATCATCTCCAAGGAAGCGGTGAAACTGGCCACGGCTGCGCCGCCGATAACGCCGGAACTCCGCGCACTGGCGCTCAACCGACTTATCGACCAGAAACTAACCGACCATAAGATAACAGAGCTGGGCATAATAATATCCGAAGAGGAATTACGGCAATACATTGAAGATGTGAAGAAGCAGAACCATATCGGGACCCAGGAAGCGTTGGTTGCCGCCCTTCTTACCCAAGGGTTGACATATGACCAATACCGGAAGCAACTACGCGAACAGATGGAGCGGATCAGGCTTATGAGTCAGGAAGTACGTTCCAAGATTCAGATCGGGGAAAAGGAGATCAAAGAGTACTATGACGCAAATCGCGCCAAGTATGGCGAAGAAGAGCTGTTTCAGGCCAACCACATATTCTTCCGTCTTGACAAGAATGCCAACGCAACGGAGACCAAACGGGTGATGACAACCGCACTAACCGTGCTCACCGAGGCACGTAACGGCAAGGATTTTGCCGAACTTGCGAAGAAATACTCCGACGACCCAAACGCTGGCAAAGATGGCGGCGAAATGGTCCCATTCCGCAAAGGAGAAATGATCTCCGAGATAGATAGCGCCGTTTTAGCGATGAAGTCCGGAGATATCAGCGAGCTTGTCAGCACCCCTGAAGGATTCCATATCTTTAAGCTGACAGACAGGTTTATTGACAAACCCAAACCATTTGAGACCGTGAAGGGTGAAATTGAAGATATTCTATACCGGGAAAAGTCGGAGGAGCGCTTCAGTCAATGGGTTAAAGAGTTGCGCAAGAATGCGGCCATCGAAATAAAATAGTGACTGCCAAGGCCACTTTCCCGCCAGTTCCTCCAGCATTTTCCGCTGTTGCTCGGCCAACGAAGATAGCGCCTTGGAGTATTTCCCTAGCGCCGACAAAAGGAAGGCTTGATTTCAGAGAGGGGGGTATTTTATTATTGTCTGAGTGCTCAGTTGAACACCCTTAAAATCCGCAGATCCTTCCCGCCATCCCGCCACTGACCGCTGACCTGCTCCGCCACCGCCAGCAATTTCCCCTGCCCGGAAAGCCGGAACCGTTCGCCGACCAGTGGGATATATGACAGCATATCCTGTATATCCACAATGGACGGGGCAATCCCGTTGGCAATGCGGGACGCTCCAACATCGGTCAACCGGAGATCCTTCAGATGGGAGAGCGCGGCGCAGGGCGACACGATCATCCCGCAAAGCTTCCCCAGCCGGACTGCTTCCGTCAGAGCGTCTATAGACAGCATATCCCGGCAGAGAAAAGGCCCGCTGGCCGTTCGCCGCAACTCCAGGAGGTGAGCGCCGCAGCCAAGCCGTTCCCCAATATCGTGGGCCAGGGTTCTTACGTAAGTGCCACGTGAACATCTGACGGTAAAGGCGACATCCGGCAGGCTGATCTTCTCGACAGATAGTGAAAATATCTCGATCTCCCGATCATCCCTCTCCACCTCCAGACCGCGCCTGGCCAGCTTATACAGAGGAACGCCGTTCCGCTTCAACGCCGAGAACATGGGCGGCAACTGGCTGATTCGTCCGGTAAACCACGATGCCGTCTCCAGCAGTGTTTCAGGGGTAATATGGCTCCAGTCGGCTTTCCGGTTAACCATGCCGGTGCAGTCCTGTGTGTCGGTCGCCTCTCCAAGCCGCATCACGGCCCAATACTCCTTTACCGCCTCGTCAAGGAAAGGAATCGCCTTGGTAGCCTCCCCAAGCGCCATAGGGAGAACCCCGACGGCAAATGGATCAAGGGTTCCGGTATGGCCGACTTTTTTCTGTCCCACGATGGCGCGAACCTTATTCACCACGTCATGGGAAGTCACCCCCGCCGGTTTGTCGATGACCAGAAACCCGTCCATCTGTCAGACCACCTGCTCAAGATGGGCATAAACAGTACGCCGAACATCGTCGATAAGACCGGCCACGGTGCATCCCGCCGCATTTCGATGTCCGCCGCCTCCAAAGGCGGCCGCCAGAGCGGAGACATCGATCTTGCCCTTTGAACGGAACCCTACCTTGAAAAGGCCGGGTTCAAGCTCCCGGAAAAATACGGCCACCTCCACACCCCGGATGGAGCGTGGGTAGTTGACAAAACCGTCGGTCAGCTCCACACCGGCACCGGTCTTCGCGTACATGTCCAGAGTGACGGTGACGGAAGCAAAATCTCCACGGGGAGAGACGGTAAGGGTGGCCAAGGCAAGGGCCAGCAGTTTCAGGCGCTGGGACGGCTGGCTTTCGTAGAGTCTTTCCGCAACGTTCCAGGCGTTCACCCCGGCCTCCACCATTTCACCGGCAATGGCGAATGCCTCCTGGTCGGCGTTGGAATAGCGAAATGACCCGGTGTCGCTGATGACAGCCGTATAGATACAGAGGGCAATTGCGCAGTCAACCGTGTGGCCGCCTGCCTTGATGATACGGTAGATCATGACGCCAGTGGCGGCTGCCTGCGCATCTATCAGGTTGATGGCGCCGAACTCTTCACATGTCAGGTGATGATCGATATTTATGAACGAGCCGATGCCGCCGCAAGCCGCTATCTCCGCGCCGGCACGGCGGAACTCCCCCACATCGAGAACGAAACAGACATCAAAGGAGCGAGGCGGGATATGGCTCACTATCCGGTCAGCCAGGGGGAGAAAAGCATATATCGGCGGGAGCGGGTCGCAGCAGTAAACCGTCACATCTTTGCCAAGACGGAGCAGGTGACCGGCAAGGGCAAGGGAGGAGCCGATGGCGTCCCCATCCGGATTCTCGTGGGTCGCAATCAGGAAGGAATCGTTATTGTCAATTTCCTCGACAACTCTAGTTATCATTCCCTTCATCCGCACTGTTGATCTCTTTCAGGATGTTTTCGATGCGGCAGCCGTACTCCACTGATTCATCGTAGACAAAATGTATGTCAGGCGGTCGCCGCATGCGGATATGCCTCCCCATTTCCTTGCGGATGAACCCACGGGCGCTGTTCAACCCCTGCAAAGTAGCCTTTTTTTCCTCATCGCCGCCGTGAACAGTAAAGAAGATTTTGGCCATGTTGAGGTCGTCGGTCACTTCGATCCCTGTTATTGTGACAAAACCTATGCGAGGGTCTTTGATCCCTTTGAGCAGGAGTTGGCAGACCAGTTCATGGATCGCCTCTGCAACTTTTTCGGAACGTTTGTACATGGGAAATCCGGGTAAAGTAAAAAGGTAATTTTACAGTGTTGTCGCGATCTTTTCGATCTCGAACGCCTCTATGATATCCCCAACCTTGATATCGTTGTAATTTTCCAGGGATATGCCGCATTCGTAACTTGACGCCACGTCCTTCACGTCGTCCTTGAAGCGTCGCAGGCTCCCCATTTTCCCTGTGTAAACGACCACGTTGTCCCGCAGCAGGCGTACCTGCGCGTTGCGCACTATCTTGCCGTCCAGCACATAACAGCCTGCTATCACACCATGCTTTGGAACCGCAAAGGTCTCGCGCACCTCGGCCCGGCCCAACTGCTTCTCGTGAAGGGTCGGCTCCAGGAGACCTTCCATAGCTTTCCTTATGTCGTCCACCGCATCATAAATGATGTTGTACTGGCGGATATCGACCCCTTCCTTTTCGGCCATGTTCTGCGCCTTAACCTCCGGTCGGACATTGAAGCCCAGAATAATGGCGTTGCTGGCGGTAGCCAGATTGACATCTGTCTCGGTAATAGCGCCCACCGAAGAGTGAAGCACATTCAAACGAACGGCGTCGGTGGAGAGTTTCCTGAGCGATTCGGCGACCGCTTCCACGGATCCCTGAACGTCTGCCTTCACGATGACATTGAGATCCTTGACTTCCCCCTTCAGTATCTTCTCGTAGAGCTGTTCAAGAGATAGCTTGCTGTGCTTCGCAAACTCGACCTCCCGGAGCTTCTGTTGGCGGATGTTTGCTATCTCCTTGGCCTGCTTTTCGTCAGACAGGGAAACAAACGTATCTCCGGCATCCGGCACCCCCGTGAAACCAATCACCTCAGCCGGCATGGCCGGACCAGCTTTAATAATTTTCTCGCCACGTTCGTTCTGCATGGCGCGTACCCTGCCGTAGTGGGTTCCGGCGACAAAATAGTCGCCTATCTTGAGAGTTCCTTCCTGCACCAGCACCGTCGACACCGGCCCGCGACCACGATCCAGCTTGGCCTCTACTATGGTGCCGCGGGCGGGTTTGTCGGGATTGGCCTTGAGATCAAGCACGTCAGTCTGAAGAAGAACCATCTCCAGCAATGCGTCCAGGTTAGTCCGATTCTTGGCGGACACCTCCACAAAGATCGTGTCGCCTCCCCATTCTTCCGACACCAGGCCAAGCTCCATCAGTTCCTGCTTGACCCTCTCCGGCTTGGCATCCGGTTTGTCGACTTTATTTATTGCAACAATGATCGGCACACCGGCGGCTTTGGAATGGTTGACGGCCTCTCTTGTCTGGGGCATGACGCCGTCATCGGCCGCCACCACAAGAATAACGATGTCGGTAACCTTGGCCCCCCTGGCACGCATAGCGGTGAAAGCCTCATGTCCGGGAGTATCGAGGAATGTGATTTTCCTGCCGTGCAACTCCACATCATATGCGCCGATGTGCTGGGTTATGCCGCCGGCCTCGCCGGAAATCACATTGGTCTCGCGGATGGCGTCCAGAAGCGAAGTCTTACCGTGGTCAACGTGCCCCATGATAGTCACAACCGGAGGACGCTTCATCAGGCTCTCGGGCGCATCGGGCGCCGACTCCAGCATTTCGTCCATATCCATGGCGACATTTTCGATCTCATAGCCGAAATCTGTGGCAAGTAGCGTTGCGGTGTCCAGGTCTAGCGAATGGTTGATGGTCACCATCGTACCCATTTTCATGAGTGTGCGTATAAGATCGGTGGCCTTGATGCCCATACGTTTGGCCAGTTCGCCAACAGTTATGGTTTCGGTTATCTTGATAATCCGCTTTATTGCCTTTGGCGTTGTGATTTCGGTCTTCCTGCCGTCCACAACCCGTGCCTTTTCGCGTTTTTTGCCTTTTCCGGCGCGAGGTCCCGGCTCAAAGACCCGTTCACGCTTCTCCATAAGATCGGTCTTGCTTACCCCCTCCCTGCGTTTTACGGGAGGCGCCCCTTTTTTGCCACCCTTGGCTGCTTCAGCGGCCGGCGGCCCCTTGCGCCCTCGCTTGCGCTCGTCAACAGTGCCGGGCATTTCAATAACGACCGGAGTTGATGGCCGCTCCGGAGGACGACCGGGTGCGCCACGGCCTACCCCCGTAGCAGGAGGCCTACCAGG
>JBAQKZ010000102.1:0-2269 GCA_049301475.1 Geobacteraceae bacterium | reverse complement strand
GCGCCCGGAGAACCTGATAATCGGACCTGATCTGATCATCCGTTTTGTACGCTGGCAGGGTGGGCTCTTTTTCTTTCGGGGGCTCCTTGCCTGTTGTCTCAAAGTGATTTTCCAGGTCTTTCTCCCGGATATGCACATAAAAGCACATAAAAGGGGACAGATTTATTTTACTGACTTTCTCGGTCGGCATAAAATTTATATATAGCCGCAAGCGTCACGGATCATCGGTGGACGTTTTCTGAACTGCTGGCCTACCCAGCACTATGTCAATGAAATGGGGACATCATCGAACCACCAGGGAGATTACTTATTCGTCTGTAATCAGCGGTGGCTATAAGCCATCCACTTGGTTGCGTCGTTACCCCGTCCTATGCCGCCTTTTTAAGAGTGACGTGCATGCCGGCTCTCGTAGCAAGGGTGATAAGCATTTCGAGGCTAAATCTTTCCCATTTGCCTCTGATCAAGTCTGAAACCCTGGATTGACTAACGCCGAGCATTTCCGCAGCCTTAACCTGCGTTAGCCTCTTGGCTTTGATGAACTTCCGGACATCGGCCATAAGATCGGCGCGTATCTGAAGAATTGCGGCTTCGTCAGGAGAATATCCGAGATCAATGAATACGTTTCCAGAAGAATGAACAATCGTCTCGCTCATAAGTTACCTCCAATCTGTTTGTACCGTTGGCCAGCCAAATCAATATCATGCCGGCTTGTTTTTCGAGTCTTCTTTCGGAATGCATGAAGCACATAAACCGCATCGCGAAGCTTAGCAACATAGATTACCCGCCACTCGCCCAAAACGCGGACACGGATTTCGTTCACGCCTGGGCCGATTACCTGCATCGGTTTCCAATCGCTTGGTTCGAGTCCGCTTTGAACTGCACGGAGCTCGAAGCTTGCAGCACGACGAGCTTCATCGGGGAAGTTCCGAAGATCATCAAGGCTCGATCCCACAAAATTCAGCGGCTTCATAGTCACCACTGTATTGTATAAGTTTTTATATATTTAGCAAGTTCAATGATCAAGCATAAAAGAGGACAGATTTATTTCCCTGACTTTCTCAGTCAGCATAAAATTTATATATAGCCGCAATTTTATTAAAAGCGAGAAATTCAGACTGGACACTATGGAGAAAATTATCGGGGATATGGTGAAGTTTGCTTTGCCGGAAAAGTAGTGCCTTACAAATCACAAGTAGGAATAACAATGAACTGCTGGGAATTCAAGAAATGCTCACAGGAGACCCGTACCCATTGCCCCACCTATCCGGAAAACGGGAAGCGGTGCTGGAAGGTAACGGAAACAAAGTGCGACGCAGGCCGCCTTGAGCTGGCGACGCAACAAGAGAAAGTCATATTTTGCCGCAAATGCGAGTTCTATAAAACCTACGCAGACCGGTTCTGAGAATTACGCAGTATTCGCACCGTTTTGTTGTGCTACCTCGGATATAAATTCTGACCAAACCCTTGGAATATTATGCGTCAGAGACTCCAGTGGCGCTTCTTCAAGCATGAAACCATATGCATGCACAAAAAAATGTCTGAACGTCAGGTACTCGTAAAGTTCATCTGACAAGTCTGCGCTTATAATACCGTGCGTGACGGAGAGGTTGAGCAACTCTTTATGCCAGTTTTCTTCCCTGGTTATCTGGATATTTTTCAACTTCAATATCTGCTTCAGAATATTCTCGATCCCGTTATAAACATTGTGCAGAAATGTACCCATAGCTGCAAGCTCTACAACTGTTTTAATCTGTCGTTTCATAGTTTCTTCAAGATTTCGAAGAGCAGCCTCGACATTTTCCACCTCCGCAGCTATCTGTTTCGGCAGGCTATCCATAAATCCGAACCCCGGTTTCCTCCACAAGATCGTTGAAGAGCGTTTTTTTGGTAATATCGATGAGATCAACCGGCTTTGACAGACGCTTAAACAACTCGGCATAAAATTTAAAAAATTGCCTGGGGTCAAGCCCTTTCACGCCAAGATCAATATCATGCGTCTCTCCGCTTTCATTAAGAGAAGACCCGAATACAACAACAGACGAGACACTATACTTTTTAGCACACTGCGTAATAATCGCTTTGTCATTCTCAGTAATCATGTTGGCATCCTATCCATTAAGACGGTTTCCCCACTTTCTTCAGGATATCCCACCCCTTGAGGAGGTCAAGCGCCCGGAGAACCTGATAATCGGACCTGATCTGATCATCCGTTTTGTACGCTGGCAGGGTGGGCTCTTTTTCTTTCGGGGGCTCCTTGCCTGTTGTCTCA
>JBAQKZ010000101.1:0-10342 GCA_049301475.1 Geobacteraceae bacterium | reverse complement strand
CGCGGGCGGCGGGGTTTGCGGCGGCGTTCGGGTGTGAGGAGTGGGGCAGGTTGGCGGGGTTGTGGCATGATTTGGGGAAGTATTCGGAAGAGTTCCAGTGGTATATTCGAGCGGTGAATAACCCCGAAGCTCATGTAGGCAAAAACGGAGGGGATCACTCCACGGCTGGTGCTCTGTTGGCTTTGGAAAAGCTTGGTGCTATAGGGCATTTCCTTACCTATGCAATTGCCGGTCATCACGCAGGATTGCCAGATTGGCAGGAGGGGGGGGCAGCGTCGCTGGCTCAGCGGTTGCAATTCAATGAACGTCTCGAAAAGTCGTTGGTGCCAGGAATACCTGCTGATATCCTTGATCAACCCAGACCAGGCAAATTTTTTCTTGCACCGGGAACGGAGTTTACTCGGTCACTCTGGATAAGGATGCTGTTCTCTTGTGTGGTAGATGCGGATTTTCTGGATACGGAGGCGTTCTTCGAACCGGACAAGACAAAAGAGCGAGGCGGTTATCCAACGCTTACGGAGTTGTTTCCGCTTTTCGAAGAGTTCATGCGTAAGAAACAGGCCGAAGCGGACGATACTCCGGTCAATCGCTTGCGGGCCGACATTCTACGGCAGTGCGTGGAAAAGGCTAAGCAATCGCCTGGCATTTTTTCTTTAACCGTTCCAACCGGTGGCGGGAAAACTCTTTCCTCAATGGCATTCGCCCTGAACCACGCCATCACCCACTCCAAGCGTCGTATCATCTACGTAATTCCTTACACCAGCATAATCGAACAGACTGCCGACCAGTTAAGAAAAATATGGAAAGCTCTTGGTGATGTAGTCATTGAGCACCAAAGCAATCTTGACGCGGAAGATGAATCAAGGGATAACGCTCGGTCGCGTCTAGCCTGCGATAATTGGGACGCGCCGGTCATTGTCACGACCAACGTACAGTTTTTTGAATCTCTCTTTGCCAGCCGCACCAGCCGCTGTCGCAAGTTGCACAACATCGTCAATAGTGTGGTTATCCTCGACGAGGCGCAACTTCTTCCCCCTGATTTTCTCAATCCCATTCTCGAAGCACTCAATGAACTACAGAAAAACTATGGAGTTACCGTGGTCTTTTGTACCGCCACCCAACCGGCCCTTGGCCCGCATAAAACCATGGATTTTAACTTCAAGGGGATCTCCGGCATGGTGGAGATCATGGATGATTCTGCCATGCTCTTCAAACAACTGAAGCGGACGGATGTTTCAGTAATAGGGAATCTACAAGAGCCACAAAGCTGGGATGAAGTAGCAAACCGGCTTAAGCGACATGATTCGGCGCTATGTATAGTCAACCGCCGCGATGATGCCCGTACTTTGTGGGAAATGATGCCGGAAGGAACTTATCACCTATCGGCGCTCATGTGCGGAGCGCACCGCTCGAAAAAGATTGAAGAGATAAAGCAGTCTCTCAAGGAGAAGCGGCCAACTCTTGTTATCAGCACCCAGCTTGTCGAAGCCGGTGTGGATGTGGATTTCCCGGTGGTCTATCGCGCCCTTGCCGGACTTGACTCAATCGCCCAGGCTGCGGGGCGGTGCAATCGCGAGGGGTTGCAGGAGCAAGGGGATGTCTTTGTCTTTTTGCCGCCGAGCAAAATTCCGGCAGGACATTTGGCCCAAGCTGCCGAGATTGGCCGTCAACTGCTATCTGCGGGACATGACGACTTGTTGACTCCTGCTCAATTTGAGGAATTCTTTCGTAGTTTCTTCTGGGTACGTGGTGACAGGCTCGATAAGGAAAAAATCATTGAGCTACTAAAAAATGATTCTCAACTCCATATTAGTTTCCGTGAGGCTGCTAAACGCTTTAAACTGATCGACGAGGCTGCTCAGTCGTCAGTCCTTGTTCGCTATGAGAATGCAAATCTGCTTGCGCAAATGGAGCGGCAACAGCCGGAAAGATGGCTTATGCGGAAGCTGCAACGATATGTGGTAAACCTGCCGCGCCGCCTACATAGCCAACTTTTGAACTCCGGGGCAATCCGGGAGATTCATCCCGGCATTTATCTGCAGAGTCATGGCGCACTCTATAATGAAAACCTGGGTTTTTGCCCTGATAAGTCCATTGTCTATGACCCCGATGATTTAGTGAGTTGAATATCCATTGAAAGGAGGAGCCATGAATGAGTCAGTAACAAAAAGCCGCCTTTTGCGGCTGAAGGTATGGGGTGAGAATGCCTGTTTCACTCGTCCGGAAATGAAGGTGGAACGAGTCTCTTACGACGTCATGACACCCTCGGCGGCGCGTGGCATTCTG
This sequence comes from Geobacteraceae bacterium, assembly GCA_049301475.1. GTDB lineage: Bacteria > Desulfobacterota > Desulfuromonadia > Geobacterales > Geobacteraceae > JBAQKZ01. The sequence continues at coordinate 8,056 of JBAQKZ010000101.1, read as the reverse complement.
GAGGCGATTCTCTGGAAACCGGCCATCCGTTGGCAGGTGGAACAGATTGACGTACTGAATCCCATTCGTTGGGAATCGGTACGCCGCAACGAGGTAGGAAGTCTAATGTCGCCGCGAACGCCGCATTTGTTCATCGAGGATCAGCGCCAGCAGCGGGCAGGTCTTTTTTTGCGGGACGTGGCTTATACCATCCATGCCCGTTTTGAGATGACCGACAAAGCGGGGCAGGAAGATACGTCGATCAAGTTCCAGGAGATGTTTTTGCGACGAGCGGAGAAAGGACAGAGTTTTCATCACCCCTATCTCGGTTGTCGGGAATTTGCCGCTTACTTTGAGCCGGTCTTTTACGATCAGGAATTGCCGGAACAGATCGAAAAATCAGCTGAACTCGGTTTCGGTCAGCCAAGAGATTTGGGGTACATGCTTCACGATATGGTTCATGACAATTCGGTCGATACGGATCGAAAGGCGCATTTCTGTAACGACGGCTGTCGTCCTCGTTTTTTTCGCGCAAGCCTCGATAATGGCCGACTGAAGGTGCCAACCATATGCAGCGAGGAGGTGCGGTCATGATACTTCAGGCGCTTCATGGCTATTACCGGCGCAAAGCCGAAGAAGGCGATATTGCGCCGGAAGGCTTCAAGAGAGTGGAAGTCCCTTTCATCATCATTCTCAAAGAAAATGGTCAGTTCGTAGGATTGCAGGACACACGGACCCAGTCCGGCAAAAAACTGATCGCACGCTCATTTATCGTTCCTGAAGAACAGGGGCGCTCAGGTTCAAAGGCATGGCAGGTTTCGAATCTGTTATGGGATCACTATGGCTATGTGTTGGCATGGCCCAAGTCGGATAGCGAAGAACATAAGGAGATGGCCAAGAAGCAACATGGTTCATTTTTGACAAACATCAAAAGCCTGCATGAGAAATTTCCTGACGATTCCGAAATAGCCGCAGTTTATCGGTTTTTGTCGGACAGCGAATTCACCAGCATTTTCTCGCATCAGGCTTGGCAAGAGTGCCTGAAGATACCGGGCTGTAACCTGTCATTCAGTATTGAGGGGAAGACGGGACTTGTTTGCCAAAATGAAAACGTCCGTACCTTTGCGACATCGCAGAGTGGAACGGCAGTCGTTGAAGATGAGGAAGACGAGGCTTTGCCGGACATTGAGGCAGTCTGTCTGATCTCCGGAGAGAAAGCCACGATTGCAAGGCTGCATCCCAGAACACCCATTCCAGGTGCAAAGAGCAATGCCAAGATAGTTTCTTTTCAAAAGAACATGGGGTTCGATTCCTATGGCAAGCGGCAGAGTTACAACGCCCCAATCAGCAAAAGTGCTGCCTTTGCCTACACAACCGCACTCAACCAGATGCTCGCCAAGGATTCTCGTCAAAAGCTGTTTGTGGGAGACGCAACCGCCGTGTTCTGGGCCGAGCGGAAGAACCCACTGGAAGACCTATTCGCTGACTTCTTCGGGGAACCGGCCAAGGAAAACCCCGACCAGCTCAATGCTGCTGTGCGAGCCCTTTACGAAGCGCCCAAGTCAGGTGCGCCGCCACTGGACGAAGATATGACTCAATTCTACGTCCTTGGCCTTGCTCCCAATGCTGCTCGCATAGCTGTCCGCTTTTGGCAGGCGGGTACTGTCGGTGAAACGGCACACAGCATCAGGCAGCACTTTGAAGACTGCGACATGATCCACGGGCCGAATCAGCCGCCATATCTATCCCTGTTTCGCCTGCTGGTTTCCACAGCGTTGATGGGTAAATCTGAAAACATCCAGTCAAATCTAGCCGGTGAATTCATGAAAGCCATCCTCTCCGGGACACGCTATCCACAAACGCTTCTTACCGCCGCAATCAGGCGTTGTCGGGCCGAGCGTGAAATTACCTATCCTCGGGCCGCACTTATCAAGGCTGTTTTATCGCGAGAAAACAGATTGAGATACAACGAAAAACAAGAAAAGGAGGTTGGCATGGCACTCGATGTAACCAATACAAACACCGGATATCGTCTGGGGCGGATATTCGCTGTACTGGAGAAGATTCAGGAAGAGGCAAGTCCAGGCATCAACGCAACTATCAGGGACCGTTTTTACGGATCCGCATCAAGTGCGCCGATAGCGGCGTTTTCGCACCTGATTAAGCTGAAGAACCACCACTTATCCAAGTTGGAAAACCGGGGACGGGCGGTCAATTTTGAGAAGATCGTTGGCGAGATCATGGACGGGATTAACGACTTCCCAACCCATCTCAGCTTACAGGATCAGGGTCGTTTTGCCGTTGGTTATTACCACCAGCGTCAAGACTTTTTCAAAAAGAATGAAACCATTACCAGTAAATAATCTATAGGAGGATACGACTATGACTATTCAGAACCGTTACGATTTTGTGCTGCTTTTCGACGTGAAAGACGGCAACCCCAACGGTGACCCGGACGCCGGCAACCTTCCCCGAATCGACCCGGAAACCGGCCACGGCTTGGTCACTGACGTTTGTCTCAAGCGTAAGGTGCGGAACTATGTGCAGTTGGACAAGGAATTGGCTCAGGGATATGACATCTTTGTTAAGGAGAAGGCAATACTCAATAAACAAATTCGAGAGGGATATGAAACTCTAGGAATTAATCTTGCCGAACCGCCTACAGAAAAAAAAGATGGTGATAAGCGCAAGACAAAAGGTGAAGCTCAAGGTGGAGAAATCGACAAAGGTCGAGCGCATATGTGCAAGAACTACTATGATGTTAGGACATTCGGTGCTGTCATGAGCACAGGTGCTAATGCAGGTCAAGTCAGAGGGCCTGCACAAATAACATTCTCACGCTCAGTAGACCCTGTTGTGCCCCTTGAACATGCACTAACGGTATGTGCTGCCCGTACAGAGGAAAAGTCAATTCAGGAGCAGATTGGAATTCAAGGGCGCAAATTCACCGTTCCCTATGCCCTCTATCGCTGCCACGGTTTCATCTCCGCACCACTGGCCGACCAGACTGGATTCAACGAGGCTGATCTGGAACTTTTTTGGCACGCATTGATGAACATGTTTGAGCACGATCATTCTGCAGCACGGGGGCAGATGTCCGCCCGTAAGCTGATTGTCTTTAAGCATGAAGGCAAGATGGGGAATGCCCCCGCTCATCAGCTTTTTGATATGGTGAAGGTTGCTCCGGCAGATGGTCCTGTTAGGGAGTTTGATGCGTCACGGATCACGGTTCCAACACAGGGAGAAATGCCACAGGGTGTGACAGTTGTTGAGAAGCTGTAAGCCGGAGTCACCTGCAACCGACGGCAAATCCCCCCCAGCCCCCCTTTACAAAGTGGGGAGTTTAAAAAGTCCCTCTGCTGAAAGCGGGTTTTGGGGGGTGGGGTGTAAAGTCCCACTTTTGTAAAGGGGGATTTAGGGGGATTTCATGCTCGAATACAGCCGCAACCTGAAACCGCCTTCCCGCGAGCTTCGCAATAACATGACCGATGCCGAACGATTGTTATGGTCGCGGCTGCGCGGGAGACAACTGCTTGAGGTTCAGTTTTACCGGCAAAAGCCCATAGGCCCTTATATCGTGGATTTCTACGCTCATGCGGCTGCTTTGGTTGTCGAGGTTGATGGTGGGCAGCATTACGAGACAGAGCATGCCAGGAAAGACACAGAACGGGATAAATGCCTTGCGGAAGCTGGCTTACTGGTCATCCGTTTTGATAATCATCAGGTGTTGCGAGAAATTGATGCAGTGGTAGAGGAGATAGTGAGAGTGATGCGTGAACGGCAAATCCCCCCTTGCCCCCCTTTGCAAAGTGGGGTAAACGCAAATTCAAAGTTCCTCGTTATCAAGGAGAGTTCTGCTGCTGTGGATTCTAAGTCCCCCTTTGGAAAGGGGGATACAGGGGGATTTGCCACCGACCCCGTCATGATCTCCGCCCTGGAGCACTACAGCTATTGTCCGCGCCAATGCGCCCTGATTCATGTGGAGCAGACGTTCCACGAAAACCTGTACACCATGCGCGGACGTGATGTGCATGAAAACGTGGATGTGGAGTCGTCCCACGAGCAGGCTGGAGTGCGTTATGAGCGGGCGCTCCCCATCTGGTCGCAGCGATTGAATCTGGTCGGCAAGGCCGACATGGTTGAGTTCCACGGCGACGTTCCCTATCCGGTGGAGTACAAGTCAGGCCGCCACCGGAAAGGACAGCATGAGGAGCTGCAACTCTGCGCCCAGGCGCTTTGTCTGGAGGAGATGTTCGGCGTTCCCGTTCCCAATGGGGCTCTCTACTGGCACGGCTCCCGCGAGCGGAAGGAGATCGTTTTTACCGATGCCATGCGCCAACAGGTGGAAGAGGTTGCGTTGAAGGTCATTGAAATGCTGGAAAAACGCATAACGCCGCCGCCGGTGAACGACAAGCGCTGTGAAAATTGTTCTTTGAAAGAGTCGTGTCTTCCCGCCGTGGTCGCGGACAAAGGGCTGAGCCGCAAGGCGGCGCGGGAGTTGTTTGTAATTTGAGGAGGGAAGCAAAATGACGAAGAAAAAGAGTCTGGTCCCAGCCACAGGTGAATTTCTGCTCTATACCACTGCTGACGGTCGAATCCGCATCGAAACTCGGATGCAGGGTGAAACTGTCTGGTTAAATCAGAAGCAACTGGCCGAGTTGTTCCAGACTTCGGTCCCCAATATCAACATGCACATCAAAAACATATTTGATGAAGGGGAGCTGTCGCCTGAGGCAACTATTCAGGATTTCTTAACAGTTCGCAGGGAAGGTAGCCGGGAGGTGCAGCGGAACCTGACCTGCTATAACCTGGATATGATCATTTCGGTTGGTTATCGCATCAAGTCTCATGCCGGAAGTACCAGCCATGACGAGGCTTTGAGAAAAGCTCATGCTGAGTATGAGCGATTCCGAAATGATATTCTGTCGCAACCGACCCGTGCCGAGCTGGACTTCCTTGAAGCGGCCAAGATTCTGGAAAAATCTGGTGACCGCCCATGAAACAGCTCCTAAACACACTCTATGTCATGACTCAGGGGGCTTACGTCTGTCTGGACCACGAGACGGTGAGGGTCGAGGTTGACGGAAAGGTGCAGATGCAGGTGCCTATGCACCACTTGGGCGCTATTGTAACCATCGGAAACGTGATGATGAGCCCTTTTATCATGGGCCGTTGCGCCGACGATGGCCGGGCTGTGGTAATCCTGGATCGCAACGGCCGGTTCAAGTGCCGGGTGGTGGGCAAGACCACCGGAAATGTGCTTTTGCGGCAGGCGCAGTACGAAGCTGTGCGGGACAGTGAACGGTCAACCGCCATCGCCAGAAACATGGTGGCGGGCAAGGTTAAAAATTCACGGGAAGTCTTGATGAGAGGAGCAAGAGAGAGCGCCGACGGCGAAGAGGCCAAAGCCTTGCGAAGAGCGGCGGACGTTTTGGCCGATGCGCTCTTTCACCTCAAGGAGAGCAACGACATAGACCATCTGCGCGGATTGGAAGGGGAGTCGGCCAGCGCTTATTTTCATGTATTCGACACCATGGTCAAGGAAAACGAGCGGCCCACTTTCAGGATGAACAAGAGAAGCCGCCGACCGCCGCTGGACCCGATGAATGCCCTGCTGTCGTTCCTTTACACGCTGCTGCTCCATGACTGTGTCAGCGCTGTGGAAGGTGTCGGTCTCGACTCGCAGATGGGGTTCCTCCATGTCCTGCGGCCTGGGCGACCGTCGCTTGGTCTTGACCTGATGGAGGAGTTCCGTTCCGTTCTGGCGGATCGTCTGGCGCTGACCCTTATTAACCGCAAACAGTTAACCGGCAAACATTTCGAGGTGCGACCGGGCGGGGCCACATATCTGAACGACGCTGGGCGCAAAGAGGTGGTAGTGGCCTATCAGAAGCGGAAGCAGGATGAATTTCATCATCCGATCCTGGATGAAAAGGTTCCCTTCGGCCTGCTTCCCCATGTCCAGGCGCGGCTTCTGGCCCGGCATTTGCGGGGTGATCTGGAGGCGTACACGCCGGTTTTGTATTCATGAAATCCCCCCTGCCCCCCCTTTCATAAAGTGGGGAATGAAGACGTCCCCCTTTGAGAAATGGGGATTTAGTGGGATTTGTAATTCACCACCGAGGATAAATTATGTGGATAGTGGTTGCCTACGATGTGAATACCGAGACTCCCAAAGGCCGCAAGCGTCTGCGCCGGGTGGCCCAGGTCTGCAAGAACTTTGGTCAGCGGGTGCAGAAATCGGTGTTCGAGTGTCAGGTTAATGAAATGAAGTTTGAGGAACTGCGGAGAAAACTCCTGGGAGAGATTGACAAGGGGCAGGACAATCTGCGGCTCTACAGGCTGACGGAGCCAAGAGACAAGCACGTGGAGGAGTACGGCCAGACACGGACGGTGTTTTTCGATGATGAAGCATTGATCGTCTGATACCAGGTTGCAATCAAAATGAGTGACTCAGCGGCGAGGCGGGGGCGACGCAGGCGTACATGAACAGTACGTTTAGGAGTCCCCGACAAAGCCAACAACGTAATCGTTTGATTGCGGCTTGGTATGAGCGCGAACATGGTACGCTTGCGAGAATATGGGAGGTTTCGCGGAGATGCTAATCTGAAGTTCCTTCCGAAAACAGCCTATAAACGCAGTAAAAGCTTAACAATAGCGGTGAGTTATGTGTTTTTTGAGCCTACATTTTGTAGTCATGTAAATACTTAATTTAACTTGACATATGGTATTGTTGTGGTATTTTATAGGCCATGCATATCGACATAGTGCCAAATCGCGCTTCCACACCAACCATTCTCCTGCGGGAATCCTACCGTGACGGGGACAAGGTCAAGAAGCGCACCATTGGCAACATCTCTTCGCTATCCATGGATAAAGTGGAGTTGATTCGGCAGGTTCTACGCGGTGATTCACTGGTTCCGGTTGCCGATCTTTTTGAGAACACATCGTCTGCTCATCATGGTCACGTTAAGGCCGTCCATACTGCCATGAATCGACTTGGCATGGATAAACTGATAGGCTCGCGCCCCTCCCGTGAAAGGGATTTGGTGTTGGCAATGGTGGCGGCCCGGATAGTGGATCCGGACAGCAAGCTTGCTACAACACGTTGGTGGAAGAACACCACCCTTCCGGAACTGTTTGATGTAACTGGCGCTGGTGAAGATGAGCTGTATACCGCCATGGATTGGCTCCAAGCCAGGCAGGGCATTATCGAGAAGAAGCTTGCGGCCCGCCATCTGCAAGAAGGCGGACTGGTTCTGTATGATTTGAGTTCCAGCTATGTAGAGGGGACACACTGCCCGCTGGCGGCACGCGGTTATAACCGTGACGGCAAGCAGGGCAAGTTGCAGGTCAACTATGGTCTCTTGACCAGTCCTTTGGGGATACCGGTAGCCATATCCGCATTCAGTGGCAACACCTCAGACCCCAAGACCGTCATGGAACAGGTTGCCAAGGTTCGGGGAGATTTCGGGATAGAGGAGATGATTCTGGTAGGAGATCGTGGCATGATCTCACAGGGGCACATTGATAATCTCCGGAATGAGACCGGAACAGATTGGATTACCGCCTTGAAGTCAGGAGCTATTCGCAAACTGATCAGCAGCGACAGCCTGCAACTCGGCCTTTTTGATGAGAAGAACCTTTTTGAATTCAGTCATCCCGACTATCCCGGCGAGCGCCTGATTGCGTGCAAGAATCATGATCTGGCAAAGCTCAGGGGACACAAACGGCAATCGCTTCTGGATGCTACTGTCGTTGAATTGGAAAAGATCAGGAAGATGGTTGAGAGTGGCAGGCTCAAGGACAAAGACAAGATAGGCGTACGGACAGGCAAGGTTATCAACAAATACAAGATGTCCAAGCATATCGAACTTGACATCAAAGACGCCTCCATAACCTGGTCGATCAAGGAAGACAAGGTACGGGAAGAGAAATCACTGGACGGGATTTACATCATTCGCACCAGCGTAAGCAGCGACAAAATGAACAGCGATGACGCAGTGCGCAGTTACAAAAGCTTAAGCCAGGTTGAGCGCGCTTTCCGCTCCATGAAAAGTATCGACCTTGAAGTGCG
>JBAQKZ010000100.1:0-17155 GCA_049301475.1 Geobacteraceae bacterium | reverse complement strand
GAACTTCAATCGCCAAATCCTCAACGTAGCTCTGCTACGTCTGCGGTTTGGCTCAATCAGTTCAGCCAAATCTGACCTAAATCTGAGCGCAATTTTGACCATGTTATTCATTTACAGTTCCTAAGTGCTGCCGAGCGGTCCACTAAGCGGGATCACGTCCACAACAGTCGCTCCGACTGCCCCAAAAGGTAACAGAGGATATGGGCTGGGACCCGAAGGAAGCTGGTCTCCATCCCCTCAAGTCGTATCACATCGAAATCACGATCATGCTTGGTCACCCAGTAGGCTTTCGAAACCTTCTCGATGCGACAAAAAGCTCCAATACCGCTCCCCCCTTTCAGGGATGGATCTTCCTGATATTTGACCTCAAATGGGAAAACATACTTTGGACTACGCACGATGATATCCACTTCCCGGTCGGTTACAGGGTCACGCCAGTAAACAATCTCGGGAGTATCCCGGTAATAGTAGGCGTAGAGATGGCGCAGTACGGTAGTTTCGACGATGGTTCCCATCTCGTCGGAATTGGCCAGAATCTCTTCACCTTTCAGCAGGACGGCGTTCCGCAATGCGGCGTCCACCAGGTAATATTTGTTACGAGCGCGCAGTACCTTCTTGCCACCGGTCTCGGCAGGTGGGAGGCGGTAGATCAGGTTGGCCTGTTCCAGCAGGCTCAGATGGTTTGCCACCGTTGCCGGGCTGGTACCCAGCGCGTCGGCGCAGGTTTTATGGGCAACAATGCTGCCGCTATGCAGGCAAAGGTAAATGAATAACTTCTCCAGGTCATTTACATTGCGGACGCCGAACAGGGCCGTCATATCCCGCTTCAGAACCCGCTCGACTACGTCTTCCCGAAGCAGTCGCTGGCAGAGGTTGATATCTTTCTGCTGGGCTGTCTCGGGGAAGCCACCGACCAGCAGATAATGCTGGAATACCGGCAACAGCGGCTTGAAACGCTCGGCCAGAGCCACCAGTTCACCCTGTGGCATGTCGTGCAGATCTGCCGGCCTAAGATCGGAACGGATATCCGGCAGTGTTTCTCCTCGCAAGTGTGTAAACTCGTAAAACGACAGTGTCGGTATCGCAACGGTAATCCATCGGCCCACACCGCTCTCAGCCAGTTTCTCCTTGTGCACGACGCTGGCCGAGCCTGTGGCAAGAATCCGGTAGTTGGGCTGGTGGTCCACCAGCAGCTTGATTTCGGTTTCCCATTCCTTTGAATATTGGACCTCATCGAAGAGGAGTACCGTTTCCTTGCCCAGCGGGTGGATAGACTCATGGTAGAGGTCGAGAATCTGGCGGACATTGAGAAGTTTGATAAGGGGATGGTCGAGGCTGAGATAGAGGATGCTGCGAGTATCTCGCCCTTCTTTTATAAACGAGCTTGCCATCTGGGTCAGGATGGTGGTCTTGCCGACCCGGCGAGGCCCGGAGAGAAGAATTGCCCGCCGTAGAGTATTGTTTTCCAGGTAACCCTTGCAGGCATCATAGGCCAGTCGGCGGAAGGCGGGGGTCGCATAAGGCCTACCAGTCCACCAGGGGTTGAATCCATGGAGAACGGCCAGAACTTCGGATCGGCCGAAAAATGTGCTCATTTAGAACTCCAGGATGATAAATAAATAAATAAACAAATATATACAAAGTATACTTAGCATATATCGACATAAATATCAATTACTGATCGATTGCATGGCAGCCTAGTTATTATCCCCCAACGAATTAAAGTTTATGCGGTGCGTAGCGAAGCGGAGCCACCGCATAGGGAAGCCTTGGGGTCAAGGGAAGCCTTGGGCATGCAATAATGCAATTATCCCATCAAATTCCACAATTGCATGCCTGACCCCATTCCTTTTCCCATGCCTGACCCCATTCCCATTCCTTTTCCCTCAATGTTTTATATACTGTCCCCGTAATACTTGTGTAAGGTGGGGGTATCCGGTGCCACTTCACACTTTTTCAGGAAACACGACGCTCTCCTTGTTTGACTAAAATTTCTAAGCCCTCGCACCCATACCCACCCAATCCGAGCTGGTACTCCAGACATAGCTGTAGACGTCACTTGCCACCAGCCGCTTGTCATATTCTGTGAATGGTGGTGACGGCAGCAGCTGGTAGATATGATCGAGGATGAACACCTCCACCTCGGCCTGTGTCTGCGCCTTCTGGGTCCACTGCTCCAGCGGGGCGAGCAGCCGTTGCAACTCCTGCAGCAGGTCGCGACTACCCAGCTTCAGTCGTTCCCGATCTGCCTTACTGAGGTCTTTTTTCAGGAGCAGGCTGAACAAGGCATACTCCTCCTCGGTTAACCCTTCTTCAACTGCCTTGCGCTGCTCTGCATCCAGGCTGGCAGCTAAATCTGCCAATCGTGCAAAAGTCTCTTCAATGGTCACCCGATCTTTTTCACGGTTATAGTCGGCGATGATCTCCTGGTAGCGTTTGTAGTAATCCATCAGCAACGGATTACGCTTCAGAATGGCCGCCAGCTTCTGCTCGACGATCTCCTGGATATCCTTCAGGGCAGTTGCCTTGCGCTTAACTTTGCGGGCGAACTCATCACGCAGTTTTTCCAGATCGATTGAACTTAAGTCGTAGAACTTCCCCTCAGCGGCAGGGTCGGCAACTTCTGTAGCCTGTGATCGGATCGCTTCGTTGACAATGCGGTGCAGTTCTTTCAGCAATGCGGTCACATCGGAGGTATCCCGTCGTTCAGTAAGCTTCTTGTAGATTGCTTCGATATTGTCGTGCCGTTCGGAGTAGAGCAGGGCTGACGGCTCCATCAGCAGACCCTTGAAGCGGATGAAAACCTGCCTGGCCATGATTTCGAATCTTCGCTTTGTTTCCTCGGAGGTGTAGACCGCCTCGACAGCGTCCGCCAGTGCCTGAATCCGCAGCCAACCCTTGGCGCCGTGCAGTCGTAGCGGATCATAGCCGAGACCGCGCAGATGCGCCTCTGTCGCTTCGATAGCTGACAGCAGAGCCTTGACCCGCTCCTCAATCGGCGCAACGATCTCTTCACTGCCACCTTCGCCATCACCAAGGGCATACTGGGCCAGAGCTTCCCGCAGGCTTTTGAGCATACCGTTGTAGTCCACGATCAGGCCGAAATCCTTGCCTGGATACCGCCTGTTGGCTCGGGCTATGGCCTGCATGAGCGTGTGGGCCTTCATCGGCTTGTCGATATAAAGAGTCGAGAGACACTCCACATCGAAGCCGGTCAGCCACATGGCGCAGACAATGGCGATGCGGAAAGGATGTTCCGGGTTCTTGAAAGCCGACTCCACATCCACCCGCTTGCCGTCGTCAGTCTCGAAACCCTGCTTCATAATGACCCGGTGGGGAATGATATTGAACTTCCATTCTTTGAAGGCAGCTACTTCGCCCTGAGCTTCACTGATGATGATCTCGATGATGGTGCTTTCCAGCCAGTCAGCCTGCGCTGTTAACTTGTCTCGTTGCCCCTGGAGCAGCTGCCCTGTTTCGTCATCCTTGCAGACTTCCAGTGATGCCTCACGGGCGAGTATCTCCTTGCGCACTTTCGCCAGCTTCTTTTCCCACCTCGGGATTATCAACTTGTGCATCCTGGCGCAGGTGATCTTGTCGATACAGACCAGCATCGACTTGCCGGATTCCCAGCGGGTTGTTACATGTTCCACAAAGTCATCTGCCAGCTTCTCCAGTCGCTCATCGGCAGTGATGACTTCGTAATCCTTGCCCAGCAGCTTCTCCAACAGCGAGGTCTGATCCTGATCAAGGTCTGCTTTTTCAACAGCATCAGCAATCCGGTCATTCAGGTCCATCCGGGCAATGCCCAGCTTTTCTCCCCGGTTTTCGTACACCAGTTTCACCGTAGCGCCGTCCTCTTCAGAGCGCTTGAAGTCATAGCAGGATACATAGCCGCCGAATATCCGCTTCGTCAGGTTGTCATGCTTGAAGAGCGGCGTACCGGTGAAGCCGATGAAGGCGGCATTAGGAAGCGCCATGCGCATGTTTCTGGCCAGTTTGCCGGCTTGGGTACGGTGGGCTTCGTCAGAGATAACGATGATGTCATCCCTGCGGCTGTAGGGCTCATCAGCATCCACATCCTGATTGAATTTATGAATCAGGCTGAAAATATAGCGGTGATTCTGTGAAAGGAGTTGCTGCAGTTCCTTGCCGGAACTTGCCCGCGGGGTATTTTCATCAGCAAAGCCGCTGCCGACAAAAGTTCGGAAGATCTGGCTGTCCAGATCATTACGGTCGGTCATGAGCACAAAGGTAAAATTACCCGGTATCGTTCGCCTGACTTTCTCAGCATAAAATGCCATGGAGTAGGATTTGCCACTCCCCTGCGTATGCCAGAAAACCCCCAGTTTGCCGAGGTCAGGGTGGGCTGCTTCCGGCAGGTTGATAGTGCGCGGGCTGTCCACCGGCACCAGAAATGTTACCCCTTCATCTGTCGCCTTCTCCAGCGGCAGTTCAATCACCCTATACGTGAGTCGCTCTCCAACAGGGATCCGAGACTTCAGTTCCTCTTGCCGCACTGTCGCTGCCACGGCATTGTTGACCCCCATAACCTGATGGTTACGGGCCACTACCTTGCGGGTTGCCCCCGGCTTGCTATTGTCGAAGAGGATAAAGTTCTCGACGATATCCAACAGCCTTTCCTTTGCCAGCATGCCGTCCAACAGTACCTCGGCCTCGACACTCCCCTTATCCCGCTCATCAAGCCTCTTCCACTCGCCAAAATGTTCCCACTGGCTGGTGATAGAGCCGTAGCGAGCCCGGTGGCCGTTGCTGACGATCAGAAAGGCGTTGTGGTGGAAGGCGTGGGCGATAACGTGTTCGTCCAGATAGTCCTGCAGGTTGCCGTCGAATCCGCCGCGGATGTTGCGGTAAACTGCCTTCAGTTCGATAAAAACCAGCGGCAGACCGTTGACGAAACAGACCAGATCAGCCCGGCGGTTGTAGTTGGGAGAGCGCAGTCCGGTGATCTTCAGTTCGCGGACAGCTACAAAGCGGTTGTTCGCAGCATTCCGGAAGTCTATCACCCGGGCCTGAGCATGGCGCAGTGTACCGTTTGCCTCCCGGTAGCTGACTGATACGCCGTCGCGAATCATCTTGTAGAATGCCTGGTTGTGTTGCTGGAGCGAGCGGGAAAAATCGTGATATGAGAGTTTGGTGACAGCTTCCTCGACTGCCTTCTCCGGCAGTTCGGGGTTCAGCCTGATGATAGCGCTGCGCAGGTCACGTTTCAGCACCACCTCGCGGGCGTCTGTCCGGCCAAAGGTACCATCGGGGCCGAAGGTCTCCTGGTTCCAGGCGTAGATGTTCTCCCAGCCGAGTTCCTTCTCCAAATGCTCAGCAAAGGTAGCCTGCACCAGCCGGTCTTCACTGTTAACGTCGGTTATCATAGGTCGTCTCCGATAGCCCCTTCGTTATTTCGTTTGGCTCATTTTTGGCTCACACTTGGCGCATTCGCCATAATATGCAGTCTCGTAACCAGATAATTTAATTCGTTATTTTATTGGTGTTTGGCTCAGTTTTGACAAACTTACATATAATTCACTCAATTTTGAACCAAACAATCAAGGGGCAAAAAAATACTTGGAGCCGCTACGAGTGCCTGCCATCGTCACTTCTCCGCCCTCTACCAATTCTGATAATGCTCTCTTCAGCTGAGACCTCTTTACTTCCGCTCCAATCCGTTCACTTATTTCACTTATTTTGGATTTCGGATAACTGCTGTTCAAATCTCATCCCTGTGTCCCTCTGCTGCTTTTGATCATCAAAAATTGATGACTGCTGCGGTTTCCGAGATTGCCACTGATAACGCAGAGGCTTCATATATTTTTTTGCCTGACCATCTTCAAGCGCACGTTTAAGCCACTCGTTCAGTTGCGGTTTACACACATTTAGCTGAACAAGCATCGCATCAACGGTAAGAGGCGTTTTTGTTGTCAATTCTTGGAACCTCCGCAGGAACAGGCCATAAAAGCTAACATTGTCAGGTGCTACTTCAGACGATTTTATTTGCGTAGCTGACTCTGATCCCTTCCCAAAATTTACAATCGGGTGTGGTTCACAGACCATGGGCAAAGGCTCTTTGCTTTCCACTAAGGACATCTGCGCTGGAGCGAGTGATGCAGCTTTTTGCTGTTTGCAAGCTTCCTGTTGCTCGGGAAACTGCTCACCTGATTTTACTAATGCTGCAAGGTCAACGCGTTCTCCAGGTAGCCAGCTTCCACCCATTCGAACGAGTTCGGCATTGCCGGATGAAGATTCCGAAGACGATTTGACCCAGAGAGGAACCCATTTTTGGCGCAAGTTCTCAACTGCTCCGCTCCAGGTACCTCCCTTGTTTTTGGTTGATGACACCACCACAGACGTATCGGCAAGGCAGTAGATGTACTTGTTGCGTGACATGGCATTACCGACATCGAATCCAGCTTCGGGGTTAAACGGCGAAATCAGTACCAGATTATTGGCCATCAGAGACTTGCGATACTTTGCGGATGTGGCCGCACGGAGCAGGCTGTCGGCCAGTACACCGATTGCTGTCCCTTCATGTTTTAGAGCCCCCAGCATAGCCGCTTCGTCAATACCGCGTGCTCCACCCGATACGATCGAATACCCCTGTGCTGCGGCACCATTACCAAGAGTTGCTGCAAACTTCAAATCAGCCTCTGTTGCGTAACGGGAGCCAATAACCGCAATCCCTCCCTTGTTAAGTAGGTTGCGGTTGCCACAGCCGAACAGTACTGGTGGAGAGACAGTCTTGAGGAGATGCTTCAAGCGACCAGGATAGTCAACGTCAGAACGGGTCAAAATCCACAGTCCAGCCCGTTGCCATTTTTCCAGAGACAGAGCCAAGGCGCTGCCGCGATTCAGTAAAAAACGAACCCGATCCAGAGTTATCATCTTATCGCTCCACCCTGACAGAAAAGAACCCGGATCATTTCTTACCAAGGCTTCTGGCAGCGTATCATGTTCCTTTAGCCAAAGCGCAAACCGGCCCCACTCTGTTGGCGACAGGGGGCGGGGATCTCCTTTAACCGCTTTTGAAAAATAGGCTGTCAGCAACAATACTGCCTGTGATTGTTCGCTGATATTCATATCAATCTCCGGTACTCGTACTTGCTAATGCAACTGGCCAGACCAGACCACTGCCTGCACCGCGTAACAGCGCAGCTATGACAGTCATTGTCCAGGCTGAATCCACCATGTCATCCACCAATAATACCGGGCCACTTGGTATGCCGGGAGTTATGGCGAAGACACCATCCAGATTGCGGCACTGGTGATAGCGATTTTGTTGTAGCTTCTGGGGCCGGTTGTCATGCGTCTTGATGACCGCTTCGACAAACGGCAGATTGAGCCGAACTGCCAGTCGGCGAGCAAAATCCGGCACCAGTTCAGGATGATTTCTCGAAGGCACGCATGTTACCCACTTTGGTCCGGGAGTTGGCCGCCAGCGGTCGATAATCATCTCCGCCACGGCTGCAACCAGTTCGTCGCGAAAATGGTTGTTGTGTTTGTCTTCAGCAACAATCCGCCCCCAGCCGGCGTCACCCCAACGGGAAAGAATCCTTCCCGTCTCGGCACGGAGGTTTGTCGGCAGGTTCCCGCGAAAACCATACTGTGCAAACGCTCCGTTAGCTACCTGTTTTTTGCATTCAAGGGGCAGCTCGGCATGTTTCAGATACAACGCCGCTTCAACTGCCAGTCTGTGCGAAAACTCTTCAGATATGACTGGTCGTCCGAGACAGTTTGCGCAGCGGCCACAAGGCCTTGCATTTTCGTCATCCAGTGATCTGGCAAGGAACATCATCAGGCAATCCTGACTGTTAATGTACTCCTGAACCTCCTGCCACTCTCCGGCACGCTGTTGTGTCAGTCGCTGAATGTGCTGATGATCAAGTCTATAGGCAACAGGTGTACGTCGCCAGCAAGAACCGTCCTTAATCACAGGTGATGGATTCTCTACTGACAGGAATTTGAGCACTTTAGTAATCTGACCTTGGCGGAGATTCACTTCAGCTTCCAGCTGGCGATCTGTCAGACCGTCACTCTCAGCAAGCGCTTCCAGTATTTTGTTTACATGGTTCTCGTCAGGAAAGGCGCTGGCCCGGAAGTAATTCTGAATTTCCTCGTCCTCCCGGCCAGAAAGCAGTACACCCACCGCGTAGTCGATGGCACGTCCGGCCCTGCCGACCATCTGATAATAGGCGACAATGGAACCAGGCGCCTGGTAATGAACGACAAATCCAAGATCCGGCTTGTCATAACCCATTCCCAGTGCCGTGGTGGCTACCAGCACTTTGAGTTCATTGTTGAGTAATGCAGATTCAAGGTGCTGGCGGTAAGAGTCGGAACTATCGAACCCTTCAGCTTCTACGCCGCTGTAGTAGGCACTGGCAATGATGCCTTTCTGCTTCAGCCACTCCGCTACTTGATCGGCATCGCGTTTGGTGAGGGTGTAGATAATGCCGGTTCCGGGAAGTTGCGGCAGATGTTCAGCCAGCCATGCCAACCGCCCGGACTGATCGGGAAGCCGAACAGTTTGGAGGGCAAGAGTTTCGCGAATTAGAGGCCCACGCTGCACCTCGAAATCACCCAATTGTGTCGTGATGTCGTCAAGTACCCGATTGTTGGCCGTCGCAGTAGTACCCAACACCGCCACGTTCTGCGGCAAATGCTGAAGAACCCTTACGAGCCGGCGGTAATCAGGGCGGAAATCGTGCCCCCAGTCGGAAATGCAGTGAGCCTCGTCTACTACCATGAGGCCAATATGGTTGGCAATCGGCAGCAGTACCGTGCTGACAAAATCGTCATTAGCAAGGCGCTCCGGAGAAATCAGTACGGCGTCAGCGTCATTGTTCAGGATGGTTTGGGTTAAGGTTGGCCAGTCGTCCTTATTGGTTGAGTTGATGGATAGCGCCCGAATACCTAGACGATCAGCTGCCTCAATCTGGTTACGCATCAGCGCCAGGAGCGGCGAAACGATGAGAGTCGGGCCAAGTCTCCTGTCACGCAGAATCCGGGTGGCGATGAAGTAGACCGAGCTTTTCCCCCAGCCGGTTCGTTGTACCACCAATAGCTTCCTTCTTTGATTCACCAGGGCATCAATTGCTTCCCACTGTCCATCGTGAAACTTTGCCTCGGGGTTCGACAAGGCGCAGCGCAACAATTCAAGGGCATCGTTCCGATCAGTGGAAGGGGGCATCAGTTTCTCCGTTTTGTCTTATTGTCACAAAATCCTCATACCGCTATCTCCCCGCTCATCAGCTTCGGCAGCAACAAGTCACGGGCGGTGCGGAGTTTTTGGTTCTGGAATGTCAGGTTTTTCAGTTGTGCCGTTATCGAGCAAATCGTGTCATTGAAAGTGGTGAGCAGTCCATCAGGCGGGACCGCAACAGGATATTCTTTCATCTGCTTCCAGTCGGCACGTGGCATCTTTGAGCCCTCCCGCATGGTCTGCGATGTGTTGGCTACGAAGGCATCACTCGACACGGTCATAAGGACCAGGCCGCTCAGCTTCTCCTCTGTCGGTCGAATCACGAGGGCATCGGAAGAGACAACGCCATCCACAAAGGCAATGCCCACCTTGTGGAAGTAAGGCCGGATTTTCCCGAAGAGGATCTCTCCTTCGCGGAACCGTAGCTTCATGCTGGTCACCTGTTCGGCGCTTCCCCATTCTGTCAGTGATATTGAACGACGAGGTATGTGCTCCAGTCCGATGTACGGCGTATCCAGTTCAAGCGCGTCAGGTAAGACGGCGTCGCGCACATCATAACAGACCTCCCCCAGCCTCTTCCTCTCCCACCCCTCCGGCACACCATCCACAATGCGGGTATGCTCACAACCAGGGAAGCGCAGGCGCACGAACCACTCCTGGTACACCTGCCGCGCCGCATCTTCCAGCAGCGTCATCCGCCGCCGGTTGTTTTCGATCAGGTCGTCGTAGGTGGAGAGGATGGAGGCGATATGTTGCTGCTGTAGAATAGGGAAGCATGGGAATTCTATCTCTTCGATCCGGAACAGTGCCAACTTAGGCTGAGACGTGCCGCCTGCTTTATTTTGAAGGGCACCTTGGCCTTGTGAACTACGCAGAAAGTGGAGCAGATATTGTTTGTCTACCTCTTGACTGATTTCCGTAATCTTTGCTGCATTTTCTGTAAGATTTGCTCCGGATAAATCTTCCGGGACAATCCCAACACGTCCTATTGTTCCAGCAATGCTTACGTAGACATCATCACTTGTGATTGTATAGCGCTTAACGTATTCGAAAACTTCTTTCGAAATGTATTTTATGTTGCTTCTGTCGACCCCGTCTGATCCAAAATCGAGAACGCGTAGATAGGGGTGGGAAGTCTCATCGTCTTGCACTTCCATTCCCTTAGGAAGTCGTTTCCCTCCCTTAACTTTGGCAATTTCCCCGATTCGTTTAGTTGAGACCAGCCTCATACCCCTAACTCCTCAAAGTTCTCCTGTATCCTTGCAGCCAGCTCCACCGCCTCCCGGTTCAGGTCGGCCAGTTCAATGTGAATATCCTTGAGCGTCTGCTCGAAGTCGAAATCCTCATCCACCTCGGGCGGAGCAACCCCCACATAGCGGCCAGGGGTCAGGCTCCAGTCGGCGGCCTCGATATCGGCACGGCTGACCACCTTGCACAGTCCCGCTACTGCAACCATCACAGCATCAGGGAAGCGCTCCTGCAGCCAGTGGATTTGCCGATGGCAGTAGGCAGCCTGCTTGAGCTGCTCCACTGAATGCTTGCGCTCCTCATCCAGCTGCTTGATCAATTTGTTGACCGCTCTGCGGTCGTAGAATTCAGCGGCCTCCGCAACTCCGGCCAGCTCCTGCGCCACTTGTCCCGCACGTGCTGCCAGCTTGTAGAGGAGGTCAACCTGCTTCACAAGCCCCCTGATCCGCTCCGCAAATGGGTCAAAGCTCTTCCGGGCAGTGTGCTGGTCGGCGTTATTCTCGGGCAGAGCGGCTTGATATTTCTCCCGGAAGGTGACCAGCTCTTTCAACAGTTCAGCCCGATCACCTTCGTAGGCCGTGATCGCCTCGGTCAGCTCCGCCAGGGCATCGGTCAAGGCTTGGCGCAGCTCAGTGGTGACGGTTTCGACCTTTATAATGGCATCGGAAAAATCGGCAACCTGCTTACGCAGATCGGCCAGAGTGGCTTCGAAGACATCAAGACCGGCAGAAATAGCAGCAGCTTCGGCGCAGAGAGAAGCAAAGTATTCACGTACCAACCCAAGGAACCGCTCCTGCTGTCCCCGGTAGAGCCAGACAATGGCAGTCAGGTTGGCGAGCTGCTCCGGGCTGAAGTCGTAAATCTTGCGGGTGACCTTGCGGTAGATGTTGCGGGCATCCAGCATCAGCACCTGGTCGCGTCGCTCTGCTGGCTTGCCCTTGTCGAAGTGCCACAACTCACACGGCACGGTGCGGGTGTAGAAGAAATTGGAGCGGATGGCGACCATCACGTCCACGTCGCCGGTCTCGACGATCTTGCGTCGCACTTCTGCCTCGCCGTGACCGCCGCTGGAAGCCTGCGACGACATGACAAACCCGGCCCGGCCTTTCGGCCCGAGATAGCTGTGGAAGTAGGAGATCCAGAGATAGTTGCCGTTGCTGACCTTCTTCGCCTTGTTTACCCCCGGCAGGCCGAAGGGGAGACGGCGGTCGTCCTTCACCTTTTCCGCATCCACCATGTCCACATTGAACGGAGGATTGGCCATGACGAAATCGCACTCGCCCCAGATCGGGTGCTCATCCTGGTAAAAGGTGTTGGCTTCGCGGATGTCCCCTTCCAGCCCATGCACCGCCAGGTTCATCTTGGCCAGACGAATGGTGGTGCCGGTCTTTTCCTGGCCGTAGAAGGTGACCTTGTGACCGGTGTCCTGCCCGTGGCTCTCGATGAAATGGCTGGACTGCACAAACATGCCGCCGGAGCCACAGGCAGGGTCAAGGACAATGCCGTGGTCCGGTTCGATGACATTGACGATGGTCTGCACCAGCGATGGCGGGGTGAAGAATTCGCCGTTGTCCTGCGCCCCCTGCATGGCGAACTTCATCAGAAAGTATTCGTAGATCCGGCCAAAGATATCGCCGCTGGCAGTACGGAGCGCCGCGGAGTCGAAGGTGCGGAGGATGTCTTCCAGCAGCTTGTCGTCGAACTTGTCGTACTCCTTGGGGAGCTGGCCCTTGAGCGGTTCGAACTCTGCCTCGATGGCATTCATCGCCTCCACCAGTGCAGTGCCGAGACTGGTGCCGGTGGGGAGCTTCAGCAGGTAGTCATAGCGACCGTTCTCCGGCAGCAGCAGCGCCCGGCGCTTGATGAAATCGCCCTTTACCAGCGGGCGGTTCGGCATCTTGTCGGCAGCCTGATCGGCCTTGATCTGCCCAAGAGCATTCTCGTAGCGATTGCTGGCGTGGCGGAGGAAGATGATCCCGAGCATCGGCATGCAGTATTCGCTGGAGGTCAGCTTGGAGTTGGCGCGGAGCTGGTCGGCAGCCTCCCAGAGCTGGGTTTCTATCTGTTCGATGGTGTTCATGGCATTGGTGGTCATGTAATGGAAGCTCCGGTGTAGGGGAACATTCTCCCGCTGCTGATATGTCTTTAATCTACCGTGTCAGGCTTTGTATTTTGGCATTTGTCATAGCTTCAGGTACCGCATCCCACGTCCGCCCCTGCAACAACCTTCCATTCTGCTTCTTCGCCCGCTTCTTGCCGTCCACGCCCCATCCGCCCCATTGCTTGAAGAAAAAGGCTGAACGCTGCTCGTCACACTGGCGCTTGATATTCAGCACCCACTCCTGCTGCATCGGGCGGGCATTCGGTACCATTAACGCCCCTCGCTTCATAACATATTAATTTCACATGGGTTTAATACCCTTTTTGGCCTTCAATGTCAATTGGATACGTTCAAAGGATGAAGGATGAGGGATGAATTATGAAGAATTTCCTTCATCCTTGATTTTTACAGCTTCGTTCCTTCCTCCAAAATTTGCAGATAATCGGCATAGATGTACCGCTTGTCTCTCTTGCGGCCGGTTATCTCTTTCAGGATGCCGACGCCTTCAAGCTGGGAAATCAGAGTGGAAGCTGCCTGATAAGAGATGGAAAAATCACGGGCGATGTCGTTGACCGAGACATATGGTGTGTAAAAGAGCTTTTCCAGAATTCCAACAGCCAAGGGAGATGATATCTTCTTCTGCCAGAGCAGGTTTCGGTGACGAGATTGCAGCTCCATGATCTGCTTGGCGGCATCCACAGCCGAATCAGCGGTCACCACGACGCCTTTCAGAAAGAAAGCAATCCACTGCTCGAAATCGCCATTATCCCGGACCATGTTCAGACGGTCATAGTATTCCTGGCGATATTTCCTGAAATAGTAGCTGAGATAAAGGAGCGGTTTTTCCATCACCCCTTTCCATTGCAGATAAAAAGTTATGAGAAGCCGTCCCAGCCTGCCATTGCCATCCAGAAACGGATGGATTGTTTCGAAGAGGTAGTGGATCAGCGCGCAGTCCACCAGCACCGGCAACTGCGGGGGTTGATGAAGATACAACTCCAGTGCGCCCATCGCCGCTTCCGCCTCGTGAGGCGGGGGCGGTACAAAACGGGCATCCTTGAGAGTGCAGCCGGGCGGACCGATCCAGTTCTGGGTCTTTTTGAATTCCCTTGGGGTCTTCTCACCTCCACGCACACCTTCCATCAAGACTTCATGAATTTCCTTGATCAACCGCAGGCTCATGGGGAACTCCCGCAGACGCTCCATCCCGTAATTCAATGCTCTTACGTAGTTGACGACCTCGGCCACATCATTGATATTCTCGGGCTGTTTGCCGCTCTCGAATTCAAACAGGTCTTCAAGTGACGCCTGAGTTCCTTCTATCTGTGAACTGAGGAGCGCCTCCTTTTTCACATACATGGCAATGAAGAGTCCGGCATTCGGAAGAATATGCCCCAATCCGTCAAGTCGGGCCATAGACATATCTGCATTGGAGATAAGGGTTTGTAATTCTCCCTCAATTTTTACGGGGGGATTGGGTGGAAGGGTTGCGGGTAAAAATGCTTTGTACCCGGTTGGCTGCTGTCTATAGGCCCCACTACGATTCATGCGACCTCCTGTTATTCAAGTATACTTGAGCAGCATAGCGCATCACGGCCACTTATTCAAGTTGTCTTGAACAAGGCGACATATTTTCGTTTGTTATTCCAGAGAACCGACAATCAGCGTTCAACGTTCATAATTCCGTTGGCAGCGCCTTTGTTGGCGAGTTCTGCGGCTCTGACTGTACCCCTCTATAAAAGCTTTATGGGGCTTCCCGCAGAAAGGATCATTGCCGAGGCATTACAACTTCCGACACCGCTCCGGGCATTGGTCGCAGAAAGGTTGATTGAGAGTCTCGATCTTGAGGAATCAGGAGAGGTCACGCCCCAATGGCGCGAGGAAATTGTCAGGAGATGCCGGGAAATAGACGAAGAAATGCTTGAGCTCATTCCGGCGGAAACAGTCCTGGCACGGGCATATAGCGGCACTTAAATGACGACGGTGGTATTCTTTCATCCGGAGGCCTATGCCGAAGTTGTAGCGGCAGCGGCCTACTATGCAAGAACGAGCGACAAGCCAGACGGGATGAAGCCCTCTGTGCCAACCTTCCGCTGGGGGAAATAAACTGAATTGAAGCAGAGGCTGGAAGGGAAATTGCGATTAGAAGGGATAGCCGAGCCCGACAAACACTGCCGGTCCATCCTTCCCGAAACCCATGTCCACCCGTCCGATGATATTTGGGCGAACCACTGCGCGGAAGCCTATGCCGGGATTGAATTCAAAGCTTTTAGTGCTGGACATATCGAGCCTTTCCATGACCGCTCCGAAGTCAATGAACGGCGCCAGTTCCCAGTCAGCCTTTACATTGAACACCTCCCATCGGAACAGTCTGATCCGTTCCTCCAGATTTAGGAGAAAATAGCTGTTGTCGATGAAGCGATTGCGACCGTATCCCCGCAGTGTGTTTTCCCCGCCAAGAATACTCTGCTCAAGGAATGGGACATCGCTTCCCAGCGTCTGGTTGTAAGCGAGCCGGAATACCGAGATGTAGCGCGCATTGTCCAGTGGAATATATCGCTTGAACTCTGCGTCGTAGTGCAGGTAACCGGCGCTGCTGCCCAGCATCTTAGCGCTTGCCTCAACGGATAGCCGCGCATATCCACCGCAGGTTGGGAGCGTGGGAGAGTCGAGGGTGCTGTATACGATGGCGAACTTCTGGGCATGGGCGGTGAAGCCGTTTATGCCTGGAATCTCGGCTACGGAAAATTTATCGCGGATAAAGGGGACTCGCCGGACCGCCCCCTGGGTGATATTGACCCGCTTCAGCCGTTCCCCGAAAACCAGTTGGAAGTGGGGCCATATCTGGTAGCCGAGGGATAGGGTAAACCCGTATTCCTGGTCGCCGTAGTTGCTTTCGTTGTTTTTAGGGCTGTTGGACTGAAACCCAAAGAAGCGCGCGGAGCCATCGGTGAAATAGAAGAGAAAGGAGTTCAGCTCCAGCCGACTTGAGAGGAAGGTGCGGTCGATATACCTTGCCTCGTAGTCTTCATTGACCTTCGAGGATTTGGAGATGTTGAATTCCAGGTTTCTGGTGGGGGTGGGATAAAATGCGCCGTAGAGGGAGCCGGTGACGCCGAAATTCGGGTTGTTATTGATCTGAGGCGCCAGAAGGGTGCTCACTTCATCCTTGTCGTTGTGGAGGAGGAAAGCGGTCAGGGCGCCGACAGTGACCCCCTCATTCGGGCTGGTGGCGATTACAGGGAGGGGTACGGTCACAACCTTGACCTGTTCGCCGAACCCGTCGTTGGTAAGCGGATACGGGAGTCTGTTGCGTGGCGTAATGCTGGTGCAGGCACTGGTCAGCATGGCTATGAAGAGCAGTATAAGGCAACGGGTGAGATACATGGGGCTTTCTTTAAGCATGACCGGCATACCTGCTATCCCCACTGGAGCAGACCGGGTTCGTAGACCGGCCCGAATACGGGGTGCTTCGGCATCACCCTCAGCAGGAAACCATGTCGGCCGCTAAACCGGCACTCCATCTCTCCGGTAAAATGATGATGGTGGCCTGTCTGGTCGGCCGCCGCTGTTAGTGGAATTAATTCCCCTCCGATTATTGCGCCGTGGGAGTCGAGGACGCCGAAATATATATCCGCAGCGATCTGGTCAATGGGTACTTCGCCAATGGCTATGCTGGCCCGAACCGGAATCCGGGCGCCAATGGCCATCTCCTCGGTATCTTCCGCCACAACCTCTTCGATGCGTACCTGGTGCCAGAGCCGGTGCATGGTCTCCTTCCAGTGCGCCAGATCAGCCGCCAGTCGCAGGTTATCATGGTTTAGCCGACGCCATTGGTCGAAGGACGGCAGGTAGCAGCGCTCGGTGTATTCCCTGACCATCCGGTCGGTGCTGAAGACGGGACAGAGGCTCTGCATGGATGCCTTCATGCAGGATACCCATTCACGGGGAATGCCGTCGGCTCCCCGGTCGTAGAATAGGGGGACGATCTCTTTTTCCAGCAGGTCGTAGATGGCTCGTCCCTCTACCTCGTTCTGGTATTCAATGTCGTCGTAGACTTCCCCCCTGCCGATGGCCCATCCGTTGTTCCCCTTATACCCCTCGCACCACCAGCCGTCCAGTACGCTCATGTTGAGTCCGCCGTTGAAGGCGACCTTCATGCCGCTTGTGCCGCTTGCCTCCATGGGGCGGCGCGGGGTATTGAGCCAGACGTCAACCCCCTGGACCATATGGCGCGCCACCGACATGTCGTAGTCCTCGATAAAAACGACCCGATGGCGGAACTGCTCCTGGTGGGAAAGCTGCACCAGTTGGCGAATCAGTTCCTTCCCCTGGTGGTCTGCGGGGTGGGCCTTGCCGGCAAAGACGATCTGCACGGGGCGGGCCGGATCGTTGAGGATACCGGCGAGTCGCTCGACGTCACGCAAAAGCAGTGTGCCGCGTTTGTAGGTGGCGAAGCGGCGGGCGAAGCCGATGGTGAGGATATCGGGATCGAGGACTTCGTCGGCAACGGCGATTTCCTTGGCGGTTGCCCCAACCTGGCGGAGCTGCCCCTTCAACCGGCGCCGGGCAAAGTCGACGAGCCGCTCCCG
>JBAQKZ010000099.1:0-11728 GCA_049301475.1 Geobacteraceae bacterium | reverse complement strand
CCAGGGTCCAGCAGGGCAGTGGCGAGGAAGCGGCCGCCCGTGTCGGTCAGCTCAATCAGTTGGCCAGTCCGGCCGACTGGCCATTTCTTGGTGTAGTCGTCGGCAATGATCCACGGATGTCCCAGTTCCAGCATCCGCACTGACTCCGGGCCAACGGGCCACGCTTGTTGTGACATCAGATATCCTCTCAGCCCGAAATGCCGGGCAAAATTAGCAATGAATCAAATAAATCGCTTATACGCCCCAGGATACATCTGTTGAGCAGGCAAATTCAATTTTAACGAACTCCTTACACAGGTGGTATACTTATGCCAACATCAGGTTGCAATCACAATTTCGAAGGTATTGAACAGCTAAGGGACTTGGAACAAACAACATCAGCGTTTGATTGCAGCTTGGCAAGAAGGACAACTCATGACATGAAAGGATCGGATATGTCAATCGGGAAAACATGGTTTACTGTGGAAGAGGCCGCAAAGAAGTTCGGTGTTGCGCCGGAGCGTATTCACGCCTGGGTCGCGCAAGGGCTAATCCGTTCAGAGGAGGCAGGGGGTAAAGTGATGCGGCTGAACGGAGACGATTTGGCCCTCAAACTGGAGGAACTGACCGGAACATGATAGCGACCGCTGTCGATACGTTTGCAAAGAACCGCTTACTGTGCTACCTTTAACGGAAATTTTCCGGAGAATGGCATGGACCTTAGAGTCGCCCTGGCGCAGATAAAGCCGAAGCTAGGCTGTCTGGCCGATAACCTCGCCATCGTGGAAGCGGCAGTGGACCGAGGAGTCCGCTCGCAGGCGGGTCTGATACTGTTTCCCGAGCTGGCGCTGACCGGCTATTTCCTGAAGGATCTGGTTCCGGAAGTCGCTCTGACGCTGGATGATCCTATCATTAAACGGCTCACAGAGCTTTCCCGCCATATCTCCATAGCCATAGGCTTCGTGGAGGCCTCGCCCGACCATCGCTTCTACAATTCCGCCCTTTACCTTGAAGAGGGCGCTGTCAGGCACCTCCACCGCAAGGTCTATCTTCCCACCTACGGCCTGTTTGACGAGCAGCGCTATTTGGCCCGAGGCGAGCGGTTTCGCGCATTCGACACCAGGTTCGGCAGGATGGGGATACTGGTATGCGAGGATATGTGGCACCTGTCGGCCTCCTACATTCTTGCCATGGACGGCGCCGACACCATCATCTGCCTCTCCAGTAGTCCAGGCCGGGGAGTGACCGAGGATGAAAACCTCGGGTCAGCCATTGCCTGGCAGAAGCTCACATCCACCACAGCCATGTTCCTCGGATGTCGGGTGCTCTTCTGTAACCGGGCCGGTTTCGAGGACGGGGTAAATTTCTGGGGAGGATCTGAAGCCGTAGCACCTTGCGGCGGAGTCACCGCGCGGGGCAAAATACTCGATGAGGACTTCGTCCTTGCAACACTTGACGATGGAGCGCTCCGCCGGGAGCGGATATTCGCTCCGATGATGCGGGACGAGAACCTTTCCATCACCATGAAGGAACTGTTACGCATCGACAGGGAAAGGGAATTCTGATGTCCGCTCTTGCGCTTAATGCAAAGCTTCTCAGGCGGATACTTGTCGGGTTCATCCGTGAGGAGGTGTTGAAGACCGGGGCGAAACGCGGGGTGCTCGGACTCTCCGGTGGAATCGACTCCGCGCTGGTCGCATACCTTGCGGCTGAAGCCCTGGGGCCGGAAAATGTTCATGCCTGCATTATGCCGTACCGGACAAGCACCCCGGAGAGTGAAGCGGATGCCCGTCAGGTGGCCGAGCGGCTCGGGATAAATATCCAAAAGGTCGATATCACCCCGATGGTGGACGCCTACTTCGCGCTCTTTCCCGATGCGGACAACATGCGGCGCGGCAACAAGATGGCCCGTGAAAGAATGACGATACTCTATGACCAGTCGGCGGCCTTTTCCTCACTGGTTTTGGGCACCAGCAACAAGACCGAGCTGCTTCTTGGCTACGGAACACTCCACGGCGATATGGCGAGCGCCCTGAACCCGATCGGGGACATCTACAAAACTCAGGTCTGGCAACTGGCGGAAGAGATGGGTGTGCCGCGGACAGTCATCGAAAAGAAGCCATCCGCCGACCTCTGGGCCGGACAGACGGATGAGCAGGAACTCGGCTTTACCTACCGGGAGGTGGACGAGCTTCTCTACCATATGGTGGACATGCGCTGCAACCGGCAAGAGCTCATCGCCCTCGGCTTTGCCCCCGAATTCATCGACAAGATATACAACAAGGTAAAAAACTCACACTTCAAGCGGCGCCTGCCGATCATCGCCAAGGTATCCAACCGGACGATAGACCGCGACTTTCGCTATTCGCGGGACTGGGGGAAATAGAAACGCGAATTTTCCGCAATTTCTGCGTTGGCTTGCGGGTCTCGTTGTGCGGCGTACTGATGTACGCCTCCGCCTCGACCCTTAGCCGCCTTGACCTTGCGAAAAATTCGCGTTTCTCATAATCGAGAATGCCTTCAGGAACCCTATACATCGTCGCCACCCCCATCGGCAACCTGGAAGATATAACCTTCCGGGCGGTCCGCATACTTAAGGAAGTGGATCTGGTCGCCGCCGAGGACACCCGTCATTCCCGCAAGCTCCTGACCCATCTTGGCATATCCAAACCGCTTACCTCCTACTTCGATCACAACCAGAACTTCAAGGGAAACTATCTGCTTGACCGGCTCAAGGAGGGATTATCCGTGGCGCTGATCTCCGACGCCGGCACGCCATGCATCTCGGATCCCGGCTACCAACTGGTGCGTGACGCCATAAAGGTCGGCATACCGGTAGTGCCCATCCCTGGGGCGTCCGCAGTCCTGGCAGCGCTCTCTGCGGGAGGGCTCCCGACCGACACCTTCACCTTCATCGGCTTTCTCCCTGCCAGGGCTGGAACACGGCGCAAACGGCTGGCCACCCTCAAAGATGAAGCAGGGGTACTGGTTCTCTACGAGTCGCCGAAGCGGCTCCTGGCTACCCTGGCCGATATCCGCGATATCTGCGGCGACAGGGAGGTGGTGGTGGCCCGTGAGCTTACCAAAATGCACGAAGAGTTCATAAGGGGAGAAGCAGGCAGTGTATTGGAAGGTTTGCGTGAACGGCAGATCAGGGGGGAGGTCGTTCTCCTGATCGGCGCTCAGGCCGAACGGGAGGAGACAGAACTCCCTGATGCCGTGGACCCGCTACGGCGGTATCTCAGGGTGGACGGTCTCTCCCTGAAGGATGCGGTAAAACGGGCGGTTAACGAGACCGGTCGGCCACGCGGCGAGGTATACGCAGCGGCCCTTCGGATCAAGGGCGAAGAGTGAATTTGAGGATTATCCCTGTA
The DNA here is from genome assembly GCA_049301475.1 of Geobacteraceae bacterium. Lineage (GTDB taxonomy): Bacteria > Desulfobacterota > Desulfuromonadia > Geobacterales > Geobacteraceae > JBAQKZ01. Next base: position 8,375 of record JBAQKZ010000099.1, on the reverse strand, counting down.
TCCGTCACGGATTCAGGTTATCAGTTTCCATCCGGAAACTCCGTATGAGAAACTGTTTGTTTCCGATTCGGAAAGCGGGGATTTTTTGTCCTGGCGAGGAAACCAAGGGGTTGCGCGGAGGCGTACATCGGTACGCCGCACAAGCAAGCCCGCAGGTTGACACCGTCAGGGCGAAAAAGCACCCTTTCCGGACGGAAACTATCTATTACCCGCCTATGCTTGACATGTCGAACGGCGCATGCCCGGCGCTCTCTTCTGAAATGCAGTGTTTCCCAGGTTTTATCTCCACGATACGGCGCAGGGCCATCTCCAGCCCCGACAGGTTATCCCCTCGCAGGAACGGTTTCAGGTCAACCCCCGCTTCGGCGAACAGGCAACTGCGGGCAATGCCCGACGAGGTGACACGTATCCGGTTGCAGTCGCCGCAGAAGTGGCCTGACACAGCGGTAATAACCCCGATGACTCCTGCCGCCCCCTTGATACGGAACTCCCTGGCCGGGCCGGCCAGCTCTCCACTTCCCACCGGTTCAAGCGGAAAGCGTCCGATGATGCGGTGGAGAATTTCCGCTCCTGGGACCACCATGGACTGCCAGTTAGGCTCCTTGAGGCTTGGCATGTACTCGATGAAGCGTACCGTGTATGGCTTGTCCAGGGTCAGGGCGGCAAAGTCGAGGATTTCCATATCGTTGACGCCGCGCATCACCACCATGTTGAGCTTGACCGGAGGAAAACCGGCCCGCCCGGCGGCGGCGATTCCCTCCAGCACCCGCCGCAACTCGCCGCCGCAGGTAATGGCCTCAAAGGTTGTCTGACGGAGGGAGTCAATACTGATGTTGAGACGCTGGACCCCCGCCTTTCGCAGTTCGTCGGCCATTTCTGGGAGCAGCAGTCCGTTGGTGGTCAAGACCAGTTGTCTTAGCCCCGGCAGCGACGCCAGCCGGGCCAGGAAATGGGTAAGTCCCTTGCGCACCAGCGGTTCGCCTCCGGTGATCCGTATCTTCCCGATCCCCAACCTTACCGCGCATTCCGCTATATGGTAAAGTTCCTCGTAGCTCAAGATGTCGCAGTGGGTGAGCTTTGCCGTCCCGCTGACAGGCATGCAGTAGCGGCAGCGCAGATTGCAGCGGTCGGTGACGGAGAGCCGCAGATAGTTGATAGTCCTGCCGTGGGGGTCAACAAGCTCCACTGAGAAACCTCCGCGCGATAAAGTCGGCCACAGACCCAGGGTCGTTGATATCAAGCACCGGCACATCCAATTCCAGCGGAGAGTCCGAGGCTACCGCCAGAAGGGTCGGGTCGCAATTTTCTCCGCGACACAGGAGGGTGGGGCTGCGCTCCCGGCGGTGCAGCTCGATCTTTGGGAGGCTGCTTTCCTTGAAGCCTTCGGTCAGGACAATGTCCATGTCATCGAAATAGGTAGCGAGCAGCTCCTCAACCGGGGGTGGGGCGGCATGGCGCTTCACCAGCGCCAGTTTCTCCGGGGAGGAGATCAGCATGGTGTCGGCCCCGGCGGCGGTGAGGCGATGGCTGTCCTTCCCCGGATGATCGATGTCAAAGCGATGGGCGTCGTGCTTTATTGCGCCGACCCGGTAGCCGCGCCCCTTCAACTCCACGATCACCTTCTCCAGCAGGGTGGTCTTGCCGGTTCCCGACTTGGCCACGAATGATACCGCCTTGACAGACATGGAATGCTCCGGTTGGTGAATCTTGCCCACCCTAACCCTTGGGGGAGAGGGGATTTTGTGGGGATTCCTCCCCTTTCAAGGGGGAGGGCAGGAGGGGGATGGGGTTATGTGCCGGAGTAGTACTAAAACAATGTCCCCTTAACCCTCTCCCGCGTCAGCTTTGAAAACTCCAGTATTTCTTTGATTGACGCCCCTCTATCCTTCATGGAATAAAAGGTAGTCTCACCAAGCAGGGCATATTTCCACTCGGCGCTCATCCTGTCTTCGCGGTTCAATTCGTTTATCTTCCTCAACCTGTCTAAAGCCCCAAGCTCCTTTTGCTTCACGTTCGGATCATTAACATCCTTCTGGGCTTTTGTCTCCACAAGGTAAACATCCAATCCCGTCTTTACAATAAAGTCAGGGTAATACGAAGAGAGCATACCGTCCGTTCGTATATAGTTCAGATGGGCAAAATGATGCTGGTTTTCGTTTATCTTCAGGAAGCTGTCAACCTGTGAATCGCTATCGCAATACAGGATAAAGTTCTTCTCCAGCTCTCCTTTGTTTGAAGGGTACGGTAGGCGTTCATAAATCGCCTTTGCAACCGGCAGTGAAAAGTTCTCCCGCATCTTTAGTTCATTCACTTCCGAGAAATACTTTTTTATGACAACGGCATCTTCAACTTTAATGTTGTTCTGCATGTCATAGATGGCCTGGCTTGCCTCTTTAATGATATGCTCCGTTATGCTAGCCTTGGATAAAAGAAGGACTCTCCAGTTGTTGTCAACAAAGGGATCAAACGGTTGATTGAAAAGACGGGTTCTTATGAATTCATCAATTACCCTTACCAGCGCAACATTGTTTATCTGCATGACGGGGTAGTCTTTTGTGGTTCTCTGGCTTACCTTGACAAGGGAGTTGGTAATCACCTTTATTATCTTTGACAGGAACTCGTTGTAGCTCTTTGCGGTGAAAAGGTCTGCGGTTACTCTGTAATCCCCGAATCGTGTCTTTACAGTCACCTCTTCTGAAAAAAACGCCTCGCCATCTTTGGGGACCATCTTTTTAAGTTGTTCCAGAGTATACCAGTCGAATTTTGCAAAATAGGCAGCTGTCGGCTCCATCACCTGCAAGTTTTCTTCCTTGTCCTGCACAATGATCGGCCAGTAAAGGTCATAGTCCTTATAGTTCTCTTTCAGAGGCACCCTTATAATATCGCCGAGTATGCTTTCACGGCCTTCCGGCATCTCATGGGATTCTCCGATCAAACCCTCGCTTACAAGCTCATCGTAGAACTCCATAAACGCCGGATGTTCAACGATACTCAGAATGTCAAGGTAGTTGGATGGCTCCTGTTTTTTCTGGAGAAGCCTGATCCTGTTTTCATTCTTGCTATCCTGATACTCCGGCTCACGCCACATTAGACGAAGGCCCCGGCCAATGATCTGCTCAAGAAGAATCGGGGCCTGGGTAGAGCGAAGGGGGACTATCACGCATATATTGCTTACGTCAAACCCTTCTCGCAACATCAGCACGGATACAACGACCTTCGGCCTTTCGTGCTTGTCCATATTGAAAAGCCGCTGCTTTACCTCCTGCCACTCCTTGGCAGGGATGGAGCCCTTGCGGTCGGAATCGATCTGCACAACATCGTCCTCGCTTAGGCCTTCGCTGCTGACCAGAAACTTCACGACCTCAGGCGATACGCCGGTATCCTCGCAGATAACCAGCATCTTGGGATATTTGTCGCTCACGCCGAATTTGTCTTTCGTAAGCTCAACAAACTGCTGTTCAAGTATCTTCAATTTCTGCAAACCGGCTCGGAGCATAAGTTTCTGACCATCCGAAAGGCCGACAACCTTGTTCCCTTCACGTTCCGCCTTGAAATCAAGCTCCATCGTGGCGATCTCTTTGCGCTTGTCAAGGGTGATGGTCTTGACCAGACCTTTGTGGATAGCGATTTTCAGGTCAAAGTCAACGATAATGTGAGGGAAATAGTGTTTTGTCCGTTTCTGTCCGCTTCCTGTCACATCATAGGGGGTTGCGGAAAAGTCTATCTGTACAAACCGGCTTCCCTTCCCCTCCGCAAGCCTGTTTAGAGACTTCTGCCATTCGACCTCAGAGACAATTCCTGCCTTCTTGGTCCCATGGATATGATGAGCCTCGTCGTTGAAGACCACCAGATTATCAAGACCTGCCAGATACTCAATCTCGCCGCCTCTGAGGTATTGATTATCGAGGGCCTCCAGCGAATGCCCCGCAGAAGTCCCAGGAGTCACCGGAAGCAGCGCCCGGACTGTTGATGAAGGGTCTTCAAGGGGGGAAACATCAGAGATTTCTTCCTCATCCTCGCCCGTGAGCAAGTGCCAGTTGGTAATGGCTATCATCCCGTCCCCTGTCACCTTCCGGCCTATCTCATCCTTTTTGACTACGTTTGCCTGAATGAACCCGAAAAGGATGTCTTTATAGGCAGGCGGGACGAAAAGCTCCTCATATCCCTTAAAGTCCGATGTATCGAAGTTCCTTGCTCCACCAGCTTCTTCCTTTCCAAGATAGGCGTCAAGAAGCCGCTCATACACTATCAGGCCGGGAGCCACTATCAGAAAACGTTTAGAAAAGCGGCCTGACGGCGTATCCTCCGCCCTTGCGTTCAGATATTGCCATGTCAAAAGGGCGCTCAAGACCCACGTCTTACCCGTACCGGTCGCCATCTTCAGACAGTATTTGGGATGGCTGAACTTGTCCTTTTTTAGATAGGCAATGTCCATTTCGGCTGCAATTGGCGATTCGCAACATGCGCCTACATGAGAATACATATCGGATACCGAATCGGTCTTTACTATTTCGTGGAGATAGATGGTATTGAGGATCGCCTGTTTCTGTCCGTCGTGGAAATTTATGCTTCTTGCATCGCAGAAGACGTCATTGAACCAGAACCGCAGCAGGTCTTGCGTTACAAGCGTCGCCTTGGTAATAAATCCGCCGCTTTCCCATTCATGGTTGACTATGGCGGAAAGCTCACGAGCGAATTTAAGAGGAACGTCTCTGGTTCCTGTGTTGAGTGATGCCATTATGCAGTGCCTTTCCGTTTCCGCATAATCACCTTAACCTCATTTTCATCCTCAATAATTTCAAGGGGCGGATTGCCGTTTTCCTTCAGCCACCGTTCGCACTTGATAATCCCCTGCCCGGCGCGTTCGATCATGCCTGCTTCAAAAAAATACTGGGCAAGAACAGGGTTCCTGTGGTATTTCAGTCCGAGTTTCATGTTTTCCAGCGTCAACGTGTTAGGCAATCCTCCGGGGCTTCGTATCTCTATCCGATCATCGAATATCCATAAGCCTATATCCGTCCCAAAGATAGTGTAGTCTCTGTGAATCAGCGCATTTGCAAGCAGCTCACGAAAGGCAGGTTCAGGATAATCAAAGAAATCGGTGCGTTTAATTCCGGTTACTTCAAAGGCATGGGCATTATAGATATAAAAAAAACTGACCGCATCACGATAGTTTTCAAAGATATTCCTTTCAAAAAATTTCAGATTCTCTTTTTCATCCACAATCTCTTTTCCCGCAACCTTTACGCACATAATGCCTGATTGTGGCAGATACCGTTTTACGCGGCCCTTGCCGAACAGCAGAAGCCCGGCGATAGTGGGCTGATAATCATCAATAATCTCTTTTATCAAGTCGAGATTTAAATAAAGATTTGTAATCTCTTTTTCGGATAATTTATCCACCTCAAGTGTTGGTCTATTGGCTCGAATAAACTCCCTGATTTCAAAATCATCCAGGTCTTTAAGCTTTGAGTAGGATGCAGGCAAAAGTTCATAATGGAGATTGCCGGATGCCTGAAGCAATCGTTGTAATTCATCCCTTTCCTTTACCTCCCTGGCCGTGCTTCCGTACCTCTTATAATATTTTGGCGACTTGTCTTTCAGATAATATGGCTTATTGCAGCCTCGTTCGATTTCAATGACACCTATCCTTTTTTCTCCAATTGCCAGCTCATAATACGAGGGGTCAATAATGGGACGGACTAAATCAGAACAGATATTCATAACCCGTTCTTCATTATCGCGTCTTGTCAGCCCGGCTAGGTTGCCGCTATCATCAATACCCAGAAAGATATATCCTCCCTTGTGATTGGAGAAAGCGACTATCTCACGGGCAAGAATCTTGCTGTCAGCCGAATCTTCCTTGAACTCGATATATGAGTTCTCGCCGTTCGCAATCAACTTTAATATTTCCTGTTCATTCAGCATCTATCCCACCTCCTCCACCACAACGCTCTCAAACCCGAACACATCAACGGCCTTCACGCATATCCGCCGCTTGCCCTTCACCTTCGGGGCCAGGATTCGCGTCTCTTTTACGACACGGAACGGGTCATCGTCGTTTTCTATATTCCCCCGATAGTCCTGCCACTTGCTGCGGAAGGTCTCGCCGTCGTAGTCCGGGTCAACGCTCCAGTATTCTATCAGGGCCAGAGGCTCCCTTGCGATGACCTCCTGGAGCTTCTCCCTGTTCTCATCATCCAGGGGCAAGGCATCTGGCGAGAGGAGGATGTAGTTGTCCAGCTCAATCTTTATCTCGTCAATGTCTGATGAATAGTTGGTTACGACAGGCTTCTTTATGGAAAGGTACTGGAGGGACGAAAACCTTATCTTGCCGCCCTTCAAAAGGTTTTGATAGCTCGACTTGCTCTTGAGCTTGTCAAGTAGGTCCGGCGGGATGACCAGGACCTCAAGCCTTTCGTCGTTCAGGTTCCTGATTATGGTTGCTATGTCAAAGGCGAAGTTCCAGCCGAGGAGTATCACCCTGTCCCACCCGCCGAGGAAAGACTCCCTATGCTCCTGCGCCCGCTTGAGCGTCGCATGGCCGGTGATCTTTGACGGCGAGTCCACCATAACCAGCGTCCTCGTATTCTTGAGGTATCCGAGGTTCCTGTTCGGGTTCTGCTCGTCAGGGAAAGGGAGCGCCCCATAGAGGCTCAGTACCACATTGGAAAGGTCGCCAATGCGCCGGTATACGCGAGAAGAGGCAAAGGCCTCCTTCTGGTAGTCTCCGATGGACTGGTAGATAAACGGCCTGCTCTCCTGGTCAATGAGCCGCTTTCTGGAAACCATTATGGCTGGTTTCCCGATGTCCGACATGATCCACCTGCGGCCAAGTTTCTCTGCCACTGCGCCGGTCGTGCCGGAGCCCATGAAGAAGTCGGCAACGATGGAGTTTACGTTGGAAGAAGATTTAATGACCCGCTCAAATAGCTTTTCAGGTTTTTGTGTCGTATAGTCAACTCTTTCTTTTGCAACAGGATTGACTGGCGGAATGTCGTCCCAGACCGAATCAACAATGTCGCCTTCAACATCATCTAAATATATTTTTCTTGCACCGCCAGCGGTAGGATTCACATCCGTTCTACATAATCTACCCGTTTCGTCAGGCTTGAATCTTTTCAAATACTGTTCATTATGCGGTTTGTATTGTGTATTCCAAATGTATGATGCAGATTTTGTATAAGAATAAATAACATCATGTTTTTGAGGAAACTTTTTTGCAGTCGCTCGCTTAAAACCAAAATATGTCCAAACAATCTCATTCCTAAAATTCTCCTTCCCAAATACCTCATCCATCAGCACCTTCACATAATGCCCCACATGCCAGTCAAGATGAACATATATGGAACCCTGATCGCTCAGAAGCTCCCGCATAAGGACAAGGCGTGGATAGATCATTTGCAGATAGCTGACGGTCCCGTCCTTCCAAGTGTCGGAATAGGCGAACTGCTCAAGGACTGTGGGTTTCTGTTCAATCTGCATGGGCGAATTGCCCTTCGCCCCTACATTGGGGAGGGTGATCTTTGTCCGGTAATCGGCCTTGCTGTCAAAGGGAGGGTCTATGTAAATAAGGTCAATCTTTCCTCGCATGGAAGGAAGGCCGGTCGCCGGGTCGCCAGCAAGAAGGGCCTGCATTACGAGCAGGTTGTCGCCGTAAACAAGCCGGTTGTGCCATTCCTTTTCGTTAAGCTCCTTTATCTCTCCGCGAAAAAGCCCCGACTTGTCCTTGGAAGGCAGCACATACTCGTTAGTCTGCAATCCCAGCCTGTTTGGCCCGGAAAGCCGCTCTAAAATCCTCTCAACTTCCTTTTTCCCTTCCGCGACTATCTTCGGAAGCTGGTCTATCAGTGATTCAGGCATTAATTAAACCTCTGTTCAAGTCAGTGTTATTCGCGCATATTAGCGCATCTCTGGCGGTCGTCAAAGGAATTTGTCGGGGGTAATCGCGGGCTGCGTCGTTTCATGGACCGGAATATGGCGGAGACTCATGAAAGCCCAGCATGGGCCATCAAGAAAAGGCTATGCGCGGTATGGAGCGCCTTCTGGCGACTATGGCCCGATGTCGGCTGCGCAGAGCGGCCATGTCGCCGTCCAGAAAGGCTACCAGGCTGTGATCCGGCAGCTTTTCCAGGTAGCGGGCTACAAGTTCCGACATGCAGGCGTTGTACTTTTTCGTTGAACTCCCGTGGGCGTAGTTTCTTCCAGGGAATCGGCGTATATCGCCGTCAAAGGCGGGAGATATATGGTAGAGCTCATGAAAGACGGTGATCAGCTTTTCCCGTAGGGGGAGATCAATGAAGCGGGGAACCAGGAAATAGATAACGTAAAGCATCTCAATGCCCAGGTGGGTGACGGTCGGCATGGTGCAGGTC
>JBAQKZ010000098.1:0-4306 GCA_049301475.1 Geobacteraceae bacterium | reverse complement strand
GCAGGCGACGCTGCGCCCCTACCAGCAGACCGGCCTCAACTGGCTCTGGTTCCTGTCGGAACTGGGGCTGGGGGCCTGTCTGGCCGACGACATGGGGCTGGGTAAAACCATCCAGGTTATCTCGCTTTTGCTGGCGCAAAAGGGGCGCGCCGGGAAAACCGCCCCCAGCCTGCTGGTGCTGCCGGCCTCGCTGCTTTCCAACTGGAAGAGCGAACTGACTCGATTTGCGCCGTCATTGTCGGCCATCTGTCTGCATCCGTCGGAGCTGGAACGATCAGAGCTGGAGCGCACTGCCGCTGACCCCGAAGGCCGTCTGGCCTCAGTCGATGCTGTGCTGACCACCTACGGCATGCTTCAGCGCCAGGAATGGATCAGGAAACGGAGCTGGAACCTGATCGTCCTTGATGAGGCCCAGGCCATTAAAAACCCCGGCACCCAGCAGGCCAAAGCAGTGAAGACCCTTTCCGGACGGGCGCGCATCGCGCTGACCGGCACCCCGGTGGAAAACCGGCTGTCCGATCTCTGGTCGCTGTTCGATTTCATCTCTCCCGGACTGCTTGGCTCCGCGCCCCGTTTCAAGCAATTCGTCACCTCGCTAGAAAGCCGGGAGCCTCCATCATATGCCCCGTTACGCAAGCTGGTGCAGCCATATATCCTGCGCCGCATGAAGACCGATCGGAGCGTCATCAGCGATCTGCCAGACAAGGTCGAGATGGCGGCCTGGTGCGGTCTCAGCAAGGTGCAGGCCCGGCTGTACGGCCAGGCGGTGAATGAACTGGCCACGGCGCTCCGGGAGCAGCAGGAAGGGATGAAACGCCGGGGGCTGATCCTCTCGTCGCTGATGCGTTTCAAGCAGATATGCAACCATCCCGGTCAGTCTCTGGGTGACGGCGACTATGCCGAGGAGCGGAGCGGCAAATTTTTGCGTCTGCGGGAACTGGCCGAAGAGATCGCCTCGCGCCAGGAAAAGGCGCTGATCTTTACCCAGTTCCGGGAGATGACCGCGCCGATAGCCGCCTTCCTTGCCACGCTGTTTGGCCGTCCTGGCCTGGTGCTGCACGGCGGCACACCGGTTGCGGAGCGGAAAAAACTGGTGGACCGCTTCCAGCATGAGGATGGCCCCCCTTTCTTCGTGCTCTCGCTCAAGGCCGGGGGCTCCGGTCTTAATCTGACCGCTGCCAGCCATGTCATACATTTTGACCGCTGGTGGAATCCGGCAGTGGAGAATCAAGCCACCGACCGCGCCTTTCGCATCGGGCAAAAGAAGAACGTCATGGTGCACAAGTTTGTCTGCAAGGGAACGGTTGAAGAGAAGATTGACGCCTTGATTTCCGCCAAGTCCGGACTGGCGACAGAGCTCTTGGAAGGGGCGGAAACCCTGCTGACCGAGATGGATGACGATGCCTTGTTGAAGATGGTGGCGCTTGATCTGGATAAGGCGGGGATATGAAAATGAGTTGAACAGATAGGCATGTCGTTTTTTATTCAATGCTCTTTTAACAGGGCTATTCAAAATATTCATTGAATAATAGTAACATATAGGATACCATTATCCATATGAGCTATAAGGTTGAAGAATACCTCCGCGAAGATGGAACAAGCCCTTACGAAGAGTAGTTTATGGGCTTGGACACTATTGCGGCGGCAAAGATTACGATCGTGAAACTCAGAATGGAACAGGGCAATCTTTCCAACGTAAAATGGTTTGGAGGAATTGGAGAATACCGGCTGGATTGGGGGCCGGGCTATCGAGTCTACATCGGAAAGGACGGTGAGAGACTGATAATTCTTCTCGGTGGCGGCACTAAGAAGGGACAACAAAAGGATATCGAAAAGGCAGAATCTATTTAGAAAGAATACAAAGGACGAAAAGCCAACCAGAAAAAGAAATAGATTTTAGGAGATACAGGGGAGGCAAAAATGGCACTTACAAGAGACTTCAAAGAAACGATAAAAAAACGGGTTGAATGTGACCCTGATTTTGCCAAGTCACTACTGCATGAAGCGGTTGATTTATTGCTGGATGGCGATTCAGCAACCACCAAACTGATTTTACGAGACCTCATAAACGCAACGGTTGGATTCGAGCGATTAGCTGAAGAAGTTCAGAAGCCGAGCAAAAGCCTTCATCGAATGCTATCTGCTTCCGGCAATCCCACCATGGAGAATCTATCGGTTATCTTTGTCGCCATGAAAAAAACACTGCACGTCAGGATTGATACTACAGTTACTGCTGTTTAGTGCCGCACTGTCCTATTATTTAGGGTGGATGAGGGGCCTTCCCCTTGAGTTGATTTACAAATAAACAACGTCCCTGGAGCAGTTTCAGGTGTCAGTTTGGCAGCAAAGCGCGGTGGAAAGCTTTTGCAAGACGATGCAGTGCTAATGAAACAAATTATGCGCGCAATAGCAACATAACAAGCAGCGTCCCCCTGCCCCCTGAGAAGCCGATTTTTTCGAATTCAGGGAATCGGAGACCTAAATCACCCCCGACTGGCCCAAAACCAGCAGATTAAGCAAAATTACGTCACGGATTCAGGGTCGTGTAAGCGTAACGGGATCAACAACAAAAAAAAAGGGGGGGGGTATGACAAACAGCGGTTCGAGTATTCTTTCACGTCTGGATAGTATTCCGGTCGGCTGTAGTTACCAAGTAAAGCTGGTAGGGTTTTTGTGTGTAGCTTTTTTCCTTGAGTATGCCGACTTGAATACTTTTAGCAACGTCGCGCCGGCTTTGATTAAATATTGGAATATCAGCGTCGGCACAGTAGCCCAGATAACCGCAGCCACTTATTTTGGCATGGGTATTGGTTCGTTTTTGGGGGGGTGGATCGCAGATAAGTTTGGTAGAAAGTGGTCGTTGTTGTCTTTTATTCTGCTATATTCTCTGTGTTCCTTGGTAAACGCGGTGTTAAACACGGCAGAAGGTTTTATGGTGGCGAGGTTTTTCACGGGCCTCTTTCTTAGCGCCACGATTATTACAGCTGTCACATATGTTGCCGAATTCTTCCCCGCCAATCAAAGAGGAAAAATGCAGGCAATCATCATGGGGGTAGGATTTATAGGAATCCCGGCAGTAGCTTTCTTTGCGAGATTTGTCATTGATCTGGGTCCTGATGGTTGGAGATGGGTTTTTGTTGCGGGGGCTGCAGGGATCTTCTTAATTCCGATTGGAATATTTCAAATGAAGGAATCTCCCAGGTGGTATCTTAGCAAGGGAATGGTGGAAAAGGCACATGAGGTAGTTGCTGACTTGGAAAGAAACTGCGGTATTACGCCACCCGACCTGAAGGCAATCCAAATGGCTGAAAAAGAAGCCCCCGAATATTCTCCAAAAGCGGTGACTGCCACAGGCAAATTTCTTGATTTGTTCAAGGGAAAACAACTGCAAAATACTCTTATAGTTACCAGTGCGGCTACGCTTTTCCTGATTGGCGCCTATGGCTTCCTGGCCTGGGTTCCGACACTGTTGTTCAAAATGGGGATAAGCTTGACGAAAAGTGTGCTTTTTGCATCTATCATGATGATAGGTAATCCCTTGGGTGCCCTCTCCTCTGCAATTTTCTCGGATCGAGTTGGACGCCAGAGAATGATAACCATCACTGCCCTTCTGATCGCTGTCTCTGGAGTATTGTATGGTTTCTCCAGAGAGCCCTGGCAAATTATAACAATGGGATTTTGCACCGTTTTCTTGATCCAGGCTAGTGCTGCCTATGTTTATTCATATCTGCCGGAGAATTTCTCGACGAACATCAGAAGTCTTGGAGGTGGTTTCGCTAATGGTGTGGCCAGGTTCTTAGCTATGTTAAGCCCGTTAGCCATAAGTTTAATTTTCAATAATTATGGATACGTGCCCGTGTTTGTATTTATTGCTGGATGTTTTTGTGGAGTGGCGCTTCTAGTGTTTATTTGGGGTATCGATACCAGGGGTACGCTTGAGCAGGTTAGTCAACGACAAGCCGGTTAGTGTATAGTGGACCCCAATTTCCGGACAATAGTTTAAGATAGTAGCCTGCTACAAAAAGGAGCAGGCAATGAGCGAAAAGAGCCGTAAGAGTTTCAGCAGTCAACACAAGGCAAAAGTGGCGCTTGAAGCGATCCGAGGCGCCAAGACGGTGAATGAAATAGCCCAGGAATTTTCCGTCCATCCGACTCAGAGAACCATGGGGGACGCTGCTTGTGTGCGGCCGGGCAAGGTCGTGTAATTCAGCGGGTGGGAATCCCGCCCCGGAAGGCAGGCCAACCACCGGGTAGCGAGTCCTTGGAGGCTGTATGGTAACATCCAGCTTTAAGCGTAGGACAGCGA
>JBAQKZ010000097.1:0-7086 GCA_049301475.1 Geobacteraceae bacterium | reverse complement strand
GCCGCCCCTTCAATCACAAAATCCTCGACGTAGCACTGCTACGCCTGCGGTTTTGCTCAATCAGGGACGACAAATCTGACCCGAATCTGAGCGTAAAAACTGGTATATCAGTTTATTCCAAGTCCCTAATATCCGGGAGCTGATGCATGTGCGGAATAGCAGGGATACTGAATCTTGCTGATGCTCCACCAGTCGAGAAATCTTCTCTGGAGAGAATGATCGGCATGATTCGCCATCGTGGGCCGGATGGCGCCGGATTTTATCACAAGACTTATATCGGGCTAGCCCACGCCCGCCTGAGTATTATAGACATTGATGGTGGCGCCCAGCCTATCACCAATGAGGATCGTACCCTCTGGGTGGTTTTTAACGGCGAAATCTTCAACTACCTGGAACTGCGTCACGATCTTGAACAATGCGGGCATTGTTTTACAACACACTCCTAATTATCACCGCTTGTCGGCTACTGCATAATAAAGGCTTCTGAATGTCAGTTATTACCACAAATGACAAAGAAATATTTGTTACTGAAACCGGCGGAGTTGCTCGCAAATGTGAATTTGTTCGCGTTGGGGTACCCTGTGCAAGAGGGGAACTGTTCAACACGGAATCCCTTCAAATTCTTAATCAGGAAAACGATGCGCAGCCTCTTCAGTCAACCATTCTCAATAAATGGCACGATGGTAGTGTAAAGTGGCTGATGCTTGATTTTGCTGCGACAGTACCTGCACATGAACGTGTTGTATATCGTCTCGTTAAGAGTAATGGCTCAACTCCAACTATGGTTAATCCCGTCAACATGACCAACTGTCTGGAGTATTGGCGAGTTTCGACTGGGGCTACGGAGTTTATAGTAGACGTTAAGGAATTCCGTCCTTTCAGAAGCATTACAGTGAATAAGAAAGAGATTCTTGCCTCTGGAGGCTCCTCCTGTCTGCTTGGTTTCGAGGGAAGCAATCTCACTCCGATAGTTGAGAACATCGTTGCCGAGACTGAGGGGCCAATACGATCAATTATCCGGTTGGAAGGGCGCTTTGATTCTGACAAACTCACATCACCACGTTTTGTTTGTCGTATCCATTTCTTTGCCGGGAGCAGTCATGTAATGCTGGAGTTTACGCTGCTAAACCCACGGGCAGCGAGTCATCCTGGCGGCCTGTGGGATCTGGGTGACAGCGGGTCTCTTCTCTTCAAGGAATTGGCGCTACGGTTGCCGCTTGCTGGTTCCGGAAACAACCGGATATTTTGTTCCCCCGAGCCAGAACTATCTTCGTTCCAATTTGAGCCATCACCAGACGGTATGAGGATCTATCAGGAATCCAGTGGCGGCGAAAATTGGAACAGTCCTGTTCACAGGGCCAGAGATGGAAAAGTTTGTCTAAGGTTTAATGGGTACGAAATTCATAATAAAGAAAAAAGAGTTTCTGCCGGTAAACGTGCTACCCCTGTTGTCTGGTGTGGTGATGGAGAGACAGGTGTATCTGCGGTAATGCCCCGTTTCTGGCAGGAGTTCCCCAAGGCATTCTCAATTAATGCAGACGGACTGAAGGTGGAACTCTTCCCTGGTTGCTCTCCCGATCTTCACGAACTACAGGGTGGAGAACAGAAAACCACCTCTATATATCTCGATTTTGCCGCTTCTCCCGAAGGGTTGGCTTGGGCACGGTCACCGCTGGTTGCTGCTCCATCACCCCATACCTGCCATAACTCAGGCGTTTTCAGTGACCTGCCTCCAATGCCTGGAGAGACAAAAGTCGCGGATATGGTCGATCAATTTATCACAGCGGATGAACTGCTCAATAAACGGGAAGTTGTTGACGAATATGGCTGGCGCAATTTCGGCGACTTCTATGCAGATCATGAAGCAATCTATCATAAAGGCAAGGAGCCGTTTGTCTCCCACTATAACAATCAGTATGACGGAATAGGCGGAGCTTACCGGAAGTTCTTCGCAACTGCTGATACCAGATGGGGTGAACTTGCTTCCGATCTGGCACGGCACGTATATGATATAGACATCAACCACACCGACCAGGATCGTGAAGAATATAACCGGGGCCTGTTTTGGCACACTGATCATTATGTTGATGCGGGCTTATCTACACATCGTTCATCTTCAATCGAGCACCTGAAGGTCAAAGACCCGCGCTTTTGCGGTGGGGGGCCAGGGGCTGAACACTGCTATACAACAGGGCTCATGTATCACTACTTCCAGACCGGGAATCCTGCCTTCCGCGAGGCAGTGGTTGATCTCGCAGATTGGGTTCTTCGCTCGCTGTCCGGATCGACAACCGTTCTGGCGGTGCTAAAGAAGTCACTTCGTCTTTTTATAATGTTGCGCAGTACAGGGAATGGACCAAGGCCGATTATCCCAAGATACCCTCTGACAAGGGGGACCGGAAATGCCCTTACCGCCTGTCTCGATGCCTACGAGGTTTCCGGCGACAGTAGATTTATTGCAGAGGCTGAGGGGCTTATTCGAGGGGTACTGCATCCGGATGATGATATTGCTGCGCGTAATTTGCTCGATGCAGAGTCAGCATGGTCATATACTGTATTATTGTTGGCTATAGCAAAGTTTCTAAATAAGAAGACGGAGCTGAAACAGTTTGATGCCGGTTACTGGTATGCCAGGGCCAGTCTGCTGGCATATGCAGAATGGATGCTTATCAATGAGTACCCGTACCTTGAAAAACCGGAGATACTGGAGTATCCAAATGAAACATGGGCAGCGCAGGATATGAGGAAAAGCGTGATATTCTATTACGCGGCCCATTATTGCTCACCTGACAGGGGGCAGGCATTCATCCAGCGCGCGCGATTTTTCTTTGAATCGGCCGTAAATGAGCTTGCCAGGCATAGTAGCAGCAGGTTCACCAGGCCGGTGGCGCTGATGCTCCAGAACGGATGGGTGGGTGCAAGGCTCTCCACGGATACTATTCCACCTTCGAAAATCGGTGGCAGCATAGAATTTGAGAAGGGAACAGCAGAAATATCCGTTACAGGACAGCCAACTCCATACCTGACCTTTGGCTCGGTAGTAACCCGCATCGCTTCAGAACTGACGAGTGCATTAAGACAAACCAGCATCAAGCGAGAACTTGCATGGCTGAAAGCAAGAATAAGGTGATATTTGGGCTGATTCAGAAACTTTACGATTGTTATTCAAAGCAGGTCTTTATCCATGACAACATTAGCTCCACAATCAAAATCGCCTAAAATACTCCATGTCATTCTCTCTATGGTTGTCGGTGGCGCTGAAACTCTAGTGTATAACATGGTCCGCCATTCTACTTTTGAAGGAAACAGGCCGGTTATCTGCTGTTTGAAGTCGCTTGGTGATCTTGGAGAAAAGTTGAAAGAGGAAGGATTCTCCGTATACAACCATTCCAGTGGAGCCGGCACAGACTGGAGTCTGATTGGATGGATTCGTGACATAATCCGCTCAGAGAAGATAGAGGTAGTACATGCTCATCAATATCCGGCATTCTTTTATGCGGTTCCTGCTGCATTCCTCGCTGGACGTACTAAAGTTGTCTACACCGAACATGGCCGACTTTATCCTGACGAGCGTCATTTGAAACATTATTTGCTTAACCCGTTACTTGCATTGGCGGTTGACCATATTGTGTCCATATCCGCAAGCACAGCCAAGGCAATGGCGGATATTGATAATCTCCCGTTTAACAGGATCAGGGTTATACACAACGGCGTCGATTTCAGCCGAATGAATCCGACTGTTGATTTAGCTGAAAAGAGGCGAGAGTTGGGGATTGGTGCAACATGTAGAATTGTAGGCGCTGCAGCACGTATTGAAGAAATAAAGAATATTCCGATGATGCTTCGAGCATTCGAGCAGGTACAAAAGGTGCTGCCTGATACCTGTCTGATGATAGCAGGGGAGGGTTCTCAGATGCAGAACCTTAAGGCTCTTGCTATCGAACTGGGAATTAATGATTGTGTCAAATTTATCGGATTACGTTTTGATATGCCAGAGATTTACCGATTGATGGATATATTTCTGCTTACATCATTCACTGAAGGGATTTCAGTAACATTACTGGAGTCTATGGCAAGTGGAGTACCGGGAGTGGTTACCGATGTTGGGGGTAACTCAGAGGTTGTTATCGATAAGATTACCGGTTATCTGGTGCCACTTGGGGATGAGGTCCAGTTGGCTGAACGTATCATGGGACTCTTGTCTGATTCTTCTCGGGCCGATCAAATGGGTAGTAATGCCCAAAAAAGGACAGTTGAAAAATTTTCCTTCGATATGATGATGGCAGCATATGGCAACCTGTATGAGAAATGAGGGGATTAACCAAATGGAGTTTTCTTCAGGGAAGCATTTTACATGAGGATATTATTACTAAAAATAATATTTCCGTTGCTTGCGTTTACCAGTTTTATAAATCCATTTTACGGGATCATAAACTATACATTTATTTCAGTCATTCGCCCTGAACAGTTGACCTACGGTATTCCATCAATAGCCAATGTTTTTGCTATTGCAATCGCATTGTTATTTACTGCTTCACTGATCAAGGGAGAAAGATTGCTGGATTCTCTCAAAACCAGTTATTTCAAATATTATCTCGGTTTTATAATTGCTATTTATATTTCAACCTTAATCAGTCCCTATACAGATTATTCAGAAACAAACGGCAGCATTTATCACCTTAATTTTATTCCACAAACTATGGTCTTCTGCCTCTGTCTTTACGCGGTATTATTGAGGCTGAAAGAAAAAGAGATACAAAAATATCTGATACTTAAAGTATTCTTTTTTCTTTTCATGGCAGTATGGGGTATCCAGCAATATACCAGAGGGAACACTCTTGTAGAAGGGTTGTTTGGGACTGCAATTATTGACCGATGCGCCATTACAGGAGTTTTTGTACTATATTTACCGCTTTCAATCTATTTCATCAAAAAACAGGAACGATTACAAAAGTACTTTGGCGTCTTCTGTTTTGTCGCTTTTTTGTGCATTATTGTAATGACTCAATCAAGGGCAGGCTTCCTTGGAATGTGCCTGTCAATGCTGGCGGTTTTCTATTTTTCCCGACGAAAAGCAATGATGGCAGCATTTGCAGTCGTAATTATTCTTATTGCTTTGCCGTTTGTTCCCGACTCCTACTTTGGTCGTATTGGTAATATCAAGTCGCAGGATATTCAGGGGGATGAAATAACTGATTATTCATCTGCTTCAAGATTACTTCTCTGGAAGGTTGGCCTTAAAGTATTCGCAAGTAACCCTTTACTGGGAATAGGTAATCTGAATTTCTCAAAGGCAAGCAGAGAACATGCAAGTGAATATGCAGGAATAGTTGACAATAGACTTTATGAAACAACCTTTGGGAGTGGGGGGAAGAGAGGGCTGTCGCATACACACAATACATACCTTAATATCCTCGTAGAAGGCGGACTTCTTGCGGCAATCCCGTATTATATTCTTCTTTTTCTACCTCTCTGGAAGGGTTACAAGTTAAACAAAAAATACCGTGATCTATCTGAAGGGGATATTGATCTTATAAATCTGTTGAATTGCGGTATCCTTGGTTTCCTGGTTGCAGCATTTTTTGCTAATTTGATATTTATAGATTATGTCTACTGGAATCTGACGCTATCCTATTTCCTCTCTCAAAGGCTTGAAGCTAAACAGTTTCCATCCGGAAACTCCGGATGAGAAACTAGTTGTTTCCGATTCGGAAAGCGGGGATTTTTTGTCCAGGCAAGGAAACCAAGGGATTGCGCGGAGGCGTACATCGGTACGCCGCACAAGCAAGCCCGCAGGTTGACACCGCCAGGGCGAAAAAGCACCCTTTCCGGACGGAAACTAAACAGAAAGAACTAAGGTCTTAGAACTATGGAGATAAAGAAAGAAGTTAGTGCCACACTAATGATATCAAACCTGATAGCCACGTTTTTAGTGATTGCTATACACTATAATTCAAAAGGCGCAATAGACATCTCTTTAGGATATAATTGGAATTATGTTGTGCAAGAATTTGTAACGAATGGTGTTGCGAGGGTTGCCGTTCCTTTTTTTGCTATGATGTCCGGCTTTTTTCTAGTTGAAAAAATTTGTGATGTCCAGAGTTATCTTAATATTTTGAAAAATAAATCAAGAACACTGCTTCTGCCATATATTCTATCGTCAACATTCATATTTTTATCAATGACAATTATAAAACAGTTGTCTTCACACAAAAGTACAGAGCACTATGGGTTATACACAATAGCCAAAAATATATTTGTCCATCCCATATCAGTACAATTTTGGTTTCTTAGAGATCTTATTATTTTAACAGTTTTTTCTCCTTTAATTCTAAATAAAAATCGTTTGTATTCATTTTCACTTGGGTTCTTATTGCTGTTTTTATGGATTCAAGATATTCAACCCCTCCCAAAGGTTGCCGGATGGTATTTGATTAATATTGAAACAATATTCTTTTTCTGGATTGGAGGAGTAATATCCAGATTTAACTTTGTTTTAAGCTCTTTAGCTGAAAGTAGCGTTGCAACTAAGATTGTCTCGTTTTTTGTTTGGGGCTTACTTATTTCTGTTCGTATCTATGTAGATCCATATCTTGATATCTGGTATGTAAATAATTACACTTTAGAGTCTATTTTACTTTATAAAATAGCGATTCTTGTCGGGCTGATCTGTCTTATTCAGCTTTCTTCTCTAGTTAGAAGCAATAATGCCTTGATATTTCTTTCTGGGTATACTTTCTTTGTTTTTCTATTTCATGGTTTCCCGCTGTTAAATATTATTAATTTCTTTACACAACGAATAGTTAATAATTCTTTTTTATTTTACATAAATCTCCCTGTGGTCACTATTTTCGTATTTATTGCCGCACATATAACTTCTGAACAATTTAACAAGGCTTATACATTAATAACTGGAGGTAGGAGTCCTAATAAAGCTGTCAAGAGAATGTAATAATTAGCAGCGTTGTCCGGTTAGGTTTTTGCACGTCGGCGTTTAGATTTTAACCGTTTGTTTTTGCATGAACGTTGATCATTTCGTTTTCGTTGTATCTGTAGTTCCTCTGCTGCTTCATTTGCAATCCGATT
>JBAQKZ010000096.1:0-6818 GCA_049301475.1 Geobacteraceae bacterium | reverse complement strand
GTCGGCAGCGGCAAGACCCTGGTGGCGCTCATGGCGGCGCTGGTGGCCGTGGAGAACGGCTACCAGGTGGCGATTATGACCCCAACGGAGATTCTGGCCGAGCAGCATTATTTAAACCTCCATCGCTGGTGCGAGGAGCTGGGGGTAACGGTGGCGCTTATTACCGCCGGACTCAAGGGGAAGGCTAAGTGTGCGGCGCTGGAGGCGATAGCGCGTGGCGAGAAGCAGATCGTCATCGGCACCCACGCGGTTATCCAGGAGCGGGTCGAGTTTCACCGCCTGGGACTGGGGATCATTGACGAACAGCACCGTTTCGGGGTGCTTCAGCGCGGTCTCCTGAAGAAGAAAGGGACTAACCCCGACATCCTGGTCATGACAGCCACCCCCATTCCGCGCACCCTTGCCATGACGGTGTTCGGCGACCTCTCACTCTCTGTGATCGACGAGCTTCCCCCCGGCAGAAGCCCGGTGGAGACCAGAATATGCTACGAGTCGCGCCGCGCCCAGGTCTACCAGCTCATCCGCGAAGAGTCGGCAAAGGGGCGTCAGGCATATATCATCTATCCCCTGGTGGAAGAGTCGGAGAAGTCGGAACTGAAGGCGGCCACACAGATGGCGGAGCACCTGCAACAAGACATCTTCCACGATCTCCGCATCGCGCTCCTGCACGGCAGGATGAAGCCGGAGGAGAAGGAGGCCGTCATGCGCTCCTTCAATGCCCGCGAGACCGACATCCTGGTCGCCACGACGGTCATAGAGGTGGGGATCGACGTCCCCAACGCCACAGTCATGGTGATAGAGCATGCCGAGCGCTTCGGCCTCTCCCAGTTGCACCAGTTGCGCGGTCGGGTGGGACGAGGGAGCGGCAAATCGCGCTGTGTTCTTCTCACCACGGGAAAGCTGTCGGAAGACGGGAAGAAACGGCTCAAGGTCATGGAGGCGACCAACGACGGCTTCCGTATAGCCGAGGCGGATATGGAAATCCGCGGCCCCGGAGATTTCCTCGGCACCCGCCAGGCTGGGCTTCCCGACTTCCGGGTGGCCAATATCTTGCGGGACGGAAGAGTGCTGGAGGAGGCGAGGGCCGAGGCGTTCGCCCTGGTGGAACAGGACCCCGCGCTTTCTCTCCCCGGGCATGACCGGCTGCGGGAAGAGTTGGCAAGGCGATGGGGAGGGAGGCTGGAGTTGGCGGGAATTGCATGAGTATTTAAAGTTCCCGCAGATATGCGTCCCGGAGCCGCAGCAGATGGCGGCGTTCGACGTATTCAGGAGGCTGGTAATACCCTGGAGAGAAGTGGCATTAGCCAATCTGTGGCATGGCAGGTGACTCCGGTTAGCAGAAGGAGCGGCAGGCAGTATGCGATTAGACGCAATGAACGGCTTATATTGCTCCGGTGATTAAACAGTCAAACCAAGCTGCATATGCTGCCAATGGGTGTTTGAAGTAACCTTGTACGTGCTGTGGCCGCTTTTGAAGCGTTTTCATGCTTACGAAGCCCATACTGGGTTTCAGGGCTGAGTTTTCTTGTATCGGTCTTTACCATGCCCAGAATATAGCACAAGCTGATCTAAATTTGATTAATCCGCCGAGTCAATAACTAGTAGTTCGTTTCACAAATAACATTACAAATTAGGCCAGTTCCAGATCGAATTTCTTCCAACGGAATGGAACAGGCGCCTCATTGATTTCAGCTATTCCTTTGAGTATCCGCTCTTTCAGCTCTTCCTTGGAAGTAACGCGGATGTGGCGTAAGAATGAACGTGCCATCTTTGAAAAAGCACACTCAACCAAGTTCAGCCATGAGCCATGTTTTGGCGTATGAACGTACTCGAATTTTCCTGGCCGTGTGGCCAGATATTTCATGGTTTCCTTTGAGATGTGCGCGGAGTGATTGTCCAATACCACTCGGATGATTGCTTCAGCCGGGTAGTGCAAGTCAAGGCGCTTGAGCAGATCAATAAACTCACAACTGCGATGCCTTGGCTCAACGTTGGCAATGATCTCTCCAGTATGCAAATCGAGCGCCGCAAGAATGGATAAAGTTCCATGACGGACGTACTCATAATCTCGTGCAACTGAAGATTCTTTTCCGGGAACCGGCGGAAGGTCAGGAGCCGTCAGTCCGATCGCCTGTACACCCGGCTTCTCGTCAACACTGACTGTATAGATAGGCGTTGGCCTGTTATCATCAGTTGCGCCAGCCGGAAAAAGCGAAACATCTTGATAGACCATGAGCACCTCCCGCATCTTTTGATCGAAGTCGGGATCACGCTTTTCAAGATAATAGCGAATCCGATGAGGTTTTATGTCGTGCTCATTCAAAATACGCCAGACTGTTGTCTTGACTGCATTCACCAAGCGAGGAAAGCCAGCTTCTGCGGCATGATTAGCCACGTAGCGTGCAAGTGCTGACAGTGTCCATAACTCAGAAGCAAGCCCGTGATCCTTGGGTTTTGTGCATGCCAAGTTAACAACCCATGTCTTGGCGTCATCTAAGATTTCCGGTTCCTTGGGGCTGTGGTACGTATCTTTCAGCCCGGCCTGGGCTCCGGCTGCAAGAGCTTTATCGATGCATTTGTAAATAGCTGGCCTACTGATTCCAACATGGCGCTTGATACTGCTAATCTCCGTGCCATTGGCGTAATGGAGCAGCACTTTGGCACGAACTACTTCACGTGCCGGTGCCGTCATCGAGCCTGAAAGCTCAGTTAGTAATTTTCTGCTGTCATCAGAGAGTGCCAGTGGAGCCCGCATTGTTTTCCGTGCCATGATCGCCTCCTCATGTGATTTGGAACAATCATGGCAAAAACAGCATCATTTGTAAATATATTTATGAAACGAACTACTAGAAAACTCACAGTGATAAATAAGAAGTTGCCAACCAGGGGAATGGACACCGACCGTCCAAAGAAACCGGGCGGGTTTAACCATGATATAACCCTTGACCGGCCAACAGCAGCGAAACTCCTCGCACAAATCCGCCGCGCTCCCGGCATGGAACAGCTTGCCGTTCTGGAATGGCTGGTTTCAATATTCCCCAAGCAGGCCAAAGAGTTGTCAAAGTAAAACCATCCAGTGATAGGATTCAGCTAATGCGGCCAGCGCGAATGTCCACAAGGCGGTCTTTGGCTAAATAAAGTCGCAGCCCCACTTTAAACACCCCAGAAAGGAAAATCATCATGCCGGAAAGCCAGTTTAAATTTGACACCCTTGCCCTTCATGCCGGGCAGTCTCCCGATGCGGAGACCCTGTCTCGCGCCGTTCCCATCTACCAGACATCCTCGTACGTTTTTAAAAGTTCGGAGCATGCCGCCAACCTCTTTGCTCTCAAGGAGCCCGGCAATATGTATACCCGGATGATGAACCCAACCACCGATGTGCTCGAAAAGCGCCTGGCTGCGCTTGACGGCGGCGTTGGCGCTCTGGCGGTTGCTTCCGGTCAGGCAGCTACCACATATGCGATTCTAAATATTGCCAGTGCTGGACAGAATATCGTCTCCACTTGTTACCTTTACGGCGGCACCTATAATCTCTTTCACTACACCCTGCCGCGTCTCGGCATTACGGTGAAGTTTGTAGATACTGCCGACCCGGAGAGTGTCCGTCAGGCTATCGATGAAAATACCCGTCTGGTCTACATGGAGTCAGTGGGCAATCCGAAAAACAATATCGATGATTTTGAAGCGATTGCCAAGGTTGCACATGATGCCGGCATTCCGTTCGTGGTAGACAATACCGTTACAACCCCCTATCTGTTCAAACCGCTTCAGCACGGCGCAGATATTGTGGTTTATTCCCTTACCAAATTCATAGGCGGACATGGCACCAGTATCGGCGGGGCCGTTGTCGACGGCGGCGCCTTCCCGTGGAACAATGGCAAGTTCCCCGAGCTGGCAGAACCGGATCCATCCTATCACGGCATGAACTATTGGGAGGCGGTTGCTGGTCTTGCCTACATTTTCAAGATGCGGGTGACCCTGCTCAGGGATATAGGGGCCTGTCTGTCGCCGTTCAATTCCTTCCAGATTATCCAGGGGATCGAGACCCTGCATCTGCGGTTGGCGCGTCATGTGGAAAGCGCCCAGAAAGTCGCCGCATGGCTTGAAAAACATCCGTTGGTGTCCTGGGTCAATTACCCCGGACTTCCCAGCCACCCGAACCATGACCGGGCAAAAAAGTATTTCCCCAAAGGGGCAGGCGCTATCATCGGCTTCGGTATCAAGGGAGGTCTTGAGTCCGGCAAGAAATTTATCGATAATGTGAAGCTGCTTTCCCATCTGGCGAACATAGGTGATGCCAAGTCACTGGTGATCCACCCCGCGTCAACCACTCATCAGCAGCTCTCCGCTGAGGAGCAGGTTTCGGCCGGGGTGACCGCCGACTTCATCCGTCTCTCTGTAGGGCTGGAGGATGTAACCGACATAATTGCCGATCTGGAGCAGGCGCTGCGGGTGTCGCAGTAATAAGGACAAGCAAAGATAAAACGTGGACAATCACAAGCTGATCTGTGATAGTCCACTGGAATGGGCTTTGAAATATAGTTTTAAGAAATACCTTGACAATTATTTATATATTCTGCGTAATTGTGGCGAAATTTGCGGCATACGATAATACTAAACCATCCGCGAGGGTGGGACGGAAAGCCTACAGGGTCTCACAGAGATAGCCGGGTCGCCGAAATGCCTTAATGGTGACGACGATCCGGCTTTTTTATTGTCCTATTGAGGACTGTCCTGATGGGGATATATTACAAAAGATGCATTAGCATATTTTTTTGTACTGTTTTCGTGAACATGGCGATGTTTTATTCACCATGCTGTGCAGCTACATCTGTGGCACTTTCATGGGATCCCAACACAGAGGCAACCCTGGCCGGATATAAGGTATATTATAAGGCTGACTCATTCGCCCTTCCTTTTGATGGGACGGGGGCAACAGAAGGTGCTTCTCCGATTGATGTGCATGATTTGACAACAGCAACTCTCTCTGGCCTTGATCCCAGCCGTACATACAACTTTGCTGTTACCGCCTATGACAACTTAGCGGTCGAAAGCTCCTATTCCAATATCGTTACTATCCTCGAAGCAGTTCCTCCGGCAATCTCTCTCAGCGCACCGATCAATAATACAACCGTAAGCGGTACTGTTTCAGTGATTGCCAGTGCAAGTGATAACGTCGGGGTGACAAAAGTTGAATATTACCTTAACGGAACACTCTTGTTTGCCGGTAATATGGCACCTTACAGTTACAACTGGGATACAAACTCGGTTGCAAATGGAAGCTACACTTTAACAGCAAGGGCCTACGATAGCGTTGGGAATATTGGGCAATCCTCAACCATAGCAGTGACGGTTAACAACACTGCTACAGAAACATCCTTCCCTCCAACCCAGCCGAGCGGAAACATCAACGGTTACGGCACGGTTGATATCGCCGATGCTTTGCTAGCGCTGCAGATTGCTCTCGTTCATCTGAATCCTACCGCTGATCAGCTCATTAGATGGGATGTCGCGCCAATAGTTAATGGTCAATCCGAGCCAAATGGCAAGATCGATATCGGTGATGTGATCGTTATCTTGAGGAGGGTGGTGGGTCAAATATTGCTCTAAAGATACGGGATAGAGAATGACAAGAAGGCGGGGCAGGGCAGTAAGAACCCCGCAGGGTAAATCGGCGACCCTGTGTTCTCAAACCTCACACAGTTGTCCTTTTGTACCGTTCTTTCATACTGTTCACATAGGATGTCATCAAGTGATGGCCCAATGTTCGGCATAAATGCTGAACCTACTTCTCTCGCGGTATGCGCAAACTTGAGGTTGAATGCAGGTAGGTAGGTTTCGCAAAGATACCTGTTGGCCTCCTCCATACTGGTGATCCCCATCAGTGACAGTTCTTTGGGCAATCGTCCATGGTGTTTATAATATCCCACTTCTGACCTGGCACCCACTCATGGGTGATGCCATCCTGATGAATCATCTTGCCGGGAAGCGCTGATGCTTCTCGCTGCTTACGGTGGACACCTTTGAGACTTGCCTTCGGAATCAGCTAGTTGGTTCTTTACCCAGGTGTAGCTCCGGCCTCCGCCCTGTTTGCTGTACCAGTCATGGAAGTGCCGGGCATATCATGTGCTCGTGACACACTATTTATAGTTTGACGCAGAGGGCGTACTTGAGATAGCGCCCTTCCGGAAAGGTGACCGGATAGGGAAAATCAACCGGCTGGCCATGGAGACCAATGACCCGCAGTTCGTTCCTGGCCAGTAGTGCTCCGCGCCGCAGTTCCTTCAGGTAGTCGGCTACCTCGACTTTTTGATGGTTGGATGAGGCGATGAGCAGTCCGCCGGTCATGAGCAGCGGCAGTGCCGCCGCCACCAGGTCGGAGGTGCCGCCCCGGGTGGTGAAACGGCTTTTGGTGGTGGTGGAAAAGGACGGTGGGTCCATCAGTATCAGATCATACAGCTTCCCCTGGCCGGCCAGTGCGGCCAGAGTCGTCAGGCAATCGCCGACGATGAATTCGTGGCGCTTGGGATTGAGCCGGTTGGCGCCGAAATTGCTCCGTGCCCAGTCGGTATAGGTTGGCGAGGCATCGACGCTTGTCACCAGCGTCGCGCCACTGGCGGCAGCCACCACCGAAAAGGCGCCGGTATGGGCAAAGAGGTTCAGCACCCGCTTTCCCTGCACCCGCTGCATCAGGTCGTGTCGGTTTGTCCGCTGGTCGATAAACAGTCCCGTGTTCAACCCCCGCTCCAGGCTAACAATGAAGTTAAGGCCGTTTTCCTGCACGGTGAGTCGCTCCGGCGCCGCCGTCCCGGCCAGGA
>JBAQKZ010000095.1:0-3192 GCA_049301475.1 Geobacteraceae bacterium | reverse complement strand
TAATGCCTACGTCCACATCGCTTTCATCCTTCATGCGCAGACTTCTTACAGGCTATGCCGTGGTGTTCAACCGCCGTAACAATCGCTCTGGGCATCTGTTCCAGAACCGCTACAAATCCATTGTCTGCGAGCAAGAAGCCTACCTGCTGGAGCTTATCAGATATATCCATCTAAATCCGCTGCGGGCAGGCATGGTAAAGAGCCTTGAGGAGCTGGATCAGTATTCCTGGAGTGGTCATGCTGTTCTTTTGGGGAACCTAAAATTTGAAAGGCAGGAAACTCAAGAGGTACTTGAGCGATTTGGCAAAGAGATTCACTCGGCCCGGCAGACGTATCGGCAGTTTGTATCAGAAGGTATTAAACAGGGTCGTCGTGACGAACTTGTTGGAGGGGGGCTGAAGCGTAGCCAAGGAGAACGTCCGCAGAACGAATACGAAAGCTTCGACGCAAGAGTTCTGGGTAACGGTGATTTTGTGGATGGCCTCATGCATGAAGAGCAGCTGCGGGATAAGATGAAAAGAACGCTTACACTTGCTCAGTTGGTGAAAGCAGTATCAGCGGTAATGGAGCTGGATACAGGGTCCTTGAGAAAACCAAGTAAAAGCAGAGCACCGGCGGCGGCGCGCGGGATAATCTGCCATCTGGCAATCTTTGAATTTGGTTATGCCGGTAGTGAGGTTGGCAAATATCTTTATCTCGGTTCCTCAGGTGTCAGTTTGGCAGCAAAGCGCGGTGGAAAGCTTTTGCAAGACGATGCAGTGCTAATGAAACAAATTATGCGCGCAATAGCAATATAACAAGCAGCGTCCCCCTGCCATAGCAACGGCCCCCTCCCATCTAAGGTTGCATCAAAACGAGATATGGGAATACATCGATGCCTCATCAGATGGTCAGGATTAGCAGTACCAGCAGCTTTTACACCATAATCAGGAGGAAACACGCAGCATGAGTTATTACGGATGGGCGCCGTATGTGTCGGTGGCGGAGCGGCGGGCGAAGGCTCTAAAGCAGCTTGAAAAGATGAAAAAAAAGGGGCTCAACGTGCAACCGGTGCTTTTGTCAGGCCGCAAGATCGCCGATTCCTTCTGGGGGAAGGGGTGGTGCGACCATATGGAGTCATTCAGCGATTATGCCAACCGCCTGCCTCGTGGCCGCAGCTACGTCAGAAACGGATCGGTCTGTCATCTCGAAATCCTTGGCGGCCAGATTAAAGCCATTGTCAGCGGGTCGGTGTTGTACAACGTTTCCATTACCATTGCCCCGCTCAAGAAAATGAAATGGGCTGCTGTCAGATCGGCCTGCACCGGAAGGATTGGATCGCTAATCGATCTGTTGCGGGGAAAGCTGGACAGAGGCGTCATGGAGGTTGTTTCGGATCGTAAGGAAGGGCTTTTCCCGCTGCCGGGCGAGATGAAGTTCGACTGCGACTGTCCGGACTGGGCCGGTATGTGCAAGCATGTGGCGGCAGTGCTATACGGTGTGGGCGCCCGGCTTGACCATTCCCCGGAGATGCTGTTCATCCTTCGCGGGGTGAATCACGAAGAGCTGGTTGATGTATCCGCGGCGGTTACGGATGTGGGCAAAGCCGGGACATCGCGCCGGAGAATCGCCGCGACCGGCATTGCGGACGTGTTCGGGATCGATATGGCTGAAGCAGCGGAAACGGTTTCCGGAATGCCGGTTGTCACTAAGGCAAAAAAAACAAAAGGCCACAGAAAAACACCCAATGCGGCTCCTTTTCCCGATCCGCTTACCGGTAACGCCATATACGCCTGGCGGTCATCTCTCGGTGAGACACAGGCGGTATTTGCTTCCCGCATCCGGATCACCCCCGCCAGTATTTCGCAATGGGAAAAAAAGGGCGATGCTGCCATTGGAATGCAGACTCGCACACTGTCGGCGCTGCGCAAGGCATGGGAGTTGACTCATTCCTGAATCCGTGATGAGTAAATGGCGGAGCGAGCGTGAATTTCGGGGTCAATCGTCGCCCGTGCGGTATCACACAAAGCGTCACGAATTCAGGTTTATATAACTGTCGTTACTCCTGCCATTTGAATTCGGTCTCCGGAAGGGGCTGACTTTCAGCTGGCGCCGCCACCCCCTTGCCGCGCGCCGCTGCGGTTTTTATAGAGGTTAACAGATGCTCTATGGCGATCCTGTTCTGCACCGGCGCTACCTGTACGCTCAGGTCACGTATCCCGAACAGGTTGGTGTGGGATATGTCGAGCAGATCGAAGTTTATATAGCCTTGCCCTAGGTAGGCGCTGATCTCAGCCCTGTCGTAGGGACGGTCGTTGCGGAAGAATATCCCCTTCAGCTTCCGACCGGCCAGCCGTTGCAGGAACTCCTTGCTGACAAGCATGGCCTCCTTGGGCCCTGAGCGCGCCCAGATATCGACAAAGCCCAACAGTCCTTTCAGCCCTGTCCGGTCCCCGCGCAGGCTGACTATACCATCAACCATTCCGGATATATACCCCTTTATGGCAGGCAGGGAGTTACAAAGATTCCTCAGGCTTATGTCGTTCAGCAGCAGGTTTCCGCCATATGTTGCAGCATTGCCCATGCGAAGAAAGCCCGCGCCGAGCAGCCGCCCCTTGTGCAGGGTAGAGGCAATGGAGGTGATCTCCATCAGGCCGTTGCCTGCGCGCATTGTCAGTGTTGTTTCCCCCAACTCCAGCGGACCGAAGCCGATCCGTCCAATCTTTAACTCGCTCCCCGAAGTTTTTTTCCGCTGGAGTTTCAGTAACAGGGCGGGATAATTCTCGCGGGAGAATTCCATCCCCCCCGCTGATGGCGCATCACCCGGCCCCCCGGTGATGATGGAAAGGGGGATCCGACCGCTTATCCCGGCAATGCTCAGTTTCTGTGAATGGATATCCATTCCGGCATTGATCATTGCGAGTTCGCCGTTGAAACGGAGACCGCGCCCCGCGATGCGAAATGCGCCATCGACCGCCACGTTCCCGGTCAAGGCCGCTTCCTGCAGGGAACGGGGAAGCAGGCCGGAAAAGGCCGAAATAAGCGCGGACGCCGGGGTTGCGGGTAGAGATAGAAAAACTTCCCCCTCTCTGTCGGAGGCAGCAACCCGGTTTACAGTTCCATGCAGCCTGAACGCAACTTCCCGGCCTGCGCTGAAGACCGTCTCGTTAAGCTTGAGCGAACCGTCCGTCAACTCCGCGCGCAGCCGGGCGC
>JBAQKZ010000094.1:0-1529 GCA_049301475.1 Geobacteraceae bacterium | reverse complement strand
GTCCCGGTCGTTCACCAGCACGGCCTTGAGTCGGCCTGCGTCTGTTACGAGATCGGTCACCCGTCGCCCGAAGCGCACCGTCACGCCGTTTGCCTCAAGGCGCCGACGCATGTTCATCACCACCATGCGCAGCCTGTCACTACCCACATGAGGCTTGGCAAGATAGCGTATCTCCGGGGGAGCGCCGAACTCAACCAGCTTTTCCAGCACGTAGCCTATGCGGGGGTCGCGTACCCTGGTGGTCAGTTTGCCGTCAGAAAAGGTCCCCGCCCCCCCCTCGCCGAACTGGACATTGCTCTCCGTGTCAAGCTCCCCGGTCTCCCAAAACCGCCGGACATCCCGAATCCGCTCCTCTGTCCCCTTGCCTCGCTCCAAAAGCGTTGGGGTCAGCCCATAATCGGAAAGCCGGAGAGCGGCAAACAGCCCGGCCGGACCCATCCCAGCAATTACGATGCGACGGTCGGCGTTGAGCCTTGGAAGGGGCTCTTCGGCATAAGGTTGGACGAACTCAAGGTCGGGCTGCGGCATATGCCGGGCTGCAAAACCCGACTCATCGGCAAGTGTAAATTCAATGGTATAAACAAACCTGATCTGCTGCTTTTTGCGGGCGTCAATCCCCTTGCGCGCTACTCTGAAAGCAGCAATGTCTTCCGACCGCAAGGAAAACCTTGCCTTTAGCCCCTCCAGCAAGAGCTCTTCGGATTCTCCGGGCTGTAATTTCAGATTACGCAGCAGGAAAGGCATAAAGAACCGTCAGTCAGATGTTTGCAGGATTTTTTTGCGTTCAAGAAGCTGCTCCACGATGATTACTACATCCAGCGGGCTGGTGGATTTCGAGATATGAACCCTGGCGCCCATTTCTGGCATCTCGTGCTCGTGCGGCACTCCGTGAAACATGGAGGTGAGAAGCACAATCACCGGTTGACGGGAACCTGCGCGGCGCGATATCTCAATACAGGCGCTGACACCTCCCATTCTCGGCATGATCAAGTCGCATATAACCACATCCGGGGAGTTGTCAATGAACGCCTTGATCCCCTCAATCCCGTCGCTGGCGGTGAATACGCTAAAACCGTTTTCCCGGAAGGTTTCCGAAAGCAGTTTGAGAAATAAAGGGTCGTCATCTATAAGCAGAATTGATCCGCCGGAGGGGTGCATGTCACCTCACCATACAACTGTGAACTTAAGCCACGATAATACAAAAATGATTGGTAAAAGGGAAGGAGAAAGCGAACTTATACCAATTTCAAATCAAAGTATGAAATCAAGGCGGCGTGGATTGAGACGACGAAGGCGTACAAACTTAAGTACGTTGAGGAGCCGAAAACGGGCCAACGAAGATAGCGCCTTGATTTGGAACTGGAATAAGCGTGTTAAAACTGATGCCGTTCACTTAGGAACAGTAAACAAATATCATGGGCATCTTGCATCTCATCTTCAGGCCATCTTTAGCCGAACTTCAATCGCCAAATCCTCAACGTAGCTCTGCTACGTCTGCGGTTTGCCTCAATCAGTTCAGCCAAATCTGA
>JBAQKZ010000093.1:0-13569 GCA_049301475.1 Geobacteraceae bacterium | reverse complement strand
GGATCGACCCCGGCTTCCGCACCGGCTCCAAGCTGGCGGCGGTGGATGAAACCGGTCGGTTCCTGGAACATGTCACGGTCTATCCGCACATCGGCGAAGGGCGTATTCCCCAGGCCAGACAGGATCTGCTCCGGATGGTCGAGACTCATGCGGTCGAGATGGTTGCCGTCGGCAACGGCACCGCCGGGCGTGAAATGGAGATCTTCGTCAAGGAAACTCTGGCGGGTGCGGGCAAGTCGCTGCCGGTGGTGTCGGTCAGCGAAGCGGGGGCCAGTATCTACTCGGCCTCGGATATCGCACGGGAGGAGTTTCCCGAGCTGGATCTGACGGTGCGCGGCGCGATCTCCATCGCCCGCAGGCTGCAGGATCCGCTGGGCGAGTTGGTCAAGGTCGATCCGAAGAGCATCGGTGTCGGGCAGTATCAGCACGATGTCAATCAGGGGATGCTGAAGAAGTCGCTGGACGGAGTGGTGGAGTCGTGCGTCAACTACGTGGGGGTCGATCTGAATACGGCGTCTTGGGCGCTTCTGGCCTACGTGTCTGGCGTCGGGCCGTCGCTGGCCAAGGCGATTACCCGCTATCGCGACGAAACAGGCTCTTTTCCGTCACGCAAGGCGCTCCTCAAGGTACCGCGCTTCGGAGTCAAGGCGTTCGAGCAGGCGGCCGGATTCCTCCGCATCCGTGGCGGCAAACATCCGCTTGACAACAGTGCCGTTCATCCCGAGCGCTATAAGTTAGTGGAGACGATGGCTGCCGATATGGGTGTATCTCTGGCGCAACTGGTTGCCGACCCACTCCATTCCGCCAGAATCGACCTGAAGCGTTATGTCTCGGAGAGCGTCGGCCTGCCGACTCTTACCGACATCATTGAAGAGCTGAAGAAGCCGGGGCGCGACCCGCGCCGCCAGTTTGAGACCGCCTCGTTCCGGGACGATATCCGCGAAATCGGCGACCTGAAGGAGGGGATGATCCTGCAGGGGGTTGTGAGCAACGTGACCGCCTTTGGCGCCTTCGTCGATATCGGCGTCCATCAGGACGGGCTGGTGCATATCAGCCACCTGGCAAACCGTTATGTCAAGGATCCGAACGACGCCGTCAAGGCGGGGCAGGTGGTGAAGGTGAAGGTGCTTTCCGCCGATGCTCAGCGCAAACGGATTGCGTTGTCGATCAAGGAGGCGGAGCAGGGGGGAAAAACGGCGAATTGATTCTTTCAGCAACAGGGTATAAAACAGCGCCCTCTTCGTCGGCTCGTCTTCGGCTCCTCAACATGCTGGCTGTATGCCTTCGTCGCCTCAATCCTCGCCGCCTTGACTGCATCTTTGATTTGAAATTGGTATTACTCATTTCACGAAGTGTGCTTCCCGGTTTTTTTAGATTGTTTGAGGTGGGCCAGAAAAACCACATGACGCAGTCCGCCCCGACCGGGGCGGCAGGTTGTCACCGTGAAACCGACACTCCGCAATCGCTTGTCGAAACCCTCATCATAATTTTCTCCCCACACCGCTACGACACCGCACGGCATGAGGGCTGCCCGCATATTCTCGATGGCGCGGCTACCGTAGAGAGGGTCATCACACTGGTGTGTTTTCGCGTGCGGTCCGCGATACAGGTCAAGGACGATGGCATCAAAGCGCGATTCGCCTCCATCCACGGCGGTTCGCCGGATCCGGCGGGCAACGTCACCGATCTCTACGGTTACGCGCGGATCGCCCACGGCATTGTCCGTGAGAACTGCCAGAGGTCCCCGGCACCATGCGTGAACGGTCGGGTTCAGTTCTGCCACGACGACCGAGGCTGTGGCGGGTAGCGTGTCGAGCACCGCCTTGAGCGTAAACCCCATCCCCAATCCACCCACCAGTACCCGTGGCGCTTCACTTCCCTTCAGGTGGCCGCAGCCGAGTTCCCCGAGCACGATCTCGGAGCGGTTTGACAGGCTATTCATAAGCACCTGGGTGCCGATGGTGATCAAAAAATCCTGCTCGCCGCGCTGGCGCAGTTCGAGCGCCCCTTCGTCGGTGGGGATGCTCTCTAATGTTTTCCAGGGTTGTGCCACGGTAACCTGCCTTTCGGTATTTCTTCTATCGTAATAATTAGGGACATCCATGATAAGTTTTCCCCTTGACAAAACTTATCATGGATGTCCCTAATTTCATATTGGGTATCTTGCGTTGGTCATGTACAGGACGTAGTGCTTGCCAATTTACTCCCGACTATAGTAGATTGCACCCACTGCGATAATTAAAAGAGGTCTGACGTGACAGAGCCGTTTTCCGCTGAAGAAAAAAAACTCCTTATCGAGATTGCAAGGGAAGCCATTGTAGCCAACCTGACCGG
The DNA here is from genome assembly GCA_049301475.1 of Geobacteraceae bacterium. GTDB lineage: Bacteria > Desulfobacterota > Desulfuromonadia > Geobacterales > Geobacteraceae > JBAQKZ01. The sequence continues at coordinate 11,235 of JBAQKZ010000093.1, read as the reverse complement.
AGAAAAGCCGCAGCAACGTGAAACAATGCCTTCCAACTTCCTGGTCAAGAGGGGGTGCTTCGTTTCCATCAAGCAGAACAGCACCTTGCGCGGCTGCATAGGCAATTTTGTTTCTGACAAGCCTCTCCACGAATTGGTCCGGGAGATGGCCGTGGCGGCTGCGACCCTGGACCCACGCTTTTACCCGATGAAAAGGGCCGACCTGGACGACTTCGAGTTGGAAATATCTGTGCTTTCCCCTTTGCGGAAGATCGACAGTGTCGAGGATATCCAGGTGGGACTGCATGGTCTATACCTGGAAAAGAATGTTTCGCGTGGCGTGTTGCTCCCTCAGGTTGCGGTAGAGTGTGGATGGGACAGGGAGACCTTCCTCCGCCAGACTTGTTTGAAGGCCGGATTGCATGAGGACGACTGGCAGGAGGGAGCCAATATATACATCTTCACCGCCGAAGTGTTCGGGCAAGTGAATGGACAGGAGATAAAACCATGAGCCAATGCCGAAGGGAGAATCTGGTCCATTTTGCGGTTACAATCCTGAGCCAGGACCGCCCCGGAATTGTGGCCGATACCACAGAGGCCCTTTTCCGGGTTGGCTGCAATATCGAGGACTCCAGTTGTGCAATGCTGGGGGGAGACTTCGCCATGATCCTGATTGTCTCCCACGAAAAGCCGTTTCCCGGATCGCGCCTTACCGACGAGTTCAAGGCCTTGCGAAAGCTGACGGGGCTGGCTGCCTACGTGCGGACCATTGCCGAGAGCGAGGTTTGTCCGATTAAAAAGGAAGGGGAACTCTGTCTGATTTCGGTCTACGGCGCGGACCAACCGGGGATCGTCTGCCGGGTGGCCCGTACACTGGCCGACATGCTGATCAACATTACTGACCTCAACACGAGGCTGATCGGAACCGAGGAAGAGCCGGTCTACGTGCTGATGCTGGAGGCTGTGCTTCCTGATGGAGTTACTGTTGACGACGTGACATATATGCTTGAAAATCAGAAAAAGGAGCTTAACGTGGAGATCGGGGTAAGGTCCATCACCCCCGTTCCCCTTTAGTACCAATTCCAAATCAAGGCGCTATCTTCGTTGGCTCGTCTTCGGCTCCTCAACGTACCAGTTGCACGCCTCCGTCGCCTCAATCCTCGCCGCCTTGATTTCATCCTTGATTTGAAATTGGTATAATTTCCAGATGCCAGTCCAGAAAATACTACTCTATCCTCATCCGCTCTTAAAAAAGCCCTGTCGGCCGGTAACCGCCATTGACAAGGAAATATCCGGGCTGGTTTGTGACTTGTGCGATACCATGCGCGCGGGACAGGGCTCCGTCGGCGTTGCCGCTCCACAGATAGGCGTCACCCTGCGGGTCTGCGTGGTTGACGTTTCTGGCAACCGGCTGGGAAAAGAGAACAACCACGGCCTACTGGAACTGATAAACCCGGAGATCGTCCATCGGACAGGCGCCGCAATCATGCGCGAAGGGTGCATGAGCGTCCCCGATTACACCGGCGACGTTGAACGGGCCATTGCCGTCACCGTCCGATTCGTTGACGCTGCGGGCAAGTCCCGCGAAATAGAGGCTAGCGGTTTTGAGGCGGTGGCTATCCAGCACGAAATGGACCACCTTGACGGGATACTGTTCCTCGACCGGATCGCATCCCTGAAGACCGATCTTTTTCGCCGTAAAAATTACAAATAACAACAACTGGCTACAAGCCAAGGAGTTAATATGATCAAAAGCATGACCGGTTACGGCAAAGCGGAGAGGACGGTCGGTCATGGCCGCATTGTGGTGGAAATCCGTTCGCTGAACCATCGCTACGGAGAGGTGACGGTAAAGCTCCCCAGGAGATTGCTACCCCTTGAAAATGAGGTGCGTAATTTAGTGGCCGAACGGTTGAAGCGAGGCAAGATCGATCTTTTCGTCCAACTGGAAGGAGGTGCTGCCGAAGCTGCGCTCCCCGTGCCGGACGTTTTGCTGGCCAGGGCCTATTATGATGCGCTCGTATGCCTGAAGGAGGCCTTGAACCTGCCAGAACCGATTTCCCTGGGGCTCATTGCCGCACAGAAGGATGTTCTGGTAAGCGGAGAAGGGGATCTGCCGGTAGAAACGCTAAGGCCCGATCTTCTTATCGTCTCGCGGGAGGCCGTGGAAAGCCTCGACAGGATGCGTCAGCGTGAAGGGGAGGCGCTCCTCAAAGACATTTTGTCTCGCCGGGGGATGCTGGGCGAACTTTCAGACCGCGTTGGCAGACGTGCGCCTGCGGCTGTGGGGGAGAATATGCGGCGGATGAAGGAGCGGGTAGCGCAATTGGCGGATGAGAGTGGGGTGGATGAGGGTCGGCTGGCCCAAGAGATTGCCATCATGGCCGACCGCTGTGATGTCAGTGAGGAACTGACAAGATTCAGCAGCCATCTGCAACAGTTCGACGAAACGCTCAATATGGCCGAGTCGGTGGGGAGAAAGCTTGATTTTCTTATCCAGGAGCTAAACCGGGAGGTTAACACTATCGGATCCAAGGCAAACGATGCGGAAATCGCCGCAATGGTGGTGGAACTTAAGGCTGTCCTTGAAAAGATACGCGAACAGGTGCAGAATGTGGAGTGAGACTTGGGCTTCCGGTATACATGTTGCTCCATTCAATAAAGGGTTAACGGATGAAAAGAGAAGGCATATTGTATATAATATCGGCGCCGTCCGGGGCCGGTAAAACCACGCTCTGCAAGGAAATAATTGACATCTTCCCTGAGGTGCGGCATTCTGTAAGCTATACTACCCGCCAGTCCAGACCAGGCGAATTGCATGGCCGGGACTATTTCTTCGTCACAGAGATGGAATTTCAGCGAATGGTGACGACCGGTGAATTTGCGGAATGGGCGAAAGTTCATGGCAATCTCTACGGGACGTCTATAAAGACCCTTGAAGAGTGCCGCGGCAAGGGGATTGACGTCATTCTGGACATAGACTGCCAGGGGGCGCGTCAACTGAAGGAGCGCTATAATGGCGGGATATATATTTTCATCATGCCTCCCAGTTACCACGAATTGCGACGGAGGCTCGACTGCCGCAACTCGGACAGCGCGGATGTAATAGAACGGCGCATACAGTGTGCGGCTGTCGAGATACAGGAGTCACGCTGGTACGATTACATTATTGTCAACGATATCTTCAGCAAGGCTGTTGAGGAACTCAAGGCCGTGCTGATTGCGGAGCGGTGCCGGGCCTCGCGGGTGATGGGGACGGTGGAAAAGTTCGGTGTTCGTGAAGGGTGAATAGATTGAATTACGAGGAGTCCTAGGAGTCATTATGGCGAGGGTAACGGTTGAAGATTGTTTGGAAAAGGTGGATAACCGGTTTCTGCTGGTCATGTTGTCCGCAAAACGGGTTAAACAACTGTACAAGGGTGCCAAGCCGCTCATAGAGAACCGCAGCGACAATAAGAATGTCGTTCTGTCGCTACGGGAGATCGCTGATGGGAAGGTCTGCTTCGAACTGGCGTCACGAAAAAGCCGTTAATTTTCACTTTAAAAAGGCTGAAGCCTGCGGGTTTCCGCCTTTTTTTTGTCTTTATTTCCCCTTATTCCCCCTTATTCAGTAACATGTTCAGGACTGTAAACAGGGCAGGGTGCGTGCTTTCCCATGATCAGGCTTAATGACATACTCGACAAGGTTGCCTCCTACAATCCGTCAGCGGATATGGATATGATCAGAAAGTCATATGTGTTCTGCGCCAAGGTGCATCAGGGACAGACCAGGCTTTCGGGGGAGCCTTACCTTATACACCCCATGGAGGTGGCGGGGATACTGGCCGATCTCAAGCTGGACGTGGCCACGGTTGTGACCGGCCTGTTGCACGATGTGGTTGAGGACACACTAACCACACAGGAAGAGTTGGAGCAGATATTCGGTTTGGAGGTGGCCAATCTTGTCGATGGTGTTACAAAGATCGGCAGAATACACTTCAGGACCCGGGAGGAAAGACAGGCGGAAAACTTCCGCAAAATGCTTCTGGCCATGTCGCAGGATATCCGTGTCATTCTTGTAAAGCTGGCCGACCGGCTCCACAACATGCGGACACTCCAGTATCAGCCCGACGACAAGCAACGCAGCATCGGCAGGGAAACCCTGGACATATACGCCCCTATTGCCAATCGGCTGGGCATATCCTGGATCAAGAGCGAATTGGAGGACCTTTCCTTACGTTACATGGATTCGCAACTCTACTACGATCTGGCATCCAAGGTAGCCAAAAAGAAGCAGGAGCGGGAGAACGATGTCGAGGGGGCCCAGGCTATCATCGCCCAGAAGCTGGCGGAGCACGGTATCAAGGGGGATGTTTCGGGGCGCAGCAAGCACCTTTACTCCATTTATCGTAAAATGCAGAACCGCAACGTGGATATCGATGAGATATATGACCTGATGGCCATTCGGGTTACGGTGGAGGATATCCGCGCATGTTACGAAGTGCTCGGCATCATACATTCCACCTGGAAGCCTGTGCCGGGGCGTTTCAAGGACTATATCGCCATGCCCAAGGGAAACATGTACCAGTCACTCCATACGACGGTCATTGGCCCCTTTGGAGAGCGTATGGAGGTGCAGATACGGACGTCTGAGATGCATCGGATCGCCGAGTCCGGGATTGCAGCTCATTGGAAGTACAAGGAAGGAAAGGGGTACGACGAGAAGGATGTTAAAAACTTCGCCTGGCTTCGCCAACTCCTGGATTGGCAGCAGGAGTTGCAGGACTCCAGGGAGTTCATGGACACTGTCAAGGTAGAGCTATTCCCGGAAGAGGTCTACGTTTTTACCCCCAAGGGAGATGTTAAGGCTTTTCCGAAAGGCTCAACCCCCATTGATTTTGCGTACAGCGTTCATACCGACGTGGGACATCGTTGCGTCGGCGCCAAGGTTAACGGCAAGTTGGCGCCGCTCAAGCATGAACTGAAGACCGGCGACATAGTTGAGGTGATCACCTCTTCCCATCACACCCCGAGCAAAGACTGGCTGAAGATAGTCCGGAGTTCCGGTGCCCGCAACAAGATTCGCGCCTGGATCAAGACTGAGGAGAGGAAGCGCTCCATAACCCTGGGGCGGGAGATATGCGAAAAGGAGTTTCGCCGCTATTCCCTGAACTTCTCCAAGCTGTTCAAGGGTGGCGATATGAAGCGGGTGGCCGCGGAATTCGGCTTTACAGGGGAAGACGAGCTGTTGGCGTCAGTTGGCTATGGCAAACTTTCCTCCAACCAGTTGATCGCCAAAATCATCCCACAGGAAAAACTGGAGCAGAGGCAGGCGCGTAAGGAAAGCCGGGTCGGGAAAGTCATCGAAAAACTGACCCGCAGATCCTCCAACGCAATCAGGATCAGCGGGGTGGAGGACGTGCTGGTGCGCTTCGGCAAGTGCTGCAACCCGGTTCCAGGCGATGATATAGTGGGGTTTATCACGCGGGGCAGGGGGGTGACTGTTCATACAACGGATTGCCAACTGGCGCTGGAGAGTGATCCGGAGCGGCGCATAGAAATTGCCTGGAACAAGGATGAGCATGTTGCTCTGCCGGTAAAGATAAGGGTTACCTGCCATGATAGGAAGGGAACATTGGCCAATATAAGCCAGGCGATCACCAACTGTGAGGCGAATATCATCAGCGCCTCCATTCAGAGCACGGTGGACAAACGAGGGGAAAATCTGTTCGAGGTTGAGGTTGCCGACCTCAAGCATCTGACCCGGGTTATTAACAATATTATGAAGTTGAATGATATCATCAAGGTTGAACGGGTTAAAAGCTGATGACATCCCAATAAATCGCATTTACTGGAGGAAACAGGAGAAAATGAATGGCTAAAGAGGTAATTTCTAGTGACAGGGCTCCCAAGGCGATCGGTCCCTATTCCCAAGCGATCAGTGGAGGGGGGTTATTGTTCTGCTCAGGGCAGATACCACTTGATCCGATGACGGGAAACCTGCGGGGGACGAGCATTGCAGAGCAGACCGAGCAGGTGATGGCAAACATTGAGGCGGTGTTGGCAGCGGCGGGGGTTGGTTTCGCTGATGTTGTGAAGAGCACCGTCTATCTCACTGACCTGGCCGATTTCACTACGGTCAACAATATCTACGAACGGCACTTCACAACCGCTCCCCCGGCCCGCTCAACTATTGAGGTCAAGGGGTTGCCCAAGGGGGCGAATGTGGAGATAGAGGTCATAGCCCTAGCGCGATAGGCCGGTAGATAGGCTGGTTTTTACAGCGCTTTTACGACGTTGCCGGAGCGAATGCAACTGGTGCAGACCTTGATGCTCGTGACCGATCCCTTCTGGATGGCCTTTACCTTCTGCAGGTTGGGATGCCAGGTTCTGCGAGTCTTGTTGTTGGCGTGACTAACGTTGTTACCGAAGCTGGGACCCTTGCCGCATATTTCACATACTTTGGACATGTTCTACCCCTTACGATTGAATGAAGCCTTTACTTATAACAGGGATTAAAATAGGTTGCAAGATAATTTTACCGATACCGCTCCAGATTCTTCCGGGCGGCAATGGCGGGAGGTGAGGCGCTAATGGCCATTATCAAGGGTATCCTGTCAATGTTGGTAATCCTGCTTGTTGCGCTGGCGGTGCTGTTTGTGGATTTCGCCTATAAGACCTTTTCGGTTCGCCCCAGCGAGAGGAAGAGTGATGCCATTGTGGTGTTGGCCGGCGGTCGCGGGCGGATAGAGGAGGGGATCAGGCTTTACAGGGAAAGGCAGCGCGGCTGGCTGTTTCTGATCGGCGTAGACCCACTGGTGCGGAAGGGAGATCTGTTCCGTGATCGGAATAGTTTGGGAGAAGGAGACAAAGTAATACTTGAAAAGGTTTCCCGCAATACCCTGGAAAACGCACTATACGCACGGGAGATCATAGTCAGTAAAGGGATAAGCTCTATCAGTCTGATCACCTCCCGCTATCATATGAAGCGCGCCACTCTCATTTTCCGGAGTCTGCTGCCAATGGAAATAGCCATTTACCCCCACCCTGTAGACAGCCGGAATCTGCAGGAAAAATGGTGGAGCCACGGCAGCAGTTTCCGTCTTCTCTTTAGTGAATTTTACAAATACTGCCTTTTCCGCTTCTTCTTTCTATTTGCTTCAGGCGAGCTCAGGCCAGTGAAGTAGCGGTATCCGTTCCCTTATGAATTCTCGCGTCAGAGGCGCGCCGTTTGCTTCATTTCGCAGCATTGGCCTGGCAAGATCAGATGCCGTGTCCACATCATACCAGCATTGGAGCAGGGCCACCTTGATTCCGGCACTATCCGCCTGACGTAGGCTGTCCTTTAGCACTGTGCCGCTTCCCCATGTAATCCCTTGGAACAACTCCCGTCGCAGCCTTGACATGGCAATTAGGTAATAGCCGCCATCTTCAGTAGGGCCGAAGATCGCTTCATGCCTGCCGCTTGCCAGTTCAGTAAAGGCCGCGGCAATGAAGTCAAGTGGCAGATCCGGCGAATCGCTGCCGATGATGGCCACACGTTTGTGCCCTAGGGCGAATGCGGTTTCAAAGGCGGCAGTCATCCGCTCTCCCAGATCGCTGCCGATCTGCGGAAAGATCGGCAGATCCGGTGACGTTCTGCGAAAGTACTTATCTGCTTCCGACTCCCCGGAGTGGAAGAGGAGGCGCTCCACGCCGACCAAAGCCCTTGTCCGCGCCAGGATGTCCAAAAGCATGCCGCGATAGAGCTCGGCAGCCTCTTCAGGTGTCAGTGGCGGAGTAAGCCTCGTCTTGACTTGACCGGGCAACGGCTGTCGCGCAAAAATAATCAATGCCTGCTTCATACGTTTAGCTGACTAAGTGGTGGGATTAACAAGCAGTTCCTCTATCATTAAAAAAACCGGCAAAATGGCTCCTGTCAAGTGATTGACGGCGGGATTGGAAAGGAAAACCTAGCTTTATCCACAATTTCGGGACTTATCCACAGAGTTATCAACAGTGGCTGTGAATAGTCTGTTTATACCAAGGGTGGGACCGGGGAATATTAGTCTTCAGTCTGGTTTGCTCGTGCGCATTTTTGCTCCACTGAAGCATATGCCGAATGCTTATGGATCGATTCAAAGTTCTCAGCCTCAACGGAAAACCATGTGATATTGTCGAGAGCGGAAAGCCTGATGGTCGCTTCCCTCACCATGTCTTCCACGAACATCGGATGGTCGTAGGCATACTCGGTGATGAACTTCTCATCGGCGCGCTTAAGGAGGGAATAAACCGGGCTCGAACCGCACTGTTCGATAATCTCGATCAGATCCTCTATCCAGATAAAATCGGAGTAACGGACTTGTGCGGTTACGATGCTCCGCTGGTTGTGAGCGCCGTAACTGGATATTTCCTTGCTGCATGGGCATAGCGAGTTGACCGGCACCTTGACGCCGAGAATGAAGTCGTATGTTGTGTCCAGACTCCCGGTGAATGTGCAGGTATATTCCATGAGGCTCCGGGCGCCCGATACCGGGGCGCGTTTCTCGATGAAATATGGGAATGCGATTTCCAGATGTGCCCTTGATGCGCCAAGTTTTTCCTTCATCCTCTGGAGGATGGTCTCCATATTATTGAGGGCGATATCCTCACGATAGGCGTCGAGAATCTCTATGAAGCGGCTCATGTGAGTTCCCTTGAAATGATGGGGAAGATCCACATACATGTTCACGCGGGCCACAGTGTGCTGTATCGACCTGTTCTTGTCCATCACCACGATTGGATAGGAGATATCCTTCACTCCCACCTTGCTGATCGGTATGTTGCGAAGATCGCGGGAAATTTGCAGGTCAGGCATGCAAGCCGGTGAATTGTGAGTTGTTATTTGAGTGCCCTGGCGCTTGCTTTTCATGTATTTATTTCACTTTTCTCCGTTAACCCATCACGTATTTTATCGGGTCTGTCATTCCGACCTCGGCAAATCCCTTCAGGCGCAGACGGCAGGAGTCACAGCGACCGCAGGCAAATCCCTCCGGGGTTGGGTCGTAGCAGGAGTGTGTGCAGCCGTAGTCTACGCCGAGGGCCAGTCCCCGTTGTATAATCTCCACCTTGCGCAGGTGGATCAGCGGGGCATGGATACGGAAATGTCCGGTTCCTTCCACACCTGACTTGGTGGCCAGGTTGGCCATAATCTCAAAGGCCGCTATGTACTCCGGTCGACAGTCGGGGTAGCCCGAGTAGTCGAGGGCGTTCACGCCTATGAAAATGTCGAAGCTTCCCAGCGCTTCGGCCCAGCCAAGGGCGAATGACAAAAAGATCGTGTTGCGGGCCGGCACATATGTAACCGGTATGCCGCTGCCAACGCCTCCCTTGGGGACATCAATATCCGCGGTCAGGGCGCTCCCGCCGACCTTCCTGTAATCGAACTCCACTACGAGATGCTCTGCCGCTCCGGCAGCCCTTGCATTGCTCCTGGCAAGTTCCAGCTCCACGGCGTGACGCTGTCCGTAGGCAAAGCTCATGGCGTACGGCTCAAAACCCTCACTTTTGGCAATCGCCAGGCAGGTGGTGGAGTCGAGCCCGCCGCTGTAAAGAACTACTGCTTTATTGGTCTTTGTATCTGACATGAAAGGAATTTATCGGAAGAGGAGCAAAATGTCAATCAGCGTTCCGCTCCTCTTGTGGGGATGCGCCTTGTCAGGGCAGTAAGCCTGACAATGTTATCTCAGAAGAAGGGCTCCTTTGCCACCTTTTCCAGGAAATTCCGAACAATGGGCGCGAAGGTATCGTGTTCGAGGAGAAAGGCATCGTGGCCGTAGTCGGATTCCAGGAGGTGGTACTCCACCTGCTTGCCGAGACTCTTGAGGGCCAGTACCATTTCCTCGGTCTGGTATGGGGGATAGAGCCAGTCGGAGGTGAAGGCCAGGAACTGGATCGGGGCCACTACGCTTGAGAACGCCTCTTCCAGTGATTCGCATCCCCAGGCTACGTCATAGAGATCAAGCGCCTTGGCCATATAGAGAAAAGTGTTGGCGTCAAAACGGTCGACAAAATTGTAGCCGTTGTAGAACAGGTAGCGTTCGACCTCGAACTGGCCGAAGAAGTCGAACAGACCGTCCCGTGCGGAAAAACGGCGGTCGAACTTTGCAGTCATCGACTTGTCGGACAAGAAGGTAATATGTCCGATGCCTCGGGACAGCGCCAGGCCGTCTTTGGGGTTCTTGCGGTATTCTCCCTTCTTCCAGGTTGGATCGTTGAATATCGCCCAGCGAGCCACAGAGTTGAGCGCTATTGCCTGGGCCGAAAGCCTGGCCGGGGTGGCAAGCACCACGGCCGATGAAATCCGCGTCGGGAACTGTGTCGCCCATTCCAGGGCCTGCATCCCCCCCATGCTTCCCCCGAGAACGGCAAGCAGCCTCTCAATGCCCAGGTGGTTGATGAGTAGTTCCTGCGCCCGCACCATGTCGCGCACGGTGATGACCGGAAACGAGAGGTTGTACTTTTTTCCGGTCTTTGGGTTGATTGATGCCGGGCCGGTTGAGCCGAAGCAGGAACCGAGCACGTTGGAGCAGATAACGAAATACCGGTCGGTATCCAAGAGTCGGCCTGGTCCGATGATGCCGTCCCACCAGCCGGGTTTGGGGTCGTCTTCCTGATATTTTCCGGCCAGGTGGGCGCTGCCGGTCCAGGCATGGGTGACGAGGATGGCGTTCGACCGCTTAACGTCCAATTCGCCGTATGTTTCAAAGGCAAGGGTAATCGGTCCGAGGATCCTGCCGCTTTCAAGTCGGAGTTCGGTGTTGAAGGTTATGGATTTTTTTTCAACGAGGCCGACTGACATTTATAATTCCCATTTTGCCCGATATTTATATAAAAAAAGCCCCTTCTCGCTGTGAGAAGGGGCTTTTTTATACTACTGTCGTTCAAGCACCTTTCTCATCTTCGCCTTTCGGCAGGATTTAGCACCTGACGCCCGTTGCCGGGCCGGTTGCTGTGGTTTCGCAGGGCCTATCCCTCCACCACTCTTAATAAGAAGGTATTTTTATTCAATTTTCCAGGAAGAATACGGAATGGGGCGGCGTTTGTCAACGAAAAGTTGACGAAAAGTTGACACGATTTCCTCTACTTCCTTTTGTACGCTCGAAATTATCGGGGAATTGATGGCTTCTGAGTAACTGTTGAGTGCCACCACATCGTGGACGCTTTTTTGTGCCAAGACATCGTGGACACTCAACTGATTTCAGCGTAGCTTGTAATCGAATTCTTCGACCTGTTTTTTGTCCAGGAAGAGTTTCAGTT
>JBAQKZ010000092.1:0-3136 GCA_049301475.1 Geobacteraceae bacterium | reverse complement strand
TGTCGCCCCTGATTGAGCAAAACCGCAGGCGTAGCAGTGCTACGTCGAGGATTTTGTGATTGAAGGGGCGGCAAAGATGGCTTGAAGATGAGATGTAAAACGGTATATTTGTTTGTTCCAAGTCCCTCAGGAGGGTTTATGCGCATAACCCCGAAAAATGAACTTGAACACCGGCACCATAAGCTTCAGCATTACATGGCGGAGGTGAGCCTGGATGCGCTATTCATCGTCCAGAATGCCGACCTTTTCTACTTTACAGGCAGCATACAGAGCGGTGCCCTCTACGTCCCTGTCTCGGGCCAACCACTCTACATGGTGCGCAAGGAGTTCAGCCGGGCGCGGATGGAGTCGGGCCTGAAGGAACTGCTCCCACTCGTCACCATAAAGGATATCCCCCGACATTTGGCCGACTACGGCTATACTGAGCCAAAAAGGATAGGTATGGAGATGGATGTGCTTCCGGTAAATTTCCTTGAACGATACCGGGAGCTCTTCCCTTCGGCGGCATTCAGTGATGCGTCACCTCTGATCCGGAAGGTACGTATGATCAAAACCCTTTACGAGATTCACGCCATCAAGGATGCCGCCAATCTGGCGGATAAGGTGCATCGCCGGGCGAAGGAGGTCATTTGCGAGGGGATTAGCGACCTGGAACTGGCCGCCGAGCTGGAATTTACGGCGCGACTGGGGGGACATCAGGGTCTGGTGAGAATGCGGGGCTTCAATGCGGAAATATTTTTTGGCCATGTATTCTCCGGCGAAGACAGCGCCGTGCCTGCTTACGCCGACACCCCGCTTGGAGGGATGGGGATCACCCCTGCCTTCGGCCAGGGGGCCGGATATAAGAGAATCGCCAGGAACGAGCCGATCATGATTGATTTTGTCAGTAGTTTCGATGGATACCTCGTCGATCAAACAAGGATGTTCGTCATCGGCGGTCTGTCCGATGCCTTGCGTAAGGCCTACGATGACATGCTGCGGATCCAGCGCCGGATGGCGGAACTTGCAGTTGAGCGGACAAGCTGCGGGCGGATTTATGACGAATGCCTGGCACTGGCTGTCAAACTCGGCTATGCCGACAACTTCATGGGAAACAAGGGGGCGCAGGTTTCGTTCATCGGCCATGGCTTGGGAATAGAACTTGACGAATATCCGCTAATTGCCAAGGGGTTCCACAATATGCCGCTGGTGCCGGGGATGGTCTTTGCTTTTGAACCGAAGGTGGTGTTTCCAGGCAAAGGGGCGATAGGGATTGAGAATACGTTTTGCCTGACGGAAGATGGTTTGAAACAACTGACGTTAAGCAGTGATGAACTGGTGATTCTCTAATTACCCCGAAAATTTTTGTTGATTTTAATCTTACGGGATGGTATACGAGAATTCAAAATACCGTATACAGTATCCAGAATATTTACTCAACCCCGTCAGCCGAAGGAGAAGACACAATGGCACTAAAGGAAACGCTCAAGCAGAAGATCGAGGCGCACCACGTCCGTACAACCCGTCTAATTCACGAGTTCGGCAAGGTGGTCATTGACCAGGTCAATATCGACCAGTGCATCGGCGGGGCCCGTGATATCCACAGCCTCGTCACCGACATCTCCTACCTCGACCCCCAGGAAGGCATCCGCTTCCGCGGCAAGACCATCCCCGAAACATTTGAGGCCCTCCCCAAGGCTGTCGGCTCTACATATCCGACAGTCGAATCCTTCTGGTACTTCCTTCTTACCGGTGACGTGCCGAACCAGACACAGGTGGATGAAGTCCTGGCCGAGTGGAAGGTCCGCCAAATCGTGCCTTCCTACGTGTTTGACGCGCTCCGCGCCCTCCCGCGGGACAGTCACCCGATGGTTATGCTCTCCGTCGCTCTTCTGTCCATGCAGAAAGACTCAAAGTTCGTCAAGTACTACAATTCCGGCAAGTTCAACAAGATGGCCGCCTGGGAGTACGTCTACGAAGACGCCTACGACCTCGTGGCCCGTATTCCAGTGATCGCGGCCTTCATCTATAACCTGAAATACAGGAACGACAGGCAGAACGCCATTGATGCCACTGCCGACTCGGGCGCTAACTTCGCCCGCATGATCGGTCAGAGCAAATCGTACGAAGACGTGGCCCGAATGTACTTCATCCTTCATTCCGACCACGAGTCCGGCAACGTTTCGGCCCATGCCACCCATCTGGTGCATTCGGCCATGTCGGACCCCTACTATGCCTACTCGGCAGGAATCAACGGTCTTGCCGGTCCTCTCCACGGCCTCGCGAACCAGGAAGTCCTGGGGTGGATCATGGAATTTGAAAAGAAACTCGGAGGCGCCGAGCCTACCAAGGAGAATGTTACGGAGGCCATGTGGGCAACCCTTAAGGCAGGCCAGGTTATCCCAGGGTACGGCCATGCGGTTCTGCGAAAGACCGACCCGCGCTACACAGCGCAGCGCGAGTTCTGCCTCAAAACCCCCGGGCTGAAGGACGACCCCCTCTTCAAGCTGGTCAGCATGATCTACGAGGTGGCGCCGGGTGTCCTTACTGAGCACGGCAAGACCAAGAACCCCTGGCCGAACGTTGACGCCCAGTCCGGGGTCATCCAGTGGTATTATGGCGTTAAGGAGTGGGACTTCTACACCGTCCTGTTCGGTGTAGGCCGCGCACTTGGCTGTATGGCCAACATCACCTGGGACCGTGGCCTCGGTTACCCAATCGAGCGTCCCAAGTCCGTTACCACGGATATGCTGGAAAAGTGGGCGGAAGAAGGTGGCCGGAAGTCTTAAGCCAGGTTGAGCGCGCTTTCCGCTCCATGAAAAGTATCGACCTTGAAGTGCGTCCCATCTATCACCGGCTGGAAAAGCGAGTACGCGCGCATCTGTTTCTGTGCATGCTCTCCTACTATGTCAAGTGGCACATGATGGAGGCTTGGCGGCCTTTGATATTTGCGGATGAAGACATAGAAAGTAAAAAGACCAGAGACCCGGTTGCGCCGACCAAACGGAGTACACAGGCTCTGGTAAAAGTTGCAACCAAGCAGGTGGATGGAGCCGAGGTTCACAGTTTTCAAACCTTGCTGAAGGGGCTGGCAACGATTGTACGCAACATATGTCGCTATAAAAAACCAGGAGACAAGTCCCCGACATTTACGATG
>JBAQKZ010000091.1:0-2368 GCA_049301475.1 Geobacteraceae bacterium | reverse complement strand
AGAAGAACGCCTCCCGTACAAATAGGATGGGGCATATACTACTCGTATTGAAGGTGTTTGACCAGTAAATAATGAAACTCAATGTTATTGCTCAAAAAAGATGATAGAACATATTCACCGTGAGGGTCAAAGAAAGGGGGCAAATCGAAAGCGCCGGTAAAAGTCGGCAAAGGGTAGGTGGTGCAAGTCCGCCACATGGTAAAGGCTAGCGACCAACCGTGGCCCCGAGTCATGTTGCGGCTTATCGTGAGGTGGGCGGCAAAGCGTTGACAGGGGGCATGCAGGCATGGCTATTGTCAAAGCGCCCTCTTCGTTGTCTCGTCTTGGCTCCTCAACATACTGGCTGTATGCTTTCGTCGACTCAATTCTCGCCGCCTTGACTGCATCTTTGATTTGAAATTGGTATAAAATGGGATATTCTGGTTGTCACTTGGTTATTCTGGTGACAGTATATAAAACCATTGGAGGGAGAAATTCATGCTAGGTCTGATGCAGGACAAACAGTTATTGATTTCATCGATAATATCTTTTGCAGGGAAAAATCATGGTAATAGGGAAATTGTTTCCAATACTGTGGAAGGTGGCACACATCGCTACACTTATGCTGACGCCGAAAAACGTGTAAATCAGCTTGCCAATATGTTGACAAAGCTCGGCGTACAATTTGGTGACAGAATTGGTACGCTGGCATGGAACGGCTACCGTCATCTGGAGTTATATTTTGCCGTGCCGGGTATCGGCGCTGTTTGTCATACTGTTAACCCGAGGTTGTTCCCCGAGCAAATCTCCTACATTATCAATCATGCCGAGGATAGTTTTATTTTTACCGATTTAACTTTTGTGCCACTTTTGGAGGCCATGTCAGAGGGTCTTAAAACTGTTAAGGGTATCATTATCATGACAGACGCTTCCCATATGCCTGAAACCCGGTTATCTGAGAAGTTTAAGGTTTATTGTTACGAGACAATCATTGAGAAAGAACCCAATACAATTGTCTGGCCAGAATTTGATGAAAATACGGCATCTTCACTCTGCTACACATCAGGCACGACGGGCAATCCCAAAGGCGTTCTTTACAGTCACCGCTCCACTTTGCTTCATAGTTTTGCCGCAAATATGCCAGACCTCGTCGGGCTCAGAGCCCGTGACTGCTTGTTGCCGGTTGTTCCCATGTTTCACGCCAATGCTTGGGGTAGTATCTATATTGCTCCTTATGTCGGCGCCAAACTGGTTTTCTCTGGTCCACATATGGATGGTGACAGTCTGCATCGTCAGATGATTGAAGAGAAAGTGACAATTTCCGCCGGCGTTCCGACCATATGGATGGGCCTGTTGCAACATCTCCAACAAACCGGAAAACGTATAGATTGCGTCGAGCGATTCTTGATTGGCGGTTCTGCCTGTCCTCTTGTGATCATTGAGGAATTTCACAAGACTTACGGCATTCATGTGGACCATGCTTGGGGCATGACTGAAACCAGCCCTGTTGGAACTTATTGCAGTCCCAAGGATGGCTGGGATGAACTTACCGAAGATGAAAAATACACCTTGCAGATGAAACAGGGGCGTTCGGTCTTTGGTATTGAGATGAAAATTGTTAATGATAGTGGCGAGGAGCAGCCGTGGGATGGCAGGTCCTTCGGATCTCTGCTGGTACGTGGATTCTGGGTAGTAAAAGCCTATCTGAAGGAGGAGGGCAGGCCGATCCTTGACAAGGATGGCTGGTTTGAAACAGGCGATGTCGCCACCATCGATCCTCAGGGATTTATGCAGATCATTGACCGGATCAAGGACGTTATCAAATCAGGCGGTGAATGGATAAGCTCGATCGAGCTGGAAAATGTAGCAGTGGGTTATCCCGGCATTGCCGAAGCTGCGGTTATCGGCTGTGCCCACCCTAAATGGGGCGAACGGCCACTGCTTCTTTGCATCAAATCCCCAGAGAGTGAAGTTACACGTGAAGAGATTCTGGAACACTTTAAAGGGAAGGTTGCTAGCTGGTGCATACCGGATGATGTTGTTTTCGTCGAGGAATTACCCCATACCGCTACCGGAAAATTGTCAAAGTTGCAGATCCGTCAACGCTTTTCCGATTATAAGTTTCCGACGGCATAAGGGGCTTAGAAAATACTGAATTACCGTTTATACTGTTTCCATACTCCTGAATCCGTGACGATTGAATGTGAGGGGGTTTCCGGCTGAAATGGATACGTGCCAACAAATTTGTCGTAGTATAGATTTGGGTCTGCGACAAAAAAATAACCAAAGATTGACAAGCATGTGTTTTCCCTCTATTATCTGTTTGCTTTTAAGCAAACAGATAATAAGGAGGGGTTATGAACGAAACACTTTCGAGTCTGGAACGAAA
>JBAQKZ010000090.1:0-15513 GCA_049301475.1 Geobacteraceae bacterium | reverse complement strand
TTTCGTTCCAGACTCGAAAGTGTTTCGTTCATAACCCCTCCTTATTATCTGTTTGCTTAAAAGCAAACAGATAATAGAGGGAAAACACATGCTTGTCAATCTTTGGTTATTTTTTTGTCGCAGACCCTTTTCATGGGATACTTTTTTTCAGTGAGACAGAGTTTTCCCGGTGTCAAGCAAGACACATTCCAGTATAACGTCTTGTGCTAATCTGCCTTAGACTGACTCTCCGCATCACCTTCCTTGACTGATGCAGACGGAGCCTCTGAAACGGGAGCCTCGACCAGCAATGAAGCAGATGCCGTTTCGCTTTGTGCGGTCGTTGTCTGCGTCTCTGCCTTATGTACAACACCCTCGCCTGACGTCTTTTTTACGGCAGACTTTGTGGCAGGTTTCAGTTCCAACCGCTCTTCTACCAGTTCAATCATGGAAAGTGGCGCATTATCACCAAGGCGGACCCCCAATTTGACGATCCGGGTGTAGCCACCCGGGCGTTCTTTGTAACGGGGCGCAATAGTTGTAAAAAGCTTTGTAACCACCTTTTTATCGCGAATATAGGCGGCAGACTGTCTCATTGCATGCAAGTCTCCACGCTTGCCGAGAGTGATCATCTTCTCGGCAATGCTTCGCAACTCCTTGGCCTTCGCGTCCGTTGTAGTGATCTTTTCATTGTCCAGAAACGAGGTCAACATGTTCCTGAACATAGCAATCCTGTGACTCGTTTTTCTCCCAAGTCTTCTGCCTGCATTATTGTGACGCATGACTTCTTGTTCCTTTCTTCTATTGAAAGCCTTAAGGGTTATTCCTCTTCCTTAATATCACCGCTTACTCGCCGCATGATCTCGGGATCAGGAAAGCCTTCCAGCCTCATCCCAAGGGTAAGCCCCATGTCACCTAGAATATCCTTAATCTCATTAAGTGATTTCCGTCCGAAGTTCTGTGTCTTAAGCATTTCCGACTCACTGCGTGACACTAGTTCGCCAATCAGCTTGATGCCCGCATTCTTCAGACAGTTGGCTGAACGTACCGAAAGTTCAAGCTCATCCACCGAACGATAGAGGTTCTCGTTAAGCTTCTCCAACTCCTGTTCCGGTTCGCCATCTTCAGCAGCCTCAATCTCTTCATCAAAATTTATAAAAATGGAAAGCTGTTCCTTGAGAATCTTGGCGGCATATGCCATGCCGTCATCCGGCTTAACGCTTCCGTCAGTCCAGACCTCCAATGTAAGCTTGTCATAGTCGGTAATCTGGCCAACACGGGCGTTTGCAACCGTAAAGTTGACTTTGGTGACTGGTGTAAAAATGGAGTCAATAGGTATGGTCCCAACAGGCGCCTTTTCATCACGATTACGATCAGCGGGGACATAACCATTCCCCATCCTGACCATCATCTCCATCTCCAGATTGGCATCTTTTGAGCAAGTGGCGATGTGGTGGTCGGGATTCAGCACTTCAATATTGTGGTCGGTGATGATATCACAAGCCTTCACTACTCCTTCACTCTTGTGAGCAATCCTGATGTACCTCGGCTCTTGACCGTACATCCTGAAACGTATCCCCTTAAGATTGAGGATGATATCAGTCACGTCTTCCGTAACACCCGGAATAGCTGAAAATTCGTGCAACACACCCTTTATGCGAACGGAGGTAATGGCGGCTCCATGCAGGGACGACAAGAGCACTCTGCGCAATGAGTTGCCAAGTGTAGTGCCGAATCCGCGCTCAAATGGTTCCGCATAAAACTTGCCGTATGTATCTGTTAGCGATTCCGCCTCAACCTGTAGTTTTCTGGGTCTGATCAGATCGCGCCAATTCTTAATCATGTGGTTCCTCCCGGCGTCAAGTATGGTAGCCATTACTTGGAATAGAGCTCGACGATCAGTTGCTCCTGTATCGGCGCAGTGATATCCTCCCGAACGGGAAGCACCTTGATCCGCCCTTTAAAAGCATCTTTTTCCAGCTCCAGCCACTGTGGGATACCTCGCCGTACAACCCCTTCCAGGGATTCATTTATACTGGCAATCTTGCGGCTCTTCTCCCGAAGTTCGACAACATCGTCAACCTTAGCCTGGATGGAAGGGATATTGGCTTTTCTTCCATTAAGGGTAAAATGACCATGTCGCACCATCAACCTGGCCTCAATCCTAGACGAGGCAAAACCGAGACGATACACGATATTATCCAGGCGTCGCTCCAGAAGGAAAAGAAGATTCTCGCCGGTTACACCCTTCATCCGGTCAGCCTTCTCAAAATATGAGCGGAACTGCTTCTCTAGAATGCTGTAAATGCGTCGAACCTTCTGTTTCTCGCGGAGTTGAACGCCGTAACTGGAAACCTTTACCCTTGCTTGGCCATGCTGCCCCGGAGGATAGCTCCTTCGTTTGATGGCACACTTGTCCGTATAACAACGCTCCCCTTTGAGAAACAGCTCCGTACTTTCCCGCCGACACAAACGGCATGAAGGCCCTGTATATCTTGCCAATGAAAACCTCCTTAACTATGAATGGGTTTCAGACCCTTCTTCTCTTGGGGGGACGGCAGCCATTATGCGGAATTGGCGTTACGTCCCGGATAAAGCTGATGTTGAAGCCGGCTGCCTGAAGCGCCCTGAGTGCGGACTCGCGTCCGGAGCCTGGCCCTTTTACGTAAACCTCAACAGTGCGCATGCCATGCTCCTGGGCCTTTTTTGCGCAATCCTCGGCAGCAATCTGAGCGGCAAACGGAGTGCTCTTACGAGAACCTTTAAATCCCTTGCATCCGGAAGTGGACCATGCGACCACATTGCCGACAGGATCAGTGATGGTAATCATGGTATTGTTAAAAGTGGCCTGTATATGCGCTACGCCGGTTGAAATATTCTTGCGTTCCTTCTTTTTTTTCACAACCTTTTTAGCCGGACTAGCCATTATTCCTCCAAGGTATTAATAACCTATTTCTTTTTGCCTGCCACAGTCCTAGCAGGACCTTTTCTCGTCCTGGCATTAGTTTTGGTCCTCTGCCCACGCACCGGAAGCCCCTTTCTGTGCCGTAAGCCCCGATAGCAGCCGAGATCCATCAACCGCTTGATATTCATTGAGATGTCACGACGTAGATCACCCTCAACCTTGACGCTCTTGTCAATGTTCTCTCTTATTCGGGCGATCTCAGCCTCGGTCAGATTCTCCGTCCGCGTGTCAAAGTCCACACCGGAGTCGGCAAGCAGTTTCTGCGCCGAGGATTTACCTATGCCGTAAATATACGTCAAAGCAATCACAATCCGTTTGTTTCTGGGTAGGTCTATACCAGCGATACGTGCCAATGTTCGCTCCTCCTAGTTAGTTTCTGTATGGAAATTCCTTCTTCTATTCAGAAACCTTATATTTTCTCATCGGAGTTTACAGATGAAAAACAAGTTAATTGAGTTGCCTTTATCCCTGTCTTTGGGAATGTTTCGGAATGTCACATATAACCCGGACGACACCTTTGCGTTTGATGATTTTACACTTGTCACAAATCTTCTTGACGGAAGCCCTTACCTTCATGTCTATTCCTTTCCGGTCGCTGCCAAAGAGAATCTACAGCTTTGTCAGTATCTCCGGCCCCGCCTCTGTAATCGCCACGGTATGCTCAAAGTGAGCCGACAAGCCGCCATCACGTGTGACAGCCGTCCAGCCATCGTCAAGCACCCTGACCTCCGGGCCTTTCTCATTAATCATTGGCTCAATGGCTAACACCATGCCAGTCTTAAGCCGTATACCGCGTCCCTGCAATCCATAGTTTGGAACCTGAGGGTCCTCATGAAGGCTCTTGCCGATGCCATGCCCGACAAACTCGCGCACCACTGTAAATCCTTGTTCTTCAACATAGCTTTGTACAGCATATGAAATGTCGAACAGCCTGTTTGTTAAGTTGGCTGCCTCTATAGCCGCATTCAAAGAGCGTTCCGCAACCTTCATAAGTCTTTTGGCACTGTCGGCAACGTCTCCCAGAGGGAGTGTTATGGCTGCATCGCCAAAAAAACCGCCATAAACAACGCCAAAATCAAGGCTTATAATATCTCCTTCACGCAACTCACGGCTTGTGGGCATGCCATGGACTACTTGCTCGTTAACCGAGCAGCATAGGGAGTACGGATAACCGTTATATCCCTTGAAAGCAGGTCGGGATTTGTGCTTTGCCGCTTCTCTTTCGGCGATTTCATTCAGCGCCAGGGTGGTTACGCCCGGCTTTACCTCGCCCTTTATTAGCTCCAGAATCTCAGCAACGATCCTGCATGGAAGTCGCATCCTTCCAATCTCCTGGGGAGATTTAAGAATTATCACGATTAAACGCCTTCTACAGCGCTTATAATACTCCGCTGAACTTCTTCCATGGGGGCAAGCCCCGATACGGACCTGAGCAACGATTCACAGGCGTAATAAGCAATCAGCGGCGCCGTCTGTTGCTCATATACATCCAACCGATTACGCATGGTCATCTCACTGTCATCATCACGCTGGTAAAGATCGCCGCCACAATCGTCGCATTTGCCGGCAAGCTTGGGGGGTCCGAACGACAAGTGATAACCCTTGCCGCATACCTTGCAAGTCCTGCGTCCGGTAATACGGCCTAACAGTTCTTCCTTGCCAACTTCAATATAAATCACATGCTCTATCAGTTTACCGTGCGCAGCCAGCATAAGCTTCAATGCGTCAGCCTGGACAACCGTACGTGGAAAACCATCAAGGATAAAACCGCTAACGCAATCCGTTTGAGACAACCGTTCTTCAACAACACCAACCACAACCTCATCCGGCACCAGGGAACCACTGTCCATGAATGCTTTTGCCTTATCACCCATAGGGGTTCGTGCCTTTACTGCCGACCGGAGGATGTCGCCTGTTGATATCTGCGGTATATCGTAGTTTCTGGCCAGTATTTTTGCCTGTGTTCCCTTGCCGGCGCCCGGCGGTCCAAGGAGTATAAGGTTCATCCGGAGTCCCTTCGTAGTTACCTTCTCCCCTTTATCTTAACACCCTTCATAAACCCCTCGTAACTGCGTGTTATAAGGTGCGACTCAACCTGTGACACCGTATCCATGCCCACTCCTACCGCTATGAGAAGCGCTGTTCCACCGAAATAGAACGGGAGATTAAACTTGCTGATCATGATTTCCGGCAGGACACAAACTGCGGAGATATAAATAGCTCCCGCAAATGTAAGCTTGGTCAACACCCGGTCAATATACTCGGAAGTTTCCTTCCCTGGCCGGATGCCGGGGATGTAGCCGCCGTGCTTTTTGACGTTATCCGCGACATCCACAGGATTAAAAGTTACAGCCGTATAGAAGTAACAGAAAAATACTATAAATGCAACATAAAAAATATTATAAAAAAGTTTGCCGGGGGCCATGCTTTGCGCTGCCTGCTGCACCCAAGGAACATTTATAAAATTCCCTACCGTGGCTGGAAACATGATGATTGACGAAGCAAATATCGGGGGTATCACCCCTGCCATATTCACCTTAAGTGGCAGATGAGATGTCTGGGCGCCATGGGTTTTAAGCCCTACCACACGCTTGGCGTAATGAATTGGAAGCCTGCGCTGCCCTCGTTCGACAAACACCACTACAGCAACGGCCAGGAGCATCAACGCAAGAACAAAAATGACCACAAATAATGAAAGTTGTCCAGCCTTCAGGAGTCTGAATGTATTGATCAGAGCAACTGGGATGCGCGCTACAATTCCGGCGAATATTATCAGGGATATACCATTACCAATTCCCTTTTCGGACATCTGCTCGCCGAGCCACATGATAAAGGCGGTGCCGGCTGTCAGGGTTATCACTGTCATAATCCGGAATTCCCAGCCAGGGTTCGGTACAACCAGCTCGCCGGCAGGCCCACGCATGCTTTCAAGACCAATACTGATACCAAGCGCCTGCACTACACTCAGAAGGATGGTGCCGTACCGCGTATACTGTATAATCTTCTTTCGCCCTGCCTCACCCTCTTTGGAAAGTTTCTCAATGGCTGGGACAACAACTGTCAAGAGTTGGAAGATAATTGATGAGGAAATATATGGCATAATGCCGAGGGCAAAAACCGTTAACTTCTCCAGTGCGCCACCGGAAAACATGTCAAACATCCCAAGCAAAGTGCCCTGCGCCTGCTTGAAGAAATGAGCCAGTGCCAGGCTGTCAATGCCGGGCGTCGGGATATGGCATCCTATCCGATAGACGGCAAGCATGCCAAGCGAGAACAAAACCCGTTTTTTCAGTTCGGGGATACGGAAGATATTCTGAAAGGCCTCGAACAAGTCTATATCTCCTCGACGGCGCCACCAGCAGCGACGATCTTCTCCTTCGCGGAAGCGCTGAATTTATGAGCTTTAACCGTCAGCGCCTTGGTTAGCTCTCCATCAGCCAGAACCTTGACGCCATCGCGCACCTTGCTGACCAAACCGCTTTTCAAGAGCGCCTCAACATCCACCACGCTATCTGCGGCAAACATATCCAGATGGCCAAGGTTCACAAGTGCAAACTCCTTCCGTGCAAGAGGATTAAAACCTCTTTTAGGAAGCCTGCGCTGCATAGGCATCTGGCCACCCTCAAAGCCGGGCTTGATACTGCCGCCGCTTCTTGCCTTCTGTCCCTTGTGCCCCTTAGTGGCCGTTTTACCATGTCCGGAACCGGTGCCTCTGCCTATCCGCTTCCTGTTTCTGGTAGAACCTGGGACCGGTTTTAAGCTGTTTATTTCCATGTTATACACCTCAAGGTGATTATTCTTCGATTTTGAGCATATGAGAAACCTTACGAATCATGCCTTGAATCTCCGGCGTATTCTTCAGAATCACTGTTTTATTCATTTTGGTGAGCCCCATTCCATCAAGCACCGCGCGGTGATTGGGGGGTTTGCCTATAGAGCTTTTAAGCAATGTTATTTTGATTTCCGCAGCCATGTTTTATATCTCCTCGGAAGTACAGCAGTCCCTATTCAGCCAAGCCCCTTCTCGCCCTGAATTCTTCAGGGCTTCTAAGCGTCTTGAGTCCAGCAAATGCCGCTTTTACAACATTATGAGGGTTATTGGACCCGAGACACTTCGTCAGAATATTGTGAACGCCGGCCGCTTCTAAAACAGCCCTGACTGCGCCACCAGCAATTACGCCGGTACCAGCGGATGCGGGTTTCATAAGTACGCGTCCGGCTCCAAAATGGCCCAGTGTTTCACAAGGGATAGTCTGATCTTTGACTATGGGAATCCTTATAATATCTTTTTTCGCCTGCTCGACACCCTTACGGATTGCCTCGGGCACCTCATGGGCCTTACCCAGGCCGTACCCCACACATCCATTACCATCACCCACAACGACAAGGGCTGAAAAGCTGAAACGACGACCACCTTTAACAACCTTGGCAACCCGGCTGATATGCACGACGCGGTCGGTCAGATTAAGTTCACTCGGATTGATCTTAATTTTAAGCAAGTATCGCCTCCTTAAATATACCTCAGAAAGATAGTCCGTTCTCGCGGGCAGCATCGGCAAGCGCCTTAACCCTGCCGTGATAGAGAAAACCGTTGCGGTCAAATACAACCGTCTTGATGTCCCTGCTTAGCGCTCTTTGGGCAATTACAGCCCCAACCTTACGGGCCGCATCGGTATTGCCGGTGTATTTCAGACCACCCCCTACCTCATCCATGACCGTTGAAGCGGATACGAGCGCAACACCTTTGGTGTCGTCTATAAGTTGGGCGTAAATATGTCTGGCGCTCTTGAATACATTCAGCCTGGGGCGCTCTGTAGTCCCTTTTATTTTCTTTCTTACCCTGACCTGACGTTTGATGCGCGCAGTCTCTTTCTTGGTTAAAGCACTCAATGCTCTTCTCCTTGACGATACTATTTTTTACCGGTCTTGCCGGCCTTCCTGAGGACGGTCTCGCCGACGTATCTTACACCCTTCCCCTTATATGGCTCAGGTTCACGGAATGAGCGAATCTTGGCGGCAGTCTGACCAACCAGTTCCTTGTCGATCCCCTTGACCAGAAGCTTGGTCATTTTATCTACTTCCACCGTAATACCCTTCGGTAGCGGGAAGTTTATCGGGTGAGAATAACCCAGGCTAAGATTCAGCACATCACCTTTTGTTTCAGCACGATACCCAACGCCGTTGATTTCCAGCGCCGTCTGGAATCCCGCAGTAACTCCAACAAGCATGTTGCTGACCAGAGTCCTGGTTAGACCGTGGGCGGAGCGGGCCATGTTACTGTCATCGCAACGCGTAACCACAACACTTTTATCCGACAACTCAATCGCTACGCTCTCCATGATCCTGCGAGAAAGCTTTCCTTTAGGCCCCTCAACATTGACAACCGAGTCGTTGAAGGTTATTTTGACCCCGCTAGGGATTTCAATAGGCAGTTTGCCGATTCTGGACATACGGAGTGCTCCTTCTTTGTTTATCAAATCACCAGACGGTACAGATAACCTCGCCGCCAACCCCTGCATCACGGGCCGCCTTGTCGGGAAGCAGCCCCTTTGAGGTGGAGAGTATGGCCACGCCCAAACCGGTCTTTATGGTCGGGACATCGGCACTTTTGACGTACTTTCTCCCGCCAGGTTTGCTTGCCCTTTTGATCTCATTGATTACCGGATCCTTTTCATCAATGTACTTCAGGTATACTCGCAGTATCCCCTGTTTTTGATCCGTAATGACTTTATAATTCTTTATAAAGCCTTCGGCCCTCAAAACATTGGCCAAGTTAACCTTAAGGTTTGACGACGGAATATCCACCTTCTGCAGCTTGGCCATGCTGCCGTTTCTTATTCTTGTTAGCATATCGGCAATTGGGTCAGTCATCGACATCTGAGCGCACTCCTCTGAACTGCTTGCTTAAGCTGTTACCAGCTGGATTTGATGACTCCGGGAATCTGACCATTAGAGGCCAGTTTTCTCAGACAGATTCTGCACATGTCAAACTTACGGTAATAGGCCCTGGGCCGACCGCACAAAGGACAACGGTTATATTCGCGTACCTTGAACTTGTTTCCTCTTTGTGCCTTGATGATCATTGATGTTTTTGCCACTTTTTTTCTCCTTAAGCTGGTTTAGTTCCTGAAAGGCATCCCCAGGAGCTTAAGGAGCGCCTTGCCTTCTTCATCTGTTTTTGCGCTTGTCACTATGGATATGTTCATTCCTTTAATTTTATCGATTTTGTCGTAGTCAATTTCTGGGAAAATCAACTGTTCCTTTATGCCTAGTGAATAGTTCCCCATCCCGTCAAGGGCATTACCGGAGACCCCCTTGAAATCCCTAACGCGGGGGAGCGCAACATTCAGCAAGCGGTCGAGAAACTCGTACATCTTCTCCTTGCGAAGGGTCACCATGCAGCCTATCGGCATTCCCTGGCGGAGCTTAAAACTCGCAATAGACTTCCTTGCTTTGGTGATAACGGCTTTCTGGCCGGTGATAATGGCCATTTCCTCGACGGCTGAATCAAGAATCTTGACATTCTGGATTGCCTCACCGAGCCCCATGTTAATCACGATTTTCTCCAGTTTCGGGACTTCCATGATATTCCGGTAATTGAAGTCCTTCATCAACCGGGGAACCATCTCCTTACTATAAAGCTCCTTCAGCCTCGACATTCACCCCTCCGTACTATTTATCAAACGCCTCGCGGCACTTTACACAGACGCGGGCCTTCTTGCCGTCCTGCAGAAGATGAACCCGGGTCCTGACACCCTTACGGCACTTCCCGCAATAGAGCTGAACATTGGAAATGTGGACAGCCGCCTCCTTCTCCGCGACTCCTCCCGGTTCATTACCACGAGCGCGGGTATGTCGCTTGACGAGATTCAGGCCCTCCACTAGGACACCATCCTTTTTGAGCAGGACGCGCAGCACCTTGCCTGTTTTGCTCTTGTCCTTGCCTGTGACGACCATTACCGTATCGCCCTTTTTAACATGCAAATTCTTGCCTAGCATCGTTGGTCTCTCCATCAAAAAATTAAAGTACTTCAGGCGCGAGGGATATGATCTTCATAAACTTTTTTGCCCTGAGCTCCCTTGCTACCGGGCCGAAGATACGCGTTCCAACCGGTTCCTTCTGATTGTTTATGACAACGCCCGAATTGTCGTCAAAGCGAATATATGAGCCATCAGGGCGGCCAATCTCCTTGGCGGTCCTCACCACAACGGCCTTGACAACGTCACCCTTCTTTACCTTGGAGTTAGGTATTGCTTCCTTTACCGACGCCACAATAATGTCGCCGATACTTGCGTACTTCCTTTTTGAACCGCCAAGCACCTTAATGCAATAAAGTTTCTTGGCCCCCGAGTTGTCCGCCACATCGAGTATTGTCTGCATCTGGATCATAGGTTACTCCTGCCTTAAGCGCTTTTCTCGATGATCTGTCTTACCCGCCAGCGTTTATCCTTGCTGAAGGGACGGGTTTCTACAATCATTACCTGATCGCCGGTCTTGCAGCTGTTACCAGAATCATGGGCCTTGTATTTTGCTGCTCTTTTTATGTACTTATTGTAAACAGGATGCTTGATCAGACGGTCGACCTTCACAACCACGGTCTTGTCCATTTTGTCGCTTACAACTACCCCTACCTGGGTTTTTCTGCTGCCACGCTCGATCATATCCGCCCCTCTAGCCCCTCTTTTCCTGAATCATGGTCTTGACACGCGCAATGTCCTTCCTCATGGAAGATATCCTTGCGGTGTTTTCCAAACGGCCCGTGTGAAGCTGGAACCTGAGATTGAACAGCTCCTTGGTCAACTCCATATCTTTAGCCCTGAGTGCATCTTCATTCATAATTTTCAGATCGCTAACCTTCATGAATTTCCTTCCGTGACATAAATTTCGTGTGTATGGGAAGTTTATTGGCTGCAAGCCGGAATGCCTCGCGCGCAATTTCCTCGGTAACCCCCTCCATCTCGTAAAGGACACGTCCAGGTTTGATCACGCATACCCACGAATCCGGCGAACCCTTACCTTTACCCATGCGAGTTTCAGCAGGTTTGGAAGTCAACGGTTTATCGGGGAATATACGTATCCATATCTTGCCGCCTCTCTTGATATAACGATTCATGGCGACACGAGCAGCTTCGATATGCCTGGAATCAAGCCATCCGCACTCCGTCGCCTGCAAACCGTACTCGCCGAAGGCAAGGGTGACGCCACGTGAAAGGGTGCCAGACATTCTTCCCTTCATCTGTTTTCTATATTTTACTCTTTTCGGCATTAACATCGCGAGAAACCCCTGTTTCTATTTTTTTGCGGAAAGCACTTCACCCTTAAATATCAGAACCTTGACGCCGATAATTCCGTAAGTGGTCTTGGCTTCGGCGAACCCGTAATCTATATCGGCCCGCAGGGTATGAAGCGGCACCCTTCCCTCGCGATACCATTCGGTTCGAGACATTTCCGCGCCGCCAAGGCGCCCAGAGCATGTGATCCTGATCCCCTTGGCGCCAAACTTTAGGGAAGAAGTCACGCTTTTTTTCATTGCACGGCGAAAGGCAATACGCCTCTCCAATTGCAGAGCAACGTTTTCGGCAACCAACTGTGCATCAAGCTCAGGCTTGCGCACCTCCTGGATATTAAGGAACAGCTCTTTATCAGTAAGTCTGGCCAGTTCCTTTTTGAGGGTTTCAATCTCGGAGCCTTTTTTACCGATGATCAGACCGGGGCGGGCAGTGTAAATATTGATCTTGGCTTTATTGGCCGCGCGCTCTATCTCGATTTTGGATATCCCTGACGTATACAACCGCTTCTTGAGAAAAGCCCTGAGCTTCAGGTCCTCATGTAACAGTTTGGCATAATCAGCCTCTGCATACCATTTTGAATCCCACGTCTTTATTACGCCAAGCCTGAACCCTATTGGATTTACTTTCTGACCCAAGACTTCACCTCCATCAATAAACTTATCATTTCTTCATAGCCAGAACCACATTAACGTGACTGGTCGGTTTCCTGATTTTACTGGCCCTGCCCATGGCACGCGGCAAGAAACGCTTCAGTACTGCCCCGCCATCCACAAAAATTGTTTTTACATACAGCAGGTCAACATCCGGAACACCCTTTTGTTCAGCATTTGCAACCGCAGAAGTAAGCAGCTTGGAAATCAGCTTGGCGGACGGCTGAGGTGAAAACCTAAGTATATTCAGAGCGGCCTGAATCCCTTTCCCCCTGACCATGTCAACCACAAGACGTGTTTTCCGCGGGGAAAGACGGACGAATGACAATTTAGCGCTTGATTCCATACATGACTCCTTTGCGGATTACTTCTTCTTCAGCTTACTCTTCCTGTCAGCCGCATGGCCATGAAAAGTCCTGGTGGGAGCAAACTCACCCAGCTTATGTCCAACCATGTTTTCTGTTACAAAGATCGGAATAAATTTTCTACCGTTATGCACAGCCAGGGTCAATCCGATGAAATCAGGAGTGATAGTGGAACGCCGTGACCAAGTCTTGATGATCTTTTTCGACCCTACGCCTTCCGACTGTACTTTTACAGCCAGATGAGTATCAACGAAGGGTCCCTTTTTTATAGATCTAGCCATCTTTTTTAACCCTCTATGCTGTCGTTTTATTCATCTTCCGGATGGAAACTATTTAGTTCGCGACTTAATTATAAAGCGTGACGATGTCTTATTAGTCCGAGTCTTGTACCCTTTGGTCGGAATGCCCCACGGGGTAACCGGATGGCGACCGCCGGATGTTCGCCCTTCGCCGCCGCCATGCGGATGGTCAACCGGGTTCATGGCGACGCCACGAACCTTGGGACGTCTGCCAAGCCAACGGGAACGACCAGCCTTGCCAATACAAACGTTTTCATGATCAATGTTGCCAACCTGTCCTATTGTGGCCAGACAGTCCTGAAGAATCATACGGACCTCTCCGGATGGAAGTTTCACTTGGGCGTACTTCCCTTCCTTGGCCATCAGTTGGGCGAATGTTCCCGCGCTACGAGCCAGTTGAGCGCCCTTGCCGAGTTTTAGCTCAATGTTGTGTATAATTGTGCCCAAAGGAATCGCCCGCAGTGGGAGAGCATTGCCAGGCTTGATATCGGCGTCGGCGCTGGCAAGCACCGTATCGCCAACCTTGAGATCAAGAGGCGCCAGTATATAGCGCTTTTCTCCGTCCAGATAATTGAGTAGCGCAATGCGCGAGCTTCGATTCGGATCGTACTCAATGGAGGAGACCTTAGCGGGAACCTCTTTCTTGTCGCGGGAAAAGTCGATAATCCGGTATTTCTGCTTATGTCCGCCGCCGATGTGCCGAGAGGTAATCCTGCCGAGGTTATTCCGTCCGCCGCTCTTTTTAAGAGTAACCAACAGAGACTTCTCCGGCGTCGAACAGGTAATCTCTTCGAAAGTGGAGCATGTCTGGTGCCTGCGACCTGCCGATGTAGGTTTATAACTCTTTATAGCCATGATGAAAACTCCAGCGAGATATTTTAAACTTCAAAAAAATCGACCTTGCTCCCCTCTTTTAGGGTTACATAGGCCTTTTTCCAGTTGGAGCGCTTGCCGCTGTTACGACCGACCCGCTTCACCTTGCCGGCCATGTTCACAGTATTTACAGCGGCGACTTCAACCTTGAACAGGCACTCAACAGCCGCTCTGATCTCTATCTTGTTGGCATCCCTTTTCACCACAAACGCGACGATATTGCGGGCGTCCTTTTCGATGGTGGTTTTTTCGCTTACCAGAGGCTTTTTGATGACGTCATATAAGCTCATGAATGAAACGCTCCTTCAACTTTCTGTACAGCGGTCTGGGTGAATATGATGTTCTTGTACTTCATTATATCGAAGATATTCAGACCTTCGGGTTTTAGTACCTTGACATGCTTAACATTGCGGGCCGATAGCTCCAGTTTGGGGTTACCCTCATCAATAACCACAAGGGTTTTGTTGAGAGCAAATTCGTTCAGGATGCCGGCGAAACCTTTAGTGGAAACAGTGTCCAAATCAAAAGCATTCACCACGGTCAGTTTATCTTCCTTGAAAAGGAGGGAAAGGGCGGAACGGATGGCCGCCTTGCGGGCCTTTTTGTTCATTGAAACGTTGTACGTTTTGGGTTGAGGACCGAAAGCCACTCCACCGCCGGGATACTGCGGCGCCCTGCGGCATCCCTGACGAGCCTGACCGGTTCCCTTCTGACGAAACGGCTTCTTGCCGCTGCCAGCAACTGCTGAACGGTTCTTCACCGACGCGGTGCCCGCGCGACGATTCGCCAACTGAACCTTCAACGCCTCATGTATCAGGTACGCCTTGACGGTTCCATTAAAGACCTCATCGTCGAGATCCATCTCGCCAACCTTTTGCTTTTTTATATCATAAACATCAATGGTAGCCATAGCTGTCTCCAGTCCCTGCTGTTTTACTTAGTGGCCTTGACACTATCCTTGATCAGGACCAGGCCATTGGTGGAACCGGGAATCGCACCCTTTATCAGGATAAGATTGTCGGTTGCGTCCACCCTCGCTATCTGCAGGCGCTGCACCGTCACCTTCTCATTGCCGAGCTGTCCGGGCATCTTCTTGTTTTTGAAAACCCGTGACGGGGTTGCCGAACAGCCTATGGAACCAGGAGCGCGATGGAAGCGGGACCCATGCGAGGCGCGCCCACCCTTGAATCCCCAACGCTTTATAACTCCCTGAAATCCCTTACCGATGCTGGTTCCTGTGACATCCACCAAGTCGCCGGCAACAAAAACGTCCGCGCATATCCGATCCCCCACAGCGTACTGATCAATATTGTCGATCCGCAATTCCCTGAGAAAATGAAACACTCCCTGCCCAGATGTTTTGCAATGCCCGACCATGGGCCGATTAACCCGAGAGACATCCTTTGCGGCAAACCCGACCTGGATGGCATTGTAGCCGTCCAGGTCGGTTGTCTTCTTCTGAATAACCACACACGGCCCGGCCTCGACAACCGTCACCGGGATTCTGCGGCCATCCTCGACGAATATCTGAGTCATCCCCAGTTTTTTTCCAATTAATCCTTTATTCATGGTTGACAATCCCTGTTAGTATGCACAACGCCACATTTATTTAATGGCATCATGTTTATATTAAACTACAGCTTGATCTCGACATCCACACCGGCCGAAAGGTCAAGTTTCATCAAGGCATCAACCGTTTGCTGGGTCGGATCAAGAATATCTATCAGCCGCTTGTGTGTTCTGATCTCGAACTGCTCACGGGATTTCTTGTCCACATGCGGTCCACGAAGTACGCAGTATTTGTTTATCACCGTCGGAAGCGGAATCGGCCCGGCCACTCTGGCGCCTGTTCTCCTTGCGGTATCCACAATCTCGCCGACCGACTGGTCAAGCAGTTTATGGTCATAAGCCTTCAAGCGAATCCTAATCTTTTGACTTTGCATTGATCCCTCTTCTTTATGGCTGTTTATTCGATAATCGAGCTGACCACACCGGCGCCCACAGTCCGTCCGCCTTCGCGAATCGCAAAGCGCAGCCCCTCGTCCATGGCGATAGGGGTAATAAGGTTTACTGTTACGGCCACATTGTCG
>JBAQKZ010000089.1:0-17360 GCA_049301475.1 Geobacteraceae bacterium | reverse complement strand
CCGCTGAACCTGGTAGGCGACTTCGGCGGAGGCGCCATGATGTTGGCGTTTGGTCTTGTCTGCGCGCTTTGGGAAGCCAGGGAGTCTGGCAAGGGGCAGGTAGTTGATGCGGCCATGACCGACGGGGCCGCACTGCTTATGGCGATGTTCTACGGCTCAAGGGCTGCGGGCAGATGGAATATCAAGAGAGGATCAAACCGGTTGGATGGAGGGGCGCACTTTTATGACGCCTACGAATGCGCCGACGGCAAATTCGTCAGCATAGGCTCTCTTGAGCCGCAGTTCTACGCACTGCTGCTCAAGAAGTGCGGCATTGACGACCCCGCTTTCCAGGCTCAACTGGATGCGGGCAACTGGCCGGAATTAAAGGTGAAACTTGCTGTAATTATTAAATCCAGAACCCGCGATGAGTGGTGCGCCATAATGGAGGGAACTGACGTTTGCTTCGCTCCGGTGCTGGATATGGACGAAGCGCCGCAACATGCGCATAACAAAGCGCGCAAGACCTTCGTCGAGATCGACGGGGTCATCCATCCGGCGCCAGCCCCGCGATTCAGCCGCACAACCGTGGAAATTCAAGGCCCCCCGGTCTTTCCGGGAGAGCATACGAAGACCGTCCTGTCCGATTGGGGGTTCAGCGCGGACGAGATAGACCGCCTTATGGAAAACGGAGTGATCTAGGAGCCTGTCGGACTTAGGAAATCGAAGCGAAAATTCCAGAAAAAGGGGACAGATTTATTTTTCTGGCTATGGAGGCTTAAGCAGTGGCCCCTTTGCTTGGCCCCCTGGACACAAATTGGTCTATCCCTGCAACCGGTCAATAAAAACACCGATCGCCTGATGCACCTTCTGCGAACCTTCGCCGACAAGGATCCCGTGCCGGTCAAAGTCATACGACAGGTACTCCTTATCCTTCGAGCCGAGTCGTGAATAAAGAATCTTCGTCCCATCCGGATCAGCCACCGGGTCCCCCTGTGACTGTACCACCAGAGTCGGCGCCAGTACCTTAGCCAGTTTTTGCTCAAGTCCTTTCATAAAACGGCCCATTTCCCAAAGTGCTGCCACCGGAATCCGGGAATAGTTGATCAGTGGTCTTTCCGGGGTTGATTCAATAAAATCCCTTTTTCCCCCCTGATAACTGATCCACCCCATCACCTTGTTCCAGAAGGAGACCAACGGCGCCAGGCGGGAGGATTTATCCTGCAGCCTGAGCGGAGGGCAAACGGCAAAGACCCCAGCAACATTGCCGACCCGGGCAGCGCAATCCAACGCCAGCCCACCACCGAAGGAGAAGCCACCCACCACTACCCGTTTACAGATTGAGCTCATCAGAGCATAACCGAGATCAACAGATTCAACCCAATCATTGGCAGTACGAATAGCAAGATCGTCGGGTGACGTACCATGGCCTTTGAGACGCACCACATATACCCAGTATCCCTTATCATTGAGATAGGTAGCCAATTCCGCAAGTTCCCGGGGTGCGGCCAGTAAACCATGGACTAAAACAACACCCAGCCCACGAGACCTCCCCCGCATAAGTTCAGGTGCGCCGATTTCCCGCCCTTTTGTCTCCCCGGCTCGCTGAAAATTACGATAGTCTCTGTCAAACTCTTCAAAAGCAAGACGATCCAAAAGTTTTACAACCCTTTGCCTCACCAGTACTCCCGGCAGCCAGGCCATTCTCCGCACCTGTTTCTGTAGTGCTTCGAGCGCAATAACTTCGTTGGCAATGACTCCGAGCGGATTATCAATCCTGGCACGATGCAGATCAAAAGCCGACGAGAACTTGCTCGGATCCTTGATCAATAATCCATCATGGCGTTGTATAACTTTCGTTTCCAGCGCCAGCATTGAAAAATCCCGAAACTTATGAAAGCGATCATCCGTCAACAAAGCTACCTGACCGATGGCCAAACTCTGATGGCAATGAACACCTGCATTGGGAAGATAAAGGGCTGCCAGCAGAAAAACCCGTCTACGGAAATCATCTTCGTTAACCTTCCGGAACGGCATCGCCCTGAGCAGCGAAGCAAAAAGATGATCATGATTGACCGTGGTCATGTCGTAAATAGACGACATGTAACGGTCCATCAGCCTTGTCGCCTCTTCACGCATAGTATGCAGCGACGGCAGGTGATCGTCAAAATTGAACTGTACCAGAGAATGTATATCCTTCTCTATGGAAGGCAGGGCAAGACTCTCTTTAACCTCCAGCGGTGGCCCGAACCGAATATCAATATCCACCCCGGAAAAAAACATGGTCCCTTCAGTAAGAAGCTCTTCCCTGATCCGCTCCGGTATATTCTTGGCAAACCGGTCCGCCAGCATACTCAGCACATTTTCCTGGGCCCTGACCGGATAGTAGGTAATGTTAACCGGCACAATCCAGGTTTTTCCCAGCAGCACGGGGCTGAGATCATCAATACTGAACATTCTTTTAAGACGCTCTGCTTCGGCGGGAAACTTTTCAACCAGAGAGATCAACCGCTGCCGGTAAAATTCAGTCCGCAAAGCCAGGGTGGCTGCCCCTGTGTGCGCCGGGGGACGGCCACCGGCGCGAACGATAAAAAACCGGGTCTTTTCAACATACCCTTTATCCTTAACCATGCGCCCTTCGGGGAAGATAATCCAGTTTGCCTCACCGGTCAGCAGACTCTTGACCATCAGACAATCCCGATCAGGGTTGCTGGTGGAAACAGCGCCGACTTTTTCAAGGAAACTAGCTATCGGTCCTTCGAAAAAGGAAGAGTCAGCCAGTGACCAGACCTGCTTTTGCGTAATGTTATAGATATGTAGCGGCATTATGAATGTCTCAATCCGGGTAAAATGATTGATGACAAAAATAATTGAACCCTCAGGAATGCTCTCCCTGCCATGAACGATGACCTTTATCTTGGACAGGTTCTCCAAAAGGGCAATCATGCGTCTCGTGGCTAGGTAGGCAAAACTATTCATCAGGAATCCTCAGTTTGCTCAGGTAACTTACCGGCTAGCAGGCGCTGCCGCCGCAAACCGGGCCGATTGATCATGATGGAATCTACACCAGGAAAAAATACATGGTGACCCCTCTACTTGCTTGTAACGGGTCTCCATCTTCAAGAAATTTACGAGGCTACCTGTCAGGTCCACTTTCGTTACGGCATGCTGCTTTGCCAATTGGGAACTTACGACCCTATGTTGCCAGAACGCCGCTCCCTTGAGCTACCGGGGCGAATCGGATAGCTCCCCGGACGGGACTTTAACCCGTTAGATATTCAACTGTTACTGCATACAGACAAATCTTTATTGTTGACAAGTTGTGAGTAGCCTAGCCATCATCTGCTCAAGTTCGCAATAAGGGTTGAGCTTTGTAAATGTTAAAGATTTGCCCGACTGCCTCTTCCACTGTGCCAAGACATGAAATGAAAGAGATGCCACACAGGAACAGATATCGTGCAATAAACCCTTAAACTATCTCCATTCGGGAGTGTCCATATTCCACCCCCTACCCCTTTGGGGCTGCCAGTAGCCGGATAAACTCGCTTAGGGCGTTATCATATCGCTTGCCTGCAATATCGTGCAGGTCAACGTGGTTCGCCCCTTCCACCCGAAGCATTTGTTTTGGGTCATTTGAGGCAGCGAAAATCCGCTCGCCGTGCCACAAAGGTATGATCCGGTCATCCGTGCCGTGGATGACCAATACCGGGATTCGCACCTTTCTGATCTTATCGATATTGCGGAAACGGTCAAAGGGAAGAATGGGAATCCTGGTGGCGACCCGGAAGGCTGTGGTAAAAGCCCCCTCCAGTATCAACCCGGCCAACGGCCTGTGTAGAGCAAGTTCCACCGCCGGGCCGCTGCCTACCGAGTAGCCGTAAGCAATGATGCGCTCCGCCGGTATCCGAAGTTCTCGTGTCAGGTAGTCGTAAGCCGCTGCAATGTCGTTATAGGCGTGCTGTTCCGACGGGCGGCCCTGGCTGGTGCCGTAGCCGTGGTAATCATAGGCGAAGACGGCGTACCCCAACTCACGCAGCTTATGGAGAGAGTCGCCGATGCCACCCAGGTCCTCGGCGTTGCCGTGGCTGTAAAGAATGGTGTATGCGGCCTCATGGTTAGCAAGAAAGAGGGCGGAGATACAGGCACCGTCTGAAGTCTTGAGCTTGATGGTAGCAGCGTTGTCCCGATAGCGGGTCGGAGGGGGCTGAAAGATCAGGCGATCTGAAAATAGAAGGGCCAGCAGGAGGTATACGCCATAAATCACGAGGACGGCAAGCACCAGCCGCATAAGTGAGACATCACCCCAGGCTTTGGGAAAGAGGGCTTTCATGGTCATGGCGTCTTTCGGAAGTATATTTTTCTGCCAATTATTTCATTGACACCATCAGTGTTTGCACATGGTCGAAGGGGGTTCATCTGATGTGTCTAACGAAATACAAACTGGACACCTGGCAGAGAGAAGAGATCGAAAAAGGCTTGGAGGAGATGAGGGCCGGAAAGTTGATTGACCACCCTGACGTTGTAATACCAATTCCAAATCAAAGCGACCTCTTCGTTGGCTCGTCTTCGGCTCCTCAACATACTGGCTGTATGCCTTCGTCGCCTCAATCCTCGCCGCCTTGACTGCATCTTTGATTTGAAATTGGTATAAAGCGTTGAGCGGCTCGGCAATGAGAATACGCTGGGAGAATCCCGCTACCCGGAAGGCTGGTCGGCCTTCCGGGTAGCGGGTCCTTTGGTTTACCCGCCGCACAATTCCTTTACGCATTTCACAACCTCGTCCATGGTTGTGCCGTAACCGAAAACTTCCCTTACACCTAATGCTTTCAGTGCGGGCACATTCTCTTTTGGTATGACCCCCCCCACGATGAGCGGAATATCGCCCAGTCCTTTTTCTTTCATCAGGTCAACAAGCGCTGGTATGAGTGTCAGATGCTCGCCACTGTGGGAGCTTATCCCTATTATGTCGGCGTCTTCCTGGATCGCGGTATCGACAATAGCGGCAGGAGTACGGAAACTCCCCAGATAAACGACCTCGACCCCTGCGTCCCTAAGGGCGAATGCGACCAGTTTAGCCCCTCTTTCATGGGAATCCAGTCCTATCTTTGAAACAATTGCCTTAATTCTTTTAGACATCAAAACCCCTCCTATTCAAATGGCGAAGTACGACAACCCCAAGGGTCCCATGTAAGACCCAACGTAGTTCTTATCGTTCCCATAATCTCTTCAACAGTGGCCTTGGATTCCACCGCGTCAATAATATAGGGCATTAAGTTTTCATTCCCACCCTTTTTTACACCCTCTGCAACCTTTTTTATCGATTCCTTTGCCTTAGCTATGTCCCTGTTCGCTTTTAATCTTCTGACCCGCTCTATCTGGCGCTCCTCCGTGCCGGGCGGAATTTCAAGCACCCCTCCCGGAAGGACGGTATCCTCTTCGGGCGGTATGGTCATGTAGTTGAGTCCGACTATCAGACGCTCGCCGTTTTCGATTTCACTCTGATACCGCCGGTTACCTTCGTTTATCGCCTTCATCACCCAGCCCGAGTTCAGCGCCTCGATAAACCCGCCCATCTTGTCGATTTTTTCCACAATTTCGGTTGCTCTCTTTTCGAGCTCATCCGTAAGTTCCTCAATGTAATAAGAGCCGCCAAGAGGGTCTGCCACAGCAGCCACTCCTGTTTCATGGGCGATGATCCCCTGTATGGCGAGAGCGTTTCTCTGGGCGTCTTCTGTCGGGAGGCAGACAGGTTCCACAAAAGTGGTAGTAAATACCGACTGCGCCCCCGACAAGACCGCCGCCAGGGTCTCAAAGGAGGTTCTTGCGATATTGTTCAGCGGCTGCTGCGGGATCAGCGAATGCCCGGCGCATTGCACGGCGAATTTAAACTGCAAGGATTCTTTCTCCTTTGCGCCGTACTCTTCTTTAAGCATCTTCGCCCACATCCTTCGCATGGCCCTGAATTTCGCCACTTCCTCAAATATATCGATACCGGCGGCGCAATAAAAGGACATTCTTCTGGCCACATAGTCGATATCCATCCCTCTTTTGAGGCAACCGTCAAGATAGGTGGACGCTATCTTCAACCCAAAAGCTACTTCCTGCGGGGCATCTAGCCCGTACTCCCGCATGTTGTAGCATGACGAAACATAGGCGGCGTGCCATACGGGCATTTTATCCGCACAATACTCGACAAGATCGCCCCACACCTTTACGCCCCAATCCGGGGGATTCGCGACATCGGAATAGCATACGTGGCTCATGATTGGGTCATTGCTTATGGTGCCTCGCAGCTTCGATATATCCAGTCCCCTTCTCTTTGCAACAGCTATGTACTGGGCCAATATAACGGGGCTGACAACGGAAGCGCAGAGCAGGGTTGCGCTCACTTCTTCCAGCGGGATGTCGTCAAAGAGCGCCTCCATATCTTCCACGGAAACCAGGGGGACACCACTCACGCCGACCTCTCCCTTGGAGAGCGGATGATCGGAATCAAGACCATGCATTGTGGGCTGGTCACGGAAGACCATCAGTCCCGAACTACCGTGGGCTATCAGATACTTCATCTGCTTGTTAGTATCTTCGGGGGTTCCGAACCCCCACGGCTGGCGCCTCGTCCAGAACTTACCCCTGTACATGTTCGGATAAATCCCCCTGGTAAAGGGATATTCACCCGGACCGCCCAATTTGCTCCTATATTCCGCATCGGCATTTTCAGGGGCATAAACTTCTTTAAGCTCTATCCCAGACCATGTCTTGGTCCTGCTTACCTTCTCCCTGTATCCCGGTTCAGCGCCCCTCGTTTTCATTACAGCCCTCCTAATTTAAACATCTTTCATAAATTGTCGATCAGACAGGAATTCGCCTTTACAAAGGGCGAACATATCACCACGGCTTTTGTGTTGTCAATCTCGTTGTAGATTGACTCCCGGCCTGTTGCCGGGATTTTGTATTGATTAATTCACGCGCCTCCCCTATAATTTTGTTTTTATCAGGCATATACGGAGCATCACAATAATGGCCTGTTTCATAACCTTCGAGGGTATAGAGGGGTGCGGCAAATCCACCCAGTTGCAGATGCTGGCGCAGCTTCTTACGGACCAGGGCCAGAGCGTAACCGTAACCAGGGAGCCTGGAGGGTGCCCGATTGCCGATCAGGTACGCCGTATTCTCCTTGATGCCGATAATCACGCCATTACACCGCTGGCGGAGTTGCTTCTCTACGCAGCGGCCCGGGCCCAGCATATGGCCGAGGTGGTGATGC
The DNA here is from genome assembly GCA_049301475.1 of Geobacteraceae bacterium. Classification (GTDB taxonomy): domain Bacteria; phylum Desulfobacterota; class Desulfuromonadia; order Geobacterales; family Geobacteraceae; genus JBAQKZ01. Next base: position 10,117 of record JBAQKZ010000089.1, on the reverse strand, counting down.
CGGCTCTCCGGGCAGGGCGGATCGTACTCTGCGACCGTTTTACCGACGCAACCGCCGCCTACCAGGGGTACGGTCGGCAGTTGGATATGACCGTCATCCGTCAACTCAATCAGCTGGCTACGACCGGTGTGGCGCCGGAGCTTACCATACTCCTCGATTGCCCGGTGGAAATCGGCCTTGAGCGGGCGATGGCGCGGATCAACAACTCCTGCGGGGCGCGCGAGGAACGTTTTGAGCTGGAGGCGCTTTCGTTCCACCGGCGGGTGAGGGACGGATACCTGACCCTGGCGGCAAGAGAGCCCGAACGCTTCGTTATTATCGACAGCACGACGAGCGTCCGGCAGAGTGCGGCGGACATCGCCGCGGCAGTGCTCCCCAGGCTGGCGAGGGATAACCATTGAACTTCTCCGGCATACTGGGGCAGGACCAGAACATAGCGCTGCTCAGGCGCTCCCTGGCAACCGACAAGGTCGGCCACTCCTATCTGTTCGAGGGAATCGAGGGATGCGGCAAGCGCTCAACCGCTCTTGCCTTTATCCAGGCTCTCTTCTGCAACAACGGGGAAAAGTGCGGCGGTTGCCCAAGCTGCCGGAAACTGGCCGGAATGCAGCATCCCGACCTTCATCTGGTAGAGCCTGACGGCGCCTTCATAAAGATCGACCAGGTACGGAAACTGCAACGAGAGCTCTCCTTCCGCCCCTTTGAGGCTCCCTGCAAGGCCTGCGTAATCGACGCCGCAGACCGGCTCAATCAGGCAGCCGGCAACGCATTGCTAAAGACCCTGGAGGAGCCGCCGGGGAATGCCTTGATCATACTGGTTACGGCCAATGTCGGCAGGGTGTTGCCCACTATCCTCTCTCGCTGTCAGCGCCTCCATTTTAGAGCGCTGCCGCAGGAAACCCTGGAGAGGCATCTGCTGGCGCTAGGGAGCGACCAGGAAACCGCCCGGCTGTCATCAACAATGGCTGGCGGCAGCCTCGGTAAGGCCCTTGCGATCAGCGCCGAAACCTCCCTCACCGACAGGCGGGAGCTTCTGGAACGGATATTCGCTTTCTCCTTGCATGACATATGTTTGCTCCACGACATGGCTGAAGAGCTTGCCGGCGACAAGGAGCGGGTTCCGGATATCCTGGATATCCTCACCGCCTTCCTGCGTGACATCCTTCTGGTTCAGGGAGGAAGCGCCGGAATTGTCAACCGCGACCTTCTTCACCTCATCGAACGTGAAGCCTCCCGCCACAATATGGGAGCTCTGATGGAGCGAATCGCCCAGGTTGATCAGGCGCGCCACTCCATTCAGCGCAACGTAAACGCCAGACTGGCCTTGGAAGTCCTGTTCATGCGCCTTGCCGATGGGTAAATCCCCCTGCCCCGGGCGCAGCAAGCAAGCGCCCCTACGGTAAATCAACATCAACAACGGGGAACATCCCCTGGAGGCATTATTGATAAGCATTGTCAAAATACAATTCAACACCGCCGGCAAGCTCTATGACTTCAACGCCGGCGCCCTGCACCTCACCCAGGGCGACCGGGTGATCGTCGAAACCGAAAGGGGGAAGAGCATCGGCAACGTAGTGATCGAACCCCGCGAATACCTAGAGACTGACGTTCCGGACGGGGTGAAGAAAATTCTCAGAAAAGCGCTTCCAGAAGACCTCGCGGCCGCCGTCAGGAACGCGGGTCGTGAAAAGGAGGCTTACGCCTTATGCATGGGCCGCATCAAGGAACGGGGAATAGAGATGAAGCTCGTGAAAGTCGATTATATGTTCGACGGAAGCAAGGCGGTCTTCTACTTCACCGCTGATGGCCGGATCGATTTCCGTGAACTCGTAAAGGACCTTGCCCACGTATTCCATACCCGCATTGAAATGCGCCAGATCGGGGTCCGCGATGCAGCAAAGATGATAAGTGGACTCGGCATTTGCGGCCGAGAGATATGCTGTGCCTCTTTTCTGCGCGAGTTCGAGCCGGTTTCGGTCAGGATGGCAAAGGAACAGAACCTGGCGCTTAATCCGACCAAGATTTCCGGCCAATGCGGTCGACTTCTATGCTGCCTCGGTTACGAATTTGAGACCTACTGCACCCTGAGAAAGTGCCTCCCCAAGTGCGGCAAGAGGATTCACTGCGGCGAAGCCGAGGGAGAGGTGGTCAAACTGAACATCCTTGAGGGTACCGTCACAGTAAGAACCGATGACAACCGGGAAGTTGTGCTCAAGGGAGACGATATCAAGCCGGGAGATATCAGCGACAGGCCCAGGAAACCACAGAAGGAAAGCGAGCAGGAAGCTGCCTCTGAACATCCGCGCAATGGCCCTCCCCAGGGAAGCGGCAAGGGACGCCGGGACATACCCCGTGACAATAACGGCAAGGACAGAAAAAAGAGACCGGGCAATTCCACAGCCAACTGATATGTTTTTCCCGGATAGTAATTTTAAAAAAGGAGAAACAATGAGCCGCACCTTTTACGTAACCACTCCGATCTACTACGTGAATGACGTCCCCCACATCGGCCATGCCTACACAACACTGGCCGCTGACGTGCTGGCCCGGTACAAACGACTAAGGGGCTATGAGGTCTTCTTTCTTACAGGGACCGACGAACATGGCCAGAAGGTAGAGAAGGCGGCCTCTGCAGCCGGAGAAACACCGCTGGAGCTTGCCGACCGGGTTATGAAGCGCTTCCAGGCGCTATGGGAAAAACTCGATATATCATACAGCGACTTCATCCGTACCACCCAGGAGCGGCACAAAAAGGGGGTCTCACATCTCTTCGCCAAGGTACTGGAGCAGGGAGACATCTACCTGGGGGAATACGAGGACTGGTACTGCACCCCCTGTGAAACCTTCTGGACCGAGAACCAGCTTATGGACTTCAACTGCCCGGACTGCAACCGACCGGTGGAGAAGCTGAAGGAAGAGTCCTACTTCTTCAGGATGAGCAAATACCAGGGGCTTCTGCTTGCGCATATCGAAGCCAATCCCGACTTCATCCAGCCCAAATCCAAGCGCAACGAAATCATTTCCTTCGTAAAGGAAGGGTTACGGGATATATCGGTCTCCCGCACATCGTTCCAGTGGGGCATACCTGTGCCCGGCAACGAAAAGCATATCATCTACGTCTGGTTCGACGCCCTCACCAATTACATCTCTGCCTTGGGCTATCCAGAAGAGGGCGGCGACTTTGGACGCTTCTGGCCGGTGGATGTCCACCTGATCGGCAAGGACATTCTCAGGTTCCACGCGGTCTACTGGCCCACTTTCCTCATGGCGGCCGGACTGCCGCTCTCCAAAAAGGTCTTTGCCCACGGCTGGTGGACCGTTGAAGGGCAGAAGATGAGCAAAAGCCTTCAGAACGTGGTGGAACCCAATATGCTGATCGATCGTTACGGAGTGGATGCGGTGCGCTACTTCCTGTTGCGTGAGGTCCCCTTCGGACTGGATGGCGACTTTTCCCACGCGGCGCTGGTTCACCGGATCAACTCAGATCTGGCGAATGATCTCGGAAACCTGCTCAGCCGATCAACGGCAATGATCAACAAATACTTTGAAGGCGTTGTTCCTCCAATTGGGGAACTCACGGAAATCGACACCGTCTACCGGGCCAAGACCGAGGGCATGGTGGCCCAGGTGGAGTCATTGATGGAGGATATGGCCTTCAGCAAGGCGCTGCAAAGCATCTGGGAGGTAATTTCCGCAGGCAACAAATATATTGACGAGACCGCCCCCTGGACCTTGGCCAAAGACCCATCCCAAAAGGAGCGGCTGGCAACCGTCATGTGCTGCCTTCTGGAGTCCCAGCGGGTCGTTTACCTGCTACTGTCCTGCTTTATGCCGAAGACCGCGGCCAAGGCGCTTTGCTGTCTCGGATGGGATACTGCGCCGAATGAATCAGGGCTCACCTGGGGCGGGTTACAGACAGGCATCCGGATCACAAAAGCCGAGCCGCTCTTCCCGCGGATAGAGGATAAAGAGGAGTAATACTCTCTATTTGTTGGCATCGTACAGAGAATTGGCTTCCCTTTCACCCAATATTATCCCTTCCCTCGCAAGAAGCTCGCCAGTGGCCTTCCAGAGGGCGACAATGGCATTGTTGTAGTCGGCCACCGCCTTTATTTCATCCCCCTGCGCCGTCACAAGGTTGTTCATCACATCCATGACATCCTTTGTGGTTGCAAGCCCCACTTTCTGCTTCTTAATGTATGCTCGCACCACTTCCTCGGAGTAGGCCCGACTGCGGGCCGTCACGTCAAGCTGTTTGTACCCGGAAGATACAGCCCGAGCCGCGATTCTGACATCCTTGGATATCGACTCCTCCAGGCTCTTGATCTGGATATCGGCCTGCTCCACCTTCAGTTTGCTCATGGTGTAGTCATTTTTAGCTGAATCATTACCGAGGGGATAAGTCAACTGTAGTCCAGCTATCCAGATCGGATACCGGCCGGAGCCAACCCTGTCCAGGTCGCGGTTATAGTCACTCGCCAGCCCGGTGAAGGCGGCGCTGGCGGAAAAGTCAAGTTGCGGCAGGGTTTGGTTTCTCGCAACCCGGGCCTGGAGATCACTTGTCTTCAGGTATATCCGTTGCTGCTTTAGGTCGGGGCGTTCGGCAAGGGCGTACTTGATCGCCCGAGCTTCGTCAACCGCATAAATGTCCGTAAACGGAGTGTCTGCCGGTATGATGTCAGTCACATCATTCAGCTGCAGCAGGAGTCGCAGCAGATCGACCTGGTCCTTTAACGCGCGCTCAGCGTCAATGAGATTCTTTTGCTGTGTAGCCACATTGAATTGCGCATTCAATATCTCCATGGTCGGCAGGACACCGGCCTTCACCTGCCCCTGGGTATTGTTAAGAACAGTTTCGGCCAGTTGGAGTGAATTCTTCTTCACTTCCAGGTTTTTCCGCAGGCTGAACAGTTGGTAATACTGGCTCTCCACCTGGGAGATAATATCCTGAAGCTTAGCCCTGAACTGTTCGAGTGTTCCTTCTTTGCTGAACTTCGCCACGTCGATAGCGAGTTCGGTCGTCTCCCTGCCGAAATTCTTCAGCAGTGGCTGGGTAAAACTTAAGGTAACGTTGGACTGGAAATAATTATTGATAGCCTTCGTTGGGTCGTAATTGTTGTGGTTCCAGCTGTTATTGAAAGCCGCCCCTACTGTGCCGCCTGTTGGAATGAGCTGACTGATTCCGAAATTGTAATTCGTGCTCCTTAGCCTGCTGACCGACACCCCCCCTGTGGTAAAGGTGTTAGCAGACAGGGTGTTCGAGTTCTGATAATTGGCCAGGAGGTTCAGCAGAGGGTTGTATATCCCCCTATTCTTGTAAATGCCTGCCTCCGCCGCCGCCGGGTTATACAGCTCCGCCCGGACATCCAGGTTCTTCTCCACCGCCAGTTTTATGGCTTCCTTGAGTGTGAGCTGTCGCACACCTTCTTGAGCTGCCGCACAGTCAACAAAGGACAAGACGAGAACCAGCACAACAATATATCTCCTCACCCGTGATACCTCCTTATCAAGCCGTTCAATATCAGATTTAAAGGTAACTATTCAGCACTTTGCTCTTTCACATTCATAAAACTCGGGAATTCACCCTGAAATAGCAGTCTCAATGCTTCAGACGCAGTGACGCCTTGTTTCATGCAGGTTGATAGATAGCTCCGGATTCGGCAGAAGACTTTCGCCCCTTCCATTGCCCGAAAACATCCGGATATCTTCTGTTGAACCTTGGTCATTCTCAAATCGTTTTCAGCCTGGTTGTTTGAGAACGGTACGATTTCATCATCCATGAATCGTAAGGCTTCTTCTTCGAAGCCTCTCAGGCGTTCTAAAAGGTTTCTTGCTGTTGATCGTGCTGTCTTGCCTTTCTTCTTTTCCGCCGGTTCTTCGGGTGGCGGGCATTCAAGTTCAGCTTCAAGCAGCAAATCACGGTAGCGTTTCCGATAATGTTCCGATGTCGCTTTTTCAAGGCAACCTCCCGCATCATTGGTCGCTTTGTTGATTTCCTTGAGAAGCTGTATCATCTGCTCGGCCCACTTTTGCTTATCCTGCTCTACGGCTCTTTCCAGCTCGCGAATGTGATGAGCGTTGCAGAGTGAGTGTAGTCCGCCATATTTAAAGTATGGTTTCCAATGATCGTGGCAGAGAATGCCTTTATACACGGGCAGTATCCCCATCTCGTTGTTCGCTTCACATCCTCGCTTTTCGTGAGGATAGAAATAGGTGAACCACTCATTGGAAACATTGTGGAGCCAACGTCTTTTGCCGCCGATATTGATGCCGGGGCACTGATGGGAATCCCCATCTGGTCCCGAAACTGTTCCTCGACACGGTTGTATGGAATAGGGTTTCTTATCACCAGGTCCTTTGAATTTCTTTTCCCGATTGGGATCAGTTGATGGCGGCTTGCTGCTATTCTTGCTGTTGAGCCCCAGGCGATTTGCCAATATGGTGACCAGAAGCAGCAGAACATCAAGAGCAACCTTGAGTGCCGGAGACAGATTCTTCTCTTTGGCAATCAGCTCTTTAGCCGTTTTTATGCTTGCCTCAATATTGACGTTTTCAACTGTCATACAGCCACCCGTGTTTTTGATGAGGCACTATAACACAGGTTTTTGAGAGCCGAATTTTTGCGCCAGGTTACCGTATAAGGCGATATTATTTTTGCGCACGGTCGCCACTGCTAAAGCCTTTTGCGGGCACAACAGACACAACACAGCGCCTTCAGGAGGACGGCAACGTGGGTACGGCTCAAAGGTGGTCCGGATTTTCAAAAAAACACCTAAAAACCGTGTCAAGAACTTTTTTCAAATAACGAAAATAAATTATACTGAATAGTTACCACAAAATAATATATCTTCCTTTAGCAATTCATCCTTATTGACTACCGGTTACGCCAGCGGGTCATGAATTCGGCCGGAGAAAAGATAGGCATCCCCTCGAATTCTCCCAAGCTCTTCAAGTGTTTGTCCCCGGAAACTATGCATGCGGCGCGGGCCTTCTGGGCGCATTCGAGAAACTTGTCGTCGGCCGGATCGGACTCTACGGCATGCAGGTCGTTGTCGATGACAACAAAAACGATTTGTTGTCTGGTCTTGAACAGGTCCAAAAGCTCTTTCAATTCGGGCTCCCCGGCCAGTCCCATACGAGCAAGAATTTCCAGGTACTCCGTGAGGATTTCCGCGCAGAGACAGATGGTGACTTGACCGGTTTTCCACAGGTCGATAATCAGTCGCGGCGTTCCTTTCGGGCTCAGAAAGGAAGAAATAAAGACATTCGTGTCGATGACTACCTTCACCGACTTGCCCGTGCTTTCCGAATGATCCGGTCAACATCCTTGGCGTTTACCCCTTGTTTATTAGCCTTGGTACCGATTCGATCCCAAAGGTCATCCACGACCTGGGAGAGGTCAGCTTTCTTGACATAGTTCTCGATCAGTTCCCGCATTTTCTCGCTGGCGGTCTTCCCTTCCATGCGAGAGACTCGCTGGAACCGCTCCTTGGTCTCATCATCAATACGAATCACCATCTGTCTGGTCATGACTCACCTCGTGTATATTGTATATACATAGTATACAGTCCGTGCCACTTGGCGTCAACATGAAACCTGAAGTGTCGGGGAAGGTTGAAGTCCCCCTTTCTCCCGGTTCTATTTCCCACCAAGGAAAAGCCCTTTTAACCGCTCACGCGGCAGATTTGCCGGTACATCCTCGGCAACCACCTTGCCAAGGGCCATGACGTAGACCCTGTCGGTAATGGCGAAAATCGCATCGACGTTCTGTTCGACAATGAGCATTGCCGTCTGGTAGTTCTCACGGATTCCCTTGATCGTCTCGAAGCTCTTTTTCAATGATGCCGGAGCGAGGCCGAGGGATGGCTCGTCAAGGAGTAAGAGTTTAGGCCGGAGCATCAGTGATCGGCCAAGAGCGAGCATCTGCTTTTCGCCACCGCTCAGGTCGCCAGCGTCGTATTTTTGCCGCGCCGCCAGCTCGGGAAAGAGAGCGAAGACTTCATTCATGCGGGATGCAGCAAGGCCCTTGTCTGAGAGGGTATAGCCGCCAATGACGAGGTTCTCGGTTACGGTCAGGTCGTCGAAAACCATATTCCCCTGCGGCGAGTAGGCTATTCCCAAGCGCACGTTGTTGGAGGGCTTGTTGCCATTGATCAGGGCACCATCGTAAAGTATGTCACCTTTCCGGGGGGCGAGCATGCCGATGACACTTTTCAGCACAGTCGATTTTCCCGCGCCATTAGGGCCGATGATGGCGACGATCTCTCCCGGCCCTATGCTGAGCGACACGCCGTGCAGCACAGGTTTATGGTTGTACCCTGCTTCCAGGTTACTTATTTCCAGCACCGGTCCGCTCATCCCAGGTACGCCTTGATAACGTCAGGATTCTCTCTTATGTGGGCAGGCTCGCCGTCCGCGATCACCCGCCCCGCTGCCATGACGATCAACCGGTCGGATACCTCCATGACCGCTTCCATGTTGTGTTCGATGATAAATATGCCGATTCCTTCCTCCCGCATTTGCCGCAACAGTCCGAGGATCTTCGCCGTCATCTCCTGATTCACCCCGGCAACCGGTTCATCGAGAAGGAGCAAGTCGGGATCGAGGGCGCGGCAGCAGGCTAGGTTCAGAAGCTTCTGCTGGCCATAGGAAAGCTCTCCAGCCGGTTCTCCTGCCTTGTCCGCAAGCCCCACAAATGCCAAAAGGTCTTGCGCCCTCTCCCTGTTCTTCCGTTCGTCAGTTCTGTTCAGTGAGGAGAGGGGTGATGCGCCGAGGTTGAAGGCGAGCATGACGTTGTCGAGGGAGGAGAGCTTCTTGATGGTTCGCAGGTTCTGGAAGGTGCGACCGATCCCGGCAGCGGCCACGGCGTGGGGGGGCTTGCCGGTGATTTCTCGCCCGTTGAAGCGGATAGAACCGCTGTCTGGCTCATGATAGCCGCAGATCATATTAAAGAGAGTTGTCTTCCCCGCGCCGTTGGGACCGATGAAGCCTGTGATTGCGCCTTTGGCTATGGTGCAGGAAAGCTCCGTCACGGCCTTGACACCATCGAAATGCTTGGACACTCCGCTGATCTCAAGCATCAATATTCATCCTCAACATACCCGTTCCACGCTATGGGCAAGCTGTTCCTTGACCCAAGTATTGATGCTCTCTCCTGACTGTTTGGCGGCGACATATATTTTGCGGTGCAGATCGGGAGGAATTCTCAGCATGAATTTGCCAGTGAAGGGCTTTTCCGGCTCTTGGCCAAGCTTCGCGCAGTATGCCAGATAGTCTTCCACGGAATCCCGGAACGCCTCTTTTATTTCGTCAACTGTCTTCCCCTGGAAGGTGATGACGTCGCGGGTATTGATGACATCCCCATGGAAGATTTCCGCCTCGTCGTCAAACTCCACATGGCCGATATACCCCTTGTATTCCATCATGGTCGTATCCCCGCTTCTGATAAAAATTGCGTACCGATTTCACCGCGCCCCGGTCGGTCTCTTTTTGCGGATGCGGACGGTGAAAGGTCGCCCGTATGCCGTTCAGGAAAAAACGGATGCGGGAGCCGCTCCCTTCATCCCGTTCCGCTCCTATTGAAAGAAAGAGAGCCTCGATGTCCGCCCAGGAAATATTTGACTTTATCGGATCTTCAAAAATAGCATGTAGGGTTTTGCGGTGTTTTGCACTCATGGCAGGAATGGTATCACTTTAAGATACCATGTCAAGGAGATTTTCGCTTCATTGTGTTGAGTCCAGCTCAATAACTGCCCACTATACCGATGTTGTCGACGACAGCGACAGCTCGGCTGACGCTGCGCTTGTCGATCCGTTCGGTATTGTCTTTGACACCGTTACCGGCAAACCGGTCGACGGCGCAACAGTCGAGCTCTTGAACGCCGACGGCACAGCCGCAACAGTTCTCGGCGACAGCGGCGTCAGCAGCAACACCTATCCGCATACCGTCATCAGCGGCGGCACGGCCACTGACAATGAGGGAAGGATATATGACAGGAGTTTAAGAGCACAGGCCTTATAACCCCATAAAACATCTGCAATATCGTACAGTTACGCCTTTCGCACATGTAAGACCCTACGTTTTAATCAATTAATATGCGAGTAAAGCTAACAAAAA
>JBAQKZ010000088.1:0-7533 GCA_049301475.1 Geobacteraceae bacterium | reverse complement strand
AACGAATATATCAAGGAATCGAGGAAATCAATCAGGAGCCAGTTGTTTTTCGCTGGAAATACAAAATGGATGAAGTTGCCCCCGCATAGTGAATTTACATGTTATTTACAGAATGATATACTAGTAGTTAATCACAAAAAATCACCTTTCGCAAGCAGTGACCCCAGATATGGGGGTATTAAAAAAAGCCCCGTCAGGAAGTTCCCAACGAGGCTTTTTGGTGTCATAAAATCGTGGGTTAGATTTTGCTGACGTTGGCGGCTTGCAAACCTTTGGGGCCGTTAACCACATCGAAGCTTACCGCTTCGCCTTCAGCGAGGGACTTGAACCCATCGCCTTGGATGGCGGAAAAGTGTACGAACACGTCTTCTCCGTTATCCTGCTCAATGAAACCGAAACCTTTAGCGTCGTTGAACCATTTTACCTTGCCCTGTGCCATCTTCCTACCTCCTTTTTTGCGCCTCCGGGTCTTGTGCCGGAACTTCGTGGAATACCGCAGTTTCCGGAGTCTTGAGGCCGGAAATAAAACAAAGCCCATGCCGAGCCTTGCATGATTCCCTTATGCTGCAAAAACTTCCGAAACCGGCTGCGCTTGCAAACTAACACCGTTTGATATTCATGTCAACAGCAATTTATCATTTTAAATTTATGCGTACATGCGGGTATCAAAAGGTGTTTATACGACGGATAAACGCCATCAGCAGCCCATAGTGCCGGTGATCGAATTTTAGGCTTATCCGGGGGAGGGCGAGCAGGTCCGGCTCATCAACTTCTTCGGGGAGGGGACGAGTACGGACGATGGCAGTGTCAAGGCGCCTGATTTCGGGAAATTCATTGGTCAACTGCGAAATGTCGTCGTCGGAAAGCTCCTTGGTGAGTCTGATAATCAATTGTTTTTCGAGGAACCGAAGTGAGTGGTAATTGCTATAGAACTCGCCTATTACACGAACCGCTTCCTCTGCACTCCTGGTTAATGTGAAGATCGAAAAGTCCTCGGCAGAGATCAGCCCCATGCCGAGCATTCTGCGTTTTACGAACTCAAGCCACTGCTCCCAGTAGCCGCTCTCGTCATCAATAAGCACCAGCGGCATCGGATTGGTTTTTCCGGTCTGAATAAGGGTGAAGACCTCCATTGCTTCGTCCAGTGTACCAAATCCGCCCGGAAAGACAGCTATGGCGTCAGCTTCTTTGACAAAGGCGACCTTGCGGTTGAAGAAATATTTGTAGGTAATAAGGCGTGGGTTTTTGAGCATGACATTATTTGGCGACTGCTCAAACGGCAGGCGGATATTTACGGCGAACGAGTTCTCGCTTCCAGCCCCTTCATTGCCGGCCTGCATGATCCCCCCACCACCGCCGGTGATGATCATGTATCCGAGATCCGCCAGTCTGCGGCTGAAATCGACGCATTTCCGGTAGATTGGTTCCGAGGGTTGAGTCCTGGCGGAACCAAAGATGGTTACCTTTTTCCGGTGACGATAGGGGGCAAAGACCTTGTTAGTATACCGCATCTCCTTCATGGTGTTGTTAAGCATCTTCATATCGGCCAGGTAGCTGGTCTCCTGCCCAGCCTTCAGCGCTGAGATGATCATTTCCCGCACCAGTTCATGATGGTGGACCCCCACTGCTTTTTCCATGATGGTGTCGATGATCCGGTCTATTTCGTTGTTGGTTCTGCGAAAGTTTAATTCCATGTCGTGTGTGGAACTCCTGATGTAGAAACCTCGTTGGTTGTAACATCTGTACGGTTGGGAGGCAAACGGTTGTTTCAAAGAAAGAGTGCAGGCCGCAGGGTCAGCACTGATGCGAGACAATGTACAAAAGCTTGGGGGGTGCCGACAGTTGTGGCACAGAAAAAAGGGACTCCATAACAGAGTCCCTTTTTATGTGAAAGATTGCAAGGGGATCTATTGCCCGAGAGTGTTGACCAGCCGAGACAGCCGGGAAACGTTGCGGGATGCGTTTGCGCTGTGGATTACACCCTTAGAGGCTGCGCAGTCTATTACCGGAATAGCCGCAGCCAAGGCTTCTCTGGCTGTTGTTGAGTCCTTGACAGCCACTGCTTCCCGGACCCGCTTTATGAAGGTCTTCAGGGTGGAACGGACGTGCTTGTTCTGGGCATATTTCTTCTCATTCTGCTTGATTCTTTTCAGGGACGACTTGTGATTTGCCAAACTAGTACCTCCATGTATTGGTAAAGGGTTAGATATATTTTCAGAAAGTGCTAGTAATAGCACCTCACCCCGTAAAATGTCAAGGGAAAATCTCAGGCGCTACGATTATTGTACAGTCACCTGGAGCTGTGCGACCCCAGGAATTTTCGCGACCAGACGATCACCGGAGACAATGGAGCCGACTCCGGACGGGGTGCCGGTGAGGACGATATCCCCCGGTTCCAGTGTGAAGATGGAGGAGATATGGCTGACGATGGCGGGTATGGAATGTATCATCATCGAGGTGGAGCCGTCCTGTCGGATGACGCCATTGACCGAGAGACGGATATGGAGATTCTGGGGAGACTTTACTCCCGAGGCCGGGGCGAAGCACGAGAGGGGACAGGCGGTGTCAAACCCCTTGGCGATATCCCATGGGAGACCATTTCTCTTCAGATTCGCCTGCACGTCGCGCAGGGTCAGGTCGATTGCTACACCATAGCCGACTATATATTCATAAGTCGATTCCACCGGGATATTCCGGCCCGTCTTGCCTATCAGGAGGGCCAGCTCCACCTCGTAGTGGCATTCCTGCGAGTAGGGGGGGATGACGATGGTTTCGCCGTCACTGATTACAGCCGTAGAGGGTTTCATAAAGATGACCGGTTCTTCGGGGATTTCGTTTCTCAACTCCCGTATATGCTCGGCGTAGTTGCGCCCTATGCACAGTATTTTACCGATGTGGTATTCCTGATTGGCGCCGCTGATTCTTGCCGTCTTCATGTTTTCTCGCAGAGCGATTCAGGTGAGATTGCCAGGAAGGGGAGCCAAGCCATTACCAAATAACGGTTGCTGTAAGAACGTCGGTGTAGGTCCCGACACTAACGTTCTGTCCGGCGGGAATCCTCCCATATATGACGACATTTAGTATGGCGGATTTGGTTAGCGTGTCGTTGACAGTTGCAGAACCACCTGTCCCGTCACCCCAGATCGTAGTGCGGGCGGGGTTGGTATAAAGATAGTAGTTCAGTCGGTCGCCCATTGTTGATGTCATTTGACGGGGGTTGAAGCCCTCCGAACTTCCTTTGTCGATGGAGATTATGACGGAGAGGGGTTTTTGTTCAGGATTTTTGCAGTCCACCGTGATGGTCCCGGTCGACTCCTGAACAGCTCCGGTAAACACATCATAATTGCCGAAATTGACGGGCGTAGTCGATATTTTACAACTGAATGCGCAGCATTCGGAGAAAAAAAACATTACGTATAAGAATGAGAATAGCGCCGTTCTTATCAAGCAGTTCATTTTTAGTGACCTCTTGGCGAATTTTACTCCTAACGGTTATCATTGTAAATGGCAATCCTGTCTGATTAATCAATCCAGCTTCAAACGTATGACTACCCGGCGGTTTTGCCTGCGGCACTCCTCGTCCAGACTGCTGCATTTCAGGCGCTGCTTCCCAAAACTTTTCATGGAGATTCTGCCCCTGTCAACCCCCTCGTTAAGCATCTCCAGCGCCACCCTGCGGGCCCTCTTTTTGCCCAGCCGCATGTTGTACTTATTTGAGCCGAGCTGGTCGGTGTGCCCTCCCAGAAAGGAAGAGGCCACGGGGGTGCTTTTTATCAGGCGAATCGCAGTCAAGAGTACTGCCCTCTCCTCGTTAGAGCTGAATCTGTCTGTATCGAACCGGAAAAACAACTCCATATCAATATATTCCAACTTGACCGGAGGCGATGGTTGCGGCTGTTTCTCAACCGAAACAGGCGGGGCTTCAGCACTCTTCTCCTTTGCAGCTGTTCGGCGCTCCGGTTTTGGCGGCATCAGGCTTTCAGGCTTTGGCGGTTCCGGAGCATCGCTGGCCATGAGGGGCGCAGGCGCAGGAAGGGGCAATGCCTTTCTTGCCGGTTTGTCGGCAGGTGGGTTCTCGCAGACGATTTTTCCCACGTCGATAATGGGATTATCAGAGTCGGGGATTTGAATGTCAAACGAACACGTTTTGTCCTGATAACTGACGTAAGCCGTGTGCCGACCCGGTTTTATGAATGGTGCGCCAGCTTTGTCCAGCGCCTGGCAGTCCATTTCCTGGATGTCTGTCGCCGTTCTGCCGTTTACCATGGAATTGTCCAGATAAAATTCGCCGCCTCCCCCTGTCTGGAATGTGACCGGTTTGCCGTCAATATTCATGGTGACTTCGTTGAACTCAAGGGGTTTCGTCTCATTGCCGACCTTTGCGGTGATAATGCCTGTGACGGCCTGCATGCGCGTGGCCTCGAACAGAACGCAGGAGCCGCTCCGGTAGGGAGGCGATACCTGTTTCAGCTTTGCGGAAAGGAGGTAGTCAATGGGAACATCCTTGTCAGTTATTGATACCTGATTGTGATTGAACGATCCCATTTCTGGCGCGAATACCTTGCCTAACGCATCCGTCCTGCCGATCTCCTGGTTATTCAGATTAACCCTTACACCGGCGACATCGCCGACCTTAACCAGTGCGAAGCTGTCGGAAACCGGACGGGTGAACCCCACTGTATTGCCTGCATAGACGATTGCCCCCGAAGCGGAAAGACGGGACGAATCAGTGGTCGCGCTGCCCGTGTTTTGCCAGGAGTAATCGGCTGCATAAACGCCGTGTCGCGCATTATATTGCACGGATGGATTGAATCTGTTCAGTGAGTGATTCCTGCTGTCGGTCCTTTCCAGAGTTGACCGGAAACCGACCCCTTCTCCGAGAGGTTGGTTTTTTTGCACTTGCAGCGTTTCTGTGTTTGTGTCGCCAACCCTCTGATAGTTGGCGGTCAGACTGATCTGTTTGCCTGGATAGTAGTTAAGGCCGACAAAAAATTCGTTGCCGGACAAAGGTCTTATTACCCTTTTCAGGGAAGCTGACATGTTCAGGTTGCCGGTAAGGTTTCGTGAATATGAAGCCGTAACCGCCTGTGTAGTATCACCCTGGTATAGTTGGGCAGAGGTTAAATCAAGGTTTAAGGAGCCGAATTTCACGGCGCCGTAACCTCCCCCGGCAGATGCCTCGTACCGGGTTTTCAGCAGGGAAGCCGCAGGGGCTATGGTCGAGTAATCCCTGCTAAACCCTTTAATGAAGAATCTGGTGTTTATCATCTTCCCCTGGTAGCTGTAAGCGAACAAGCCTGCGATGCCCGAATTTCCCGCATCGTTGTGACTTCCGGACAGCGAGAGGGTTACTGTGCCGGAGCCGGGGATGAGGATAGACGCCTGTTGCCCGAGGTTATAAGCATTTCGGGACCATTCGCCCCTTAACCCGAGGGTCAAGGAATCGGTTATTCCGTAGTTGTGAAAACCGGAAAACGCCAACTCGCCGTAGTGATTGCTAGTGATGCCGAATTCTCGCCGCACCGCGCCGATATTATAACTGTACTCGTGCAATCCTTTTTTAAGAAGGATGGTTGTGAAGTAAAAGGGGCGTCTTATACGCTGTTCCCTGCCGAAAGCGTCGCGTATAACCACCTCAACGAGACTTACTCCGCCATAGCCGGTGATATTTCGCAACTCGAACTCTCCTGGGGAGAGCCTGTCAGAGCGTATGCGTACGCCGTTCAGATAAACCTCCATATCTGAGGGGAGGGAGACGAGGCCGGAAATACCAACAGTTGGACGATTGATGAAGTAGGGGTTTATCCGGTAGAGCTTGGAAAAACTAACTCCTCCAAGATTGACGCCCGCGCCGAGGTCTCCTGATGAGGCGAAAAAATCCCCTCCGACAATTCTCCGCATCTCTTGACGCCGGTCGTAGATCAGGCTGCTGGACAGACGGACAAACTTGTCAAGCGCATCATTATTCGTGTATGAGGAATTGGATAAAAAGAGAAAATCTCCGCTCCGTATACCCAGTTCGTTTGTGACGTTGAATCCCTGAAAACTGAAGGAATTGCCCGTGAGGTAATCCAGACGGTAATTGAAAAAAGCGGAAGAATCCTTGGGGTAGTAGACCTTCAGAGGCTGTTGGGGGGTGAAATCCAGCACCCTTTTCGGGAGCAGGGTCGGCGTGGCGGTAACCTCCAGGGTGAGGTTGTTGTTATCAAATGTGAATGTAACGCCTGTGAAAGATTTGAGGGAAACGTATGATTCGTTGTCTACTTCGACGGGTTTCGGGAAAGGCCCTGTGAATCCCATGGACTTAAGGTCGTCGGTCTTGACGAGGAAATCCCCGTCGTCAGCAAGATTGACAAAATACTCCCCTTTTGCCTCCTGATTCAGGATAACGCTGACGATGATTGCTTGTGAGGCGAGAGATGTTAGGGGAAACGCGGCAAGAAAGGATACAAACAGGATGGAGATTATGAACGGGAAACTGATATTAAATAGATGTTTATTATTGACACATTGATTTGTCAACATCAAGTTTGCCGTTAAGTATGAACAAGTTGGTTTTTATCTCGACGTCCAGTTTTGCCGTTTCCGTGCAGGCCTCACTGGGAATCACGGCCGTATAAACCCTAGATACGTTGTTCAACAAATACCACCCGTCCAGTTTCCTGGCAAATACTTCCGCGCTTTCGAGGTTTTTCCCCTTGATGTTTACGTTATTTATTATGAAGTTGACATTGCCGCTGTTTTTTACAGTTACCCGGCATTCCCCCTTAACGAGCTCCAGCTTCGCGATTTCTCCTTTCGGCTCTTCCTTCAAAGGCTTGACAAAAATCGGGACGCCGAATCTGATTGCGACGGCGACATTAGTTCCATCGGCCTTTCTCGGTTCCGGAATCTCTTCGATGAAGAGACGGTACGTCTTCTCTCTTATTTCCGCCGACTTTTTTATCCCGGCCCGAAGGATCCTTTCCTCCGGTTTATCAAAAATCATGATCTTCGGGAAAAAGACGAGATCATTGCTCTCGGTGTACTTGTCCTTTCCCTCCGCATCCTGCTCCCAGAGGAACAACTTCATCTGCACCTGGAATCTTCCGGCGCCTTCGTTGATGACGCTGACCGCACCGCTCTTTACTTCACTACCAAGATCCAGCCTGATGGGGGAGACTCGCCACTCCCCGGCTAAGGCGGTTTTGGGTTGATAACAGGCAAGCCATAAAATGGCAAGAATAAAGCAGGTTACGCGAATTGACCGGCCCGGATGGGGATATTTGCTGTTCATAATAGCTTCCTATGGGGAATTCCCCATGCAGCGGTTTGCGGTTTCTCGAATGCAAGTGTCCAGCAAACGAGACCGGCTAATGTATTATGGACGGATTATAAGGATTTGTGAAGAGCTTTGCAACAGATATTCACGGTAAATTTGTTCTCCATGTGAGCAGTCATGCTGGACAGGAGTTTTGAGTCATTTTCAAATAGTCAAAGACCATACGCACGTTTCTCATGAGCTGTCTCATTTTTTGTGCGACACTCACCGTG
>JBAQKZ010000087.1:0-3830 GCA_049301475.1 Geobacteraceae bacterium | reverse complement strand
CGCGCAGAGCACCGTTTGACCGGCGTCACCCCCATTGGAGGAGGACCGCTTGAACCGTTTGCCGCGCTTGCGGGGAAGCGGGGGATTGCCTTTGCGGGGATCGCCGACCCGTCAGGTTTTTTTGACGCTTTGAGATCGGTCGGGTTAAACCTGGTTGCGGGGCTGCCTCTGTCTGACCACTGTTCCTACGGTGAAAAAGAACTGGCGGCCCTATGCCGGGAGCGGGAGATAAATAATGCCGATTTCCTCGTCACGACGGCCAAGGATGGGGTAAAGCTTGCGCCGCATCTCGCCAGGCTTGGCGGCACATACGTGGCGCAGATGGAGATGCGGATGCTTGACCCCGGACCGCTCCAGGCGGCTATTGAGAAACTGCTTCAAAAACAGGGGTAATCTGTGGCATTATTCACTAAAACCGTCCGAAGAAAAATACTGCTGCTCCGCTACCGGTTCATCGGTGACACCATCCTGACTGTGCCGTTTCTACGAAACCTCCGGCGGTCGGAGCCGGACGCCTGGATCGCCTGGGTAATCGCACCCGGCTCCGCAGAGGTGGTGGAAGGAATCCCGTACGTAGACGAGCTTATCTACTGGGACCCGGTTACAACGCATGCCGACAGATGGGGGACGCATCGGACCTGGGGCGACAAGTGGGGGTTCATCAGGGAACTGCGGGCGCGACGCTTCGACAAAGTATACGTGCTGAAACGCTCCCTTTCGAGCGCCATCATCGCCTTTCTCTCCGGGGCACGCCAGCGGATAGGCTTCGACACCGAGGGACGTGGCCTCCTCCTGACCAAAAGGATTCCTTACCGCCACGACCGGCATGAAGTGGAGAATTTTCTTGATGTGCTCCGGGCCGATGGTGTGCCTGTAACCGACGACTACCTGGAGGCGTGGCTGTCGCCGGATGAGGAGTCCTTTGCCGCGGAATTCCTCTCCCGGCATGGTATCGGAGAAGGGGAAAGCATCATCGGCATCCACCCCTTTGCCGCAAACCCGCCCCGCGCGTGGCACGAAGACAACTTCATCGCCGTGGCCAACGCTTTGCAGGCAGAGACCGGTGCGCGTATCCTCCTGTTCGGCGGGGAGAGGGATATTGAGATGGGAGAGTATTGCCGGGAGCGAATTGTACCGGCCCCGATCATGGCGGTTGGAACCAACACCCTGCGCCAGACCATGGCGCTCCTTGCCCGCTGCCGCCTTCTCATCTGCAACGACAGCGGCATCATGCACCTGGCTGTGGCCCTTAATGTGCCGCTCGTGTCGATTTTTGGGCCGCAGTCGCCGGTCAAGTTCGGCCCGTGGGGGCGGAATTGCCGGGTTATCTACAAGGCATTCCCCTGTTCCCCCTGTCGGCAAAAATTTTTTCGGGAGTGTGCGCCATCCGAGCGCGGTAAACCGGCATGCCTGGAAGCGATTACGGTACGTGAAGTTCTGGATGCGGTCAGGAGCTTTCAAGAGATTAGATACAGACCCTAAGGGAGCCTCTGTTGAGGCTCCTCTGACCTCTGAAAAAATAAAATTATCGAGTGAAGAGGCATGAAATCCGTATCGGTTGTCATTCCCACCCACAACGGCAGGCAGCTCCTGGAGCGGAACCTGCCCCCGTTGTTAAAGGCCGCCACCCGGCACGGCGCTCCTGTTGAGATTATTGTGGTGGACGACGCCAGCAGTGACGGGACGGTCGGTTTCCTCGCCGAGTATTTCCCCGAGGTGACGGTGCTCGTCAACGGGCGAAACCTGGGGTTCGGAGAGACCATCAACCGGGGGATATTCGCGGCCCGCTTTGAGATCATCCTGGCTCTCAATAACGACACCCTAGTCGAGGAGAATTTATTCGACCGGCCACTCCGCTGGTTCTCCGACCCGCTGGTCTTCAGCGTCACCCCCGACATCATCGACACCCGCAGGCGTGAGAGTCAGGCCATTCCCCGACTGCAGCCCGGTGTCTGCTGGTTCAAGACCAACTACCTGCAACTTGCCGACCTCCCCACGCTGGAGGGGGAGATACCCATTTTCTACGGTTCTGGCGGAGCGAGCTTCTACGACCGGGAAAAGCTCCGCTTTCTCGGCGGATTTGACCCTATCTACAGCCCCTTTTATGTTGAAGACATGGATCTTTCCTTCCGGGCCTGGAAGTCGGGATGGAAGAGCCTTCTGGAACCAGGAACCACGGTCTGCCACGATACGAGTTCCACGATTCTGAACCTCCACAGTAAGAGGCGGATCAAATTCATCGGTGACCGCAACCGAACCCTATTCCTCTGGCTGAATATCACCGACCGGCCCCTGATACTTCGCTATTTTCTATGTTTGCCATTTTCCATGCTGTACGACATTGTCTCCTTCCGCAAATACAAGTTCGCCGGTTTCTTCCGGGCGCTTTCTTACCTCCCGCGACTCCCTGCGTTACGGCGGAAGAGGAAGGCCTGTTTCAGGGTTACAGATCGGGAGGTGTTCCGGTGGATATGCTGAGGCCCGGTCGGAAGGAGAACAGGCCATGAAGGTCTTGCTGATAAATAACGACAAGTGGTGGAGCGGCGGCCAGGAGCACCTGAAAGATCTGGCGCGCGAACTTATAAGGCTTGGACTGGAGGTGCAGTTCGTGGTTCGGGAAGGCTCCCTTTCCGATGCTCGTTTCAGGGAGCTGGGAACGCCGGTGCACCCCCTCCCCCGCCACGGTCTGGGAGACCTCAAGGCTCTCCGGCAACTGGTGCGGCTCCTCCGAAAGGAGCGCTTCGACATCGTTTCCGTGAACCGGGAGCACGACCTCCTACTGACAGCCATCGCCTGGCGCCTGGCCTTTCCCTTTGTCAGGCATGGGAAGCTTATGATGAGCTACCACACCTCCACTGCCCGAAAACAGTTGCTGCTAGGCGCTGTGGACGGCATTGTCTGTATTTCCGAGCATGTGCGCGCAAAGCTGTTACAGAGGAACCCCGCAGCGGAATCCAAGGCCGTTATCCTATACTACGGCATCCCTCTTGGCGCACCTCCGGCAGCCGGCAAGTTCGACCGCAACCGGCCCCGGCGCTATTTTTCGGGGGTGGGATTTCCGTTGATCGGAATGGTTGGAGAATTCTGGAAGAACCAGGTAGAGTTGGCCGGTATGATCCCCCTGCTGCAAAAGACCTTTCCGGGAATCAAGGTCGCCTTTGTAGGCGACAATACCGACAAGGCTTTAATCACCCCTCTTCTGGAACAGATTCACCGGCTGGGGGTGGAAGATGCCGTGATCTTCACAGGACGGGTTCCACGAGAGCGCATCCCCGACGTCTTTTACGACTTCGACCTGTCGGTCACCACCCACCGCAACGAAGGGTTCGGTATCGTTCATCTGGAAAGTCTGGCCGCTGGCGCCCCTTTGGTGACCTACAACGAGGGGGGAATGGTGGATATTTTCCGCAGCGGGGAGGTGGGGGAGGTGGTAACCGGCGGGCCCAATGAGTTCGCAGCCTCCGTGACAGAGCTCCTACAGGACGACGAGCGGCGCTTTAGCCTCGGGGAAAGGGGGTATGATCTGGTGCGGCAAAAATATTCATTACAGGCCATGGGGAGCAGCTACATGGAATATTACCGGCTGCTGCTGAGAGTCGTTAAGTGAGCAATCAATATTTTTCAAGCTCAGACAGGAATTGCCTAAGGAACTGTAAATGAATAACATGGTCAAAATTGCGCTCAGATTTAGGTCAGATTTGGCTGAACTGATTGAGCCAAACCGCAGATGTAGCAGAGCTACGTTGAGGATTTGGCGATTGAAGTTCGGCTAAAGATGGCCTGAAGATGAGATGCAAGATGCCCATGATATTTGTTTACAGTTCCTAAGG
>JBAQKZ010000086.1:0-4345 GCA_049301475.1 Geobacteraceae bacterium | reverse complement strand
ACTTCAATCGCCAAATCCTCAACGTAGCTCTGCTACGTCTGCGGTTTGGCTCAATCAGTTCAGCCAAATCTGACCTAAATCTGAGCGCAATTTTGACCATGTTATTCATTTACAGTTCCTAAGTGCGTTTATGGGCGGTGACTTCCTTCCATTACTGCCATGTCCGGCATTAATAGTATCATTTTGCCATAATATAGCAAATTTTCGATAAATACTGATTCTGAATGCATTATCGCAAAACATATTTACGGACCCTTTGCCGTCCTCACTTTAAAAACGAAAATCCGGTTTTTTCTTGACAGGAAAAAGCAGGGATGTTATCTATCAGTCTATCGAATAGGTAGAGAAGTAAACATGATATCCAAAAAAACCAAATACGCCCTGAAATCGCTGATTTATCTGGCTCGCTCGTATGACAAGGGGCCGGTTCTTATTTCCGATCTGGCGCGGGACGAGAGAATTCCCAGGAAATTCCTGGAGCTTATCCTCCTTTCCCTGAAAAATAACGGCATCCTACGGAGCAAGAAAGGAAAGGGGGGCGGTTATTACCTGGGCAAGCCGCCTCAGGAGATAAGCATGGGGGCAGTGATCCGGATACTGGATGGCCCGCTGGCCCCGGTGCCGTGCGTGAGCGAAACCGCTTACGCAAAATGTGGGGAGTGTAACGATGAAAAAACCTGCGGGATCAGGTTGGTAATGAAGGATGTGCGTGACGCCATGGCCAATATCCTCGACAACGCCAAGCTGTCTGATGTGCTGGAAAGGATCGATGCGGCGGAGCAGGAAGAAAAAGGGGCGCTCTATTACTGCATTTGATACTACTCCGACAGTTGCGCTTTTCATCGGTTATTCCCCCCTTTGCAAAGGGGGGTCAGGGGGGATTTGGGTTGTAAAGTCAACGGCAAATCCCCCTAAATCCCCCTTTTATTAAGGGGGACTTTATAGTACAGCCTCTATCTGTCTAGTATTAACTTGGGCCGTAAAATATTCATTTCAGAAGGGCGGCGGATGAGACACAATAAACGAATGCTTTTCCTCTCGCTTACAATTTTCGCCTTCGGGGTTATTGCCCCGATCACCGCACTCGCGGATGTGGAACTCTTGAACGTCTCCTACGATCCGACCTACAGGCTTTATAAAGAATTCAACAGCGCTTTCGCGAGGCAGTGGAAAAAACAGGGTGGCGGCAATCTGATCGTCAGGCAATCACACGGCGGCTCCGGCAAGCAGGGGCGGGCCGTAATCGACGGACTTGAGGCGGACGTTGTAACCCTGGCGCTCGCATACGACATAGACGAGATTCATAACAGGGCAAAACTGATTCCGGAAAACTGGCAGAAACGCCTTCCCCACAACAGCTCACCCTACACTTCAACCATCGTCTTTCTCGTCCGGAAAGGGAATCCGAAGCATATCAAGGACTGGGACGACCTGATAAAGCCTGGAGTAGCGGTCATCACCCCGAACCCCAAGAGTTCCGGCGGCGCCCGCTGGAACTATCTGGCTGCCTGGGCTTACGCCTTGAAGCAGAGGGGTGGAAACGAGGCGAAAGCCAGGGAGTTCGTTAGCAGGCTCTTCAGGAACGTTCCCATGCTCGACTCCGGCGCCCGTGGCTCAACCACGACCTTTGTCCAGCGGGGGGTGGGCGATGTCCTCCTCGCCTGGGAAAATGAGGCGTTTCTGGCCGTGAAAGAGCTGGGGAAAGAGAAGTTCGAGATCGTCGTTCCTTCCCTGAGCATCCTGGCCGAGCCGCCGGTCACGGTAGTTGACAGGGTGGTGGACAAGAAAGGGACCCGCAAGGCGGCCGAGGAATACCTGAAATATCTGTACAGCCAGGAAGGACAGGAAATCGCGGCAAAACATTACTACCGTCCTGTTGACAGGAAGGTGGCGGCGAAGTACGCCGGTTTTTTCCCGAAGCTGAAG
Source organism: Geobacteraceae bacterium (assembly GCA_049301475.1). Lineage (GTDB taxonomy): Bacteria > Desulfobacterota > Desulfuromonadia > Geobacterales > Geobacteraceae > JBAQKZ01. The sequence goes on along the minus strand of JBAQKZ010000086.1, from coordinate 2,419 downwards.
CTGGTCACCATCGATGATACGTTCGGCGGCTGGAGTAAAGCCCAGAAGACCCACTTTGCGGACGGCGGGGTGTTCGACCAGATATATGGAAAGAGTAAATGAAATCATCAACAAAACATCGCAATATCCTCCCCGGCTTCGGCCCGACCCTTGGCTACACGGTTTTCTACCTGAGCATGATAGTCCTCATCCCGTTGTCAGCGCTGGTCTTCAAGAGCGCGGGTCTGACATGGGGAGAGTTCTGGAACACCGTAAGCGCGCCGAGGGTTGCGGCATCCTACAGGCTGACCTTCGGCGCGGCGCTATTCGCCGCAATGGTGAACGCATTTTTCGGGATACTGGTGGCGTGGGTGCTGGTCAGGTACCGGTTTCCGGGCAGACGGCTCATCGACGCCCTTGTCGATCTCCCCTTTGCCTTGCCGACGGCGGTTGCAGGGATCACCCTGGCTTCGCTCTATTCCGCCAACGGCTGGATCGGCGGTTTTCTGGAGCCGCGCGGCATAAAGGTGGCCTATACCCCGCTGGGAATTCTCGTCGCCATGATCTTCATCGGGCTGCCGTTCGTGATCAGGACCGTCCAGCCGGTGATCGAGGAGCTGGATGCGGAGTTGGAGGAAGCGGCGGCCTGTCTGGGGGCAAACCGATGGCAGACCTTCTCCCGTGTTGTATTTCCAATACTTTTGCCGTCGGTCCTGACCGGTTTTGCCCTGGCCTTCGCCCGTGCGGTCGGGGAGTACGGCTCGATTATCTTCATCGCAGGCAACATGCCGATGGTCTCGGAAATCACGCCGCTTCTAATTATGACCAAACTGGAGCAGTACGACTACGCGGGCGCCACTGCAATCGCGCTGGTCATGCTTCTTGCCTCGTTTCTCATGCTGCTGGCGATAAACCTGCTTCAGCGCTGGAGCAGAAAATTTGCGGAGTAATTGATCCCCCCCTTTGCAAAGGGGGAAGTCATATGTCGTCGAGGTTCACATGTCCGCACCGATAAAAACCCGCACATCAAAAAGCACTACCGACCGGGCACAGACCGAACCAGCCGCAGTCCGCTGGCTACTTACGGGCGTGGCGCTCCTGTTTCTGGGCCTTTTCCTGTTCATGCCGCTGGCCGCCGTCTTTGCTCAGGCGCTGGAAAAGGGGGTAGCCGCCTACCTTTCGGCGCTAGGCGAACCGGACGCACTGGCGTCGATCCGCCTCACGTTATTAACAGCGGCCTTCTGCGTCCCCCTCAACCTGGTGTTCGGCGTGGCGGCCGCCTGGTCAATCGCCAAATTCCGGTTCCCTGGAAGAAACCTGCTTATAACACTCATCGACCTTCCGTTTTCAGTCTCGCCGGTGATTTCAGGTCTGATCTTTGTCCTTCTCTTCGGCCTCCAGGGTTGGATGGGCCCATGGCTAAGCGCCCACGACATCAAGATAATGTTCGCAGTGCCGGGCATCATCATCGCCACCATATTCGTCACATTTCCGTTCGTGGCGCGGGAGTTGATTCCGCTCATGGAGAGCCAGGGGATGGAAGAAGAGGAGGCGGCCCTGCTGCTCGGAGCAAGCGGGCTTCAGATATTCTTCCGTGTCACACTGCCAAATATCAGGTGGGGCATTCTCTACGGGGTGATCCTCTGCAACGCCCGCACAATGGGGGAATTCGGCGCCGTGTCGGTCGTTTCAGGCCATATCCGGGGGGCTACCAATACCATCCCTTTACATGTTGAAATACTCTACAACGAATACAACTACGCGGCGGCATTTGCCGTGGCGTCCATACTGGCCATGCTGGCTATCGTGACTCTTGGGGTAAAGAGCCTGGCGGAATGGAAAATGCGGGAAACGCTGTAATCTACCCCATCCCCACCCCGACCCTCCCCTTGAAGGGGAAGGGGAAAATCAAGATCATTTTTGCTTAAGTTAGCGCTTATGCCTTGAAGGGGAGGGAAATTATCATCGAAAGGTACGGAAATGAGCATAGAGATTGTCAATATCAACAAACAATTCGGGGGATTCAAGGCCCTGAATAATTTGAGCCTGACGGTTCCCTCCGGCGAACTGGTGGCGCTGCTGGGGCCCTCCGGTTCCGGCAAGACGACGCTACTCAGGATCATAGCCGGCCTGGAATATCCCGATAGCGGCGAGATCCGCTTCAACGGCTGTGACACCACGCAGTCCCAGGTGCAGGAGCGCAAAGTCGGCTTCGTATTCCAGCATTACGCGCTGTTCCGACATATGACGGTATTTGAGAATGTGGCTTTCGGTCTAAGGGTCAAACCGCGCGCCGAGCGCCCCTCAAAGGAGGAAATCCGCAATAAGGTCATGGAACTGCTCCGTCTGGTTCAACTCGATCAACTGGCGGATCACTATCCGGCGCAACTATCCGGCGGCCAGCGCCAGCGGATTGCACTGGCGCGCGCCCTGGCGGTAG
>JBAQKZ010000085.1:0-4463 GCA_049301475.1 Geobacteraceae bacterium | reverse complement strand
CCGCCGTATCGTTGTAGACCCTGGGCATGGCGGGCACGATCCGGGGGCGATCGGCGCGGGCGGCGTCAGGGAAAAGGATGTGGTGTTGCAGATCGGCCTTAAACTGGCAAAAGAGCTCAAGGAACGTCTCGGCCTGGATGTAGTGATGACACGCTCTACGGATGTATTTCTGGAGCTGCAGGAGCGGACCGCAATCGCCAACCAGGTGGGCGCCGACCTGTTTGTCTCCGTCCACGCCAACGCCTCCCCCAACCGCAACACGGCCGGCATAGAGACCTATTATCTCAACCTGGCAAAGACGCAGAAGGCCGCACAACTCGCCGCGAAAGAAAACGGCACTACCTTGGAAAAGGTCAGTATGCTTCAGGCGGTACTGTTCGACCTGATGGCCAACTACAAGCTGAACGATTCAGCCCATCTGGCGGAAGAGGTGCAGATGGCCCTCCATGGCAAGGTCAGCAGCCGACATGCGGGGGCGAGAAACCTGGGGGTCAAGCAGGGACCGTTCTACGTGCTGGTCGGGGCCACCATGCCGAGCATCCTGGTGGAGGTGGCGTTTCTCAGCAATGACATGGAAGAGAGATTGCTACAGGACCCACAGTATCAAAACGAGATCGCTACAGGGATCATGGAAGGGATCAAAAGATATATCGACAGCGTAAAGTAGGGATTGGGTGTGTATGGATTTCGACATCGACAGATACTTTCCGGATGAAACATGCGAAGCCGGAGACTCCGGGAAGGCATCCTTTGAAGAAAAGCGTCCTCTCTACCTGGCCGCCAGCAAGCATTTCCTGAACCACTACCGTGCCGGGATCATGGACATGCACCGCGCAGGCGCGAGCGGAGAGGCGGTGGTCGGGTTGATTACCGCCATGACCGACACGCTGATCAATAAGCTCTTCCAGAGCATTACCCTGGACCTGTCTCCCCAGGTACAACCCGATGAACAGTTGACCCTTGTGGCCATAGGGGGCTACGGCAGGGGCGAACTGAACCCCTGTTCCGATATCGATCTGATGTTTCTCCATGACGGCAAACATCCCCAGTTAGTGGAGGGAATGGCTCAAAAGATTCTCTATTTCCTCTGGGACATGCGCCTGGACGTCGGTTATTCGGTTCGCACAATTGCCGACTGCGTGGAAATGGCCTCAAACGACACAACTGTAAGGACAGCTCTGCTTGACGCCCGGTTTCTCATAGGAAGCAACCCGCTGTTTAATGAGTTCCGCAAGGTCATGTTTGCCCAGATAATCACGAAGGGGAGCGATGCCTTCATTCGGGACAAACTTGAAGAGTTGAATAGACGCCGGGAAAAATTCGGCTCGACAGTCTACATTCTGGAACCTAATGTCAAGGAAGGCGAGGGAGCGTTGCGGGATATGCACACCGCCCTCTGGGTCTCAAAGATCAAGTACAAGGCCGACGACCTTCGGGAGTTGATCATCAAAGGGATCATCTCCGAGGAGGAACTTGCCTCCTTCAGAACCGCTCTCTCCTACCTCTGGCGGATCAGGAACGAACTGCACTACCTGGCCGGCCGGAAGAACGACCAGATAACCTTTGACGCCCAGATCAGACTTGCAGCCCTTCTCGGTTACGTTGACAAGGGAAAGAGTCTGGCGGTCGAGGAATTCATGCGTGACTACTACATGCACGCCATGCGGGTGGAGCACCTTGCCTCACAGCTTGTCTCACGCTGTGTCTGGCGCGAGGAAGGGGCGCTGAAGATACTTGGTTACTTCACCCGCCGCCCAGTGGGTGAGGGGTTCTATATCCTGAAGGGGGAGTTGATAATCCCGGATGAGACGGTCATGGATAAGGACCCAACGCGGCTCATGAAGGTTTTTGAGTATGCACAGAAGCATAACGCCACTCTCAACATAAAGGTTAAGGCGCTGATCAGGGGGCGGCTCGATCTCGTAAACGACAAATTCCGGCGCAACCGTGAGGTCAACGCCTCTTTCTTCAATATCCTCCGCAACGAGAAGAGGGTGGGCGAAACCCTCCAGATCATGCACCATCTGGAATTCCTGAACCGTTTCATCCCTGAGTTTGAACGGATATTCTGCAAGGTCCAGCACGACATCTACCATATCTATACGGTGGATATCCATTCGCTCTTCGCTGTTGACGAGATCGCCAAACTCCTGAGGGGAGAGCATAGCGAGACGTTGCCGCTTCTGACAGAGCTTGCCCGTGAGGTGGACAAGCGGGAGTTGCTGATGCTGGCGGTGTTGCTCCACGACGTTGGAAAGGGTGGAGGGGGAGGACATGCGGACCGGGGTGCGGACCTGGCGCCCACCATTGCACGCCGCATGGGGCTTTCCAGGGAGGACAGCGAACGCCTGGACTTTCTTATCCGTAATCACCTGCTGTTCGCCCACATTGCCCAGCGCCGGGACCTGCACGACGAAAAGATGATCATCCAGTTCGCCCGCCAGATGGGGAAAAGCGAACACCTGAAGATGCTATATCTCCTGACCTATGCGGATATCCGGGCCGTCGGCCCCGACGTCTGGACCGAATGGAAGGCCCTGCTTTTACAGGAACTATATGAAAAGGCATACAAGGTTCTCGAACGGGGTGATTTTGAGCTTGAGGCAAGCAGCGAGCGGGTCAAAAAGGTAAAACGGCGGGTTGTCGAGCTTCTAGGCGATGAATACCCGGCTCTCCATGTCAAGGAGGAACTGAAGGCATTAACCACCCGCCACATCCTCTCCACCCCTCCGGATGTCATCGCCGAGCAGATGCGCATACTTCTCCAGATGGGGGACCATATCATGGTCACCAGGATCCGGCACGAAATGGAGAGAGGGTATTCCAATTTCACCATCTGCACACTGGACGTGCCGGGGCTGTTCTCCATGATTACCGGGGTAATGGCCGCCAACGGCTTCAACATCCTGGGAGCGCAAATCCATACAAGCACGAACGGCAAGGCGCTGGATATTCTGCAAGTCAATTCACCCAAGGGCTTTGTGATTACCGACGAAAGTCGTTGGAAACGCCTGGAAGAGGATATGCGCAGGGTACTGGAGGGGAAGACGCGGGTCCGAACCCTCGTGGAGAAGCGCCACAGGCCGACACTTCTGAGCGGGAAACCAAAACCGCGCTACCCCTCCCGTGTAGAAATCGACAACGAGGTGTCGGCTGATTACACGGTCATAGACATCTACACCGATGACAAGGTGGGGCTCCTCTACCGTATTACCAGCACTATTACCGAACTGGGTTTGTACATAGGGGTTTCCAAGATATCCACGAAGGTTGACCAGGTCGCTGACGTCTTTTATGTAAAAGACATCTTTGGCCAGAAGATCATGAGCGACGACAAGCTGGGGGAGATCAGAAACCGCCTGATGAAGGCCATCGAGGAATAATTCACTTGAACGATTATCTCGACCTTTTCATAAGCTACCTGACCGTGGAGAAGGGGTTGTCCGCGAACACACAAGAGGCCTACAGCCGTGATCTGGCGCGATACCTGGATTTCCTGGAGCGGGAGGGGCGGCGTACGCCGGGCGCGGTGACTTCCGCGAACATTGCCACATTCCTGGGGCGGTTGAAGGAGGTCGGCATCGGTCCACGCAGCCGGGCGCGTTGTCTGTCGTCCATCCGCATGTTCCACAAATTCCTGATGATCGAAAATTACGCCGACAGTAACCCGGCCTCGATCATCGAAGCGCCGAAGAGCATCAGCAGGCTTCCGGCGACCCTCTCCGCACCGGAGGTGGAGTCGTTGCTGGCGGCCCCCGCAGGTGATGGGGAAGGCGAGGTGCGCGACAGGGCAATGCTGGAACTCCTCTATGCCACCGGGCTGCGGGTTTCGGAACTGGTATCGCTCAAGGCGCGGGACGTGAACATAAACGTCGGCTACCTCATGACCATGGGGAAGGGGGAGAAGGAGCGGCTGGTGCCGATTGGGGAATCGGCCTGCGCCGCGCTGTCCTCGTACGTGGCTACTGTCCGCCCAAAGGCCGACCGGCGGGGCGACAACGCTTACCTGTTTCTAAGCCGTCTCGGAGACAGGATGACCCGCCAGGCGTTCTGGAATATCATAAAGAAATGGGCAGCGGAGGGAGGCATCAGGAAGCGCATCTCTCCTCACACTCTGCGCCACTCATTCGCCACACACCTGCTGGATAACGGCGCCGACCTGCGGAGTGTGCAGATCATGCTAGGCCATGCGGACCTCTCCAGCACGCAGATATATACCCACGTTACCCGTGAACGCCTGAAACGGTTGCATGCCGATATTCATCCGCGGGGTTGATCCTAAGGAGGCAAGCAACAATAACATGAACATCTTGCATCTCATCTTCCGGCCATCTTTGGCTGCAGCTCAATCACAAAATCCTCGACGTAGCCCTGCTACGTCTGCGGTTTTGCTCAATCACTGCATCCAAATCTGACCAAAATATGAGCGCAATTTGTCCAACTTATTATTGCTTGCCTCCTAA
>JBAQKZ010000084.1:0-3649 GCA_049301475.1 Geobacteraceae bacterium | reverse complement strand
GAAACGTGGGTCATGGTGGAATTAGGAACCCACTGCACATACCGAAAGGGTGCATGAATTGGTAACTCTCCATCTAAAACTGTGCGCACCGTATTTCTACCCGACAATGAGGCACAGGGAGTCGGATCGCCTCGTAGTACCAGTGAAGGCGGGTAATGCTGCTGGAGGGAAGGGGGCGACACATGGTAGCGCGGTGTGAGGAAACATCGGCCGTTCACGGAAGCGGGGAGCCGGTGGAAACGAAACTGCACCGCATAGCAGAGAAGGCCCGTAAAGAGCCGGACTTCAAGTTCACCAGTCTGTATCACCTGATGAACGAGGAACTGTTACGGGAATGCTTCAAGCGGTTGCGGAAAGATGCAGCCGCCGGCATTGACGAAATGACCAAGGATATGTACGCCGAAAATCTGGACGCCAATCTGTCAAATTTGATAGATCGGTTGCATCGGATGGCGTATATACCGCAACCTGTCCGGCGTGCATATATACCCAAGCCGGGCAGTGACAAACAACGTCCCCTGGGGAGGGGGCTCCGTGCTTTGAAGACAAACTTGTTGAGGCAGGGCTGGTGCGGATATTGGAGCAAGTGTACGAACAGGATTTTATAAATGATTCGTACGGGTTCCGTCCGCAGCGAAGCTGTCATGATGCGCTCAAAGCCTTGAGCGAGACGGTGGAGCACCAGTCGATCAACCACATTGTGGAGGCTGATATCAAAGGCTTCTTCGATAGTGTGAATCAGGAATGGCTGATGAAATTTCTGGCGCACCGGGTAGAAGACAAGAGAGTTCAACGCATGGTGAAACGTTTCCTCAAGGCAGGGGTGGCAGAAGATGGAAGCATAACGGTCAGCGACGAAGGAACACCCCAAGGCGGGGTAATCTCTCCGCTGCTGGCAAATATCTATCTTCACTACGCCCTTGATCTCTGGTTCGAGAAGGTTTACCGTAAGAGCTGCACAGGGTTTGTCCGGCTCATTCGCTATGCCGATGATTTTGTCGCCTGCTTTCAGCATAAGCAGGAGGCTGAACGGTTTCGCGAGGAGTTGGTTAAACGGCTAGGCAAGTTCGGGCTTGAGGTGGAGCCGACGAAGACCAAAGTGATGGAGTTTGGGAGATTCGCCGTTCAGAATGCCAAGCAAAAAGGGGAAAGAGTACAGACCTTTGATTTTCTGGGCTTTACCCACTATTGCGGTACAAAGCGGGACGGCAAAGGGTTTCGGATGAAACGGGTGACAGCCCGCAAGAAGTTTATCGCCAAGCTGAAAATCTTCAAGGAATGGCTGAAGAAGGCCAGAACTTTGAAGACCAAAGAACTTTGGGAAACAGCCCAAGCCAAATTGAGAGGCCATTATAACTACTACGGCGTAACCGACAACCTGCGTGGAATTGCGCGGTTTGGGGAAGAAGTGAAAAAGCTGCTGTTCAAGTGGCTGAACCGTCGTGGTAAGCGTGGCTGTCTCAACTGGCAAAAGTTCAATGAGATGCTGAAGCGTTTTCCTCTACCGAAACCAAGGATCAGGGTCAGTATGTTTGCATTGTCTGTGAATTGACCATGTGAGGAGCCGTGTGCGTAAATAGCGCAAGCACGGTTCTGAGAGGGGTTAGCGCCAACTGATGTATGGTTGAGATAATGTGGCACTGCCGGGAAACCAGGCAGAAACGGAGAACACAAACATCAACCTGTAGCATCGGGAGAAACTAATCTACTCGACAGTGCTGAGTGAATTTTTTGGGGTCTTGCATTTTAGCGTTTTGCCGGGGGTGTTGGAGTAGAAGGATGGTATTGTACAAGTGCTTCATGTGTGGTAGATTCTTAATAAGATGATAGAATTTGATATAAAAAAGACGGTATCTTATTGGTTTAACGGTGCTAAATACGATTTGAGCGTTGCCAATGCAATGCTTAAAAGCAAGAAGTATCCATATGCGCTTTTTATGGGTCATCTGGCTTTGGAAAAACTTTTAAAGGCATTGGTTGTAAAGTATATAAAAGTACATGCACCACACAGCCATTCCCTGCCTTATCTGGCGGAAAAATCAGGGGTAGAAATTCCTGAGGAGATACTTATTAAACTGCGTGAATTTATGGAATTTCATTTTGAGGCGCGTTATCCCGATGTAACCAAAGCATTTTATGAAAAATGCACAAGTACCTATACCGCCCAAAAACTAAAAGAGATGAAAGAGGTTGTTAAATGGATAAAATCAAAGCTGTAAAGGTCATCAAGAAGTTTGTTGAGACATTAAAACAGGAAGGAATATCCATCGACCGCGTCATCCTCTATGGTTCGTATGCGAGTGGTAGAATGCGTCCTGACAGTGATATTGATGTAGCTGTGGTATCAAAAAATTTCGGCAAGGATAGGGTAGAAGAGGGGATGAACCTTTTTAGGATTGCCGGAAAGATAGATAGCAGACTGGCGCCTGTACCGATTTCCACGCAGGTGTATGAAAATGATACATGGATTCCTCTGATTTACGAAATCAGAGAAAAAGGCATGGAGGTTAATTAGCACGTAATCGGGGGTCAGGTCTTTAAATTTAGCGTTTTACCGGGGGTGTGAGATAGTGCTGAGTGAAAAGAATATTTGATTTAATTGCTACTGTCATTCTCCTTTTGATATTAGTAGTGCCGCTGATTATCATTGCTCTTTTGGTGAAAGGAACATCAAAAGGGCCTTTTTTATATTGGTCGGATCGGGTGGGCATGGGCAACAAGATTTTCAGGATGCCGAAATTCAGGACGATGCGAATTGATACGCCTGCGGTTGCGACGCACTTATTGAAAGATCGCGATGCGCATCTGACATCGATAGGCCCCTTTCTGAGGAAATTGAGCCTGGATGAACTGCCGCAATTGTGGAGTGTTTTGAAGGGGGATATGAGTTTTGTGGGTCCCCGGCCTGCGTTGTTCAATCAAGACGACCTGATTGCCTTGCGGACGGAACGCGGGGTTCATCGCCTAATTCCGGGGATCACCGGCTGGGCGCAGATCAACGGCCGGGACGATATTCCGATTCCGAAGAAGGTGGAGTTTGACGAGTATTATTTGAAGAACAGGTCATTTTTTTTTGACATGAAGATACTGGTTTTGACGTTTTTTAAGGTTACGCGGGCAGAGAATGTTCACCATTAAGAAGTTTTTAGTTTTGAGTAAGGAACTATGAAAACTTTCGAGATTGAGCTGAACGCTGAAAGTCGCTACATCGTCTTTTCCGACTGCCATCGGGGGAACGGGTCGGCGGGGGACGAGTTTGCCGCCAATTCGATGGTGTACAAATTCGCGCTCGCTTATTATCTGCGGGAGGGCTTCAGTTACATCGAGCTGGGCGACGCCGAGGAGCTCTGGGAAAACAGCAGGTTCGCGCCGATCTACATCACCCACACGTCCGTTTACGACCTGCTGCGGGAATTCCACGATCCCGAGCCGGCGCGGACGCGGTACATCAAGATTTGGGGGAACCACGACCTGGACTGGCAGGACGATGCAGCCCCCCTGCGGACGGTTTTCCCCGGGATCGAGGTCTATGAAGCGGCGCTGATGCGGGCAGGGGTGGGGGAGGACATTCTTTTGATCCACGGTCATCAGGCGGACCCGGTCTGCTCCGGATGGCGGGAGCGGATCAGCCGCTGGATGGTGCGCAATC
>JBAQKZ010000083.1:0-7729 GCA_049301475.1 Geobacteraceae bacterium | reverse complement strand
CACGGTGAGTGTCGCACAAAAAATGAGACAGCTCATGAGAAACGTGCGTATGGTCTTTGACTATTTGAAAATGACTCAAAACTCCTGTCCAGCATGACTGCTCACATGGAGAACAAATTTACCGTGCAAAAGGCTTGACAACGGAGTTCTATTATCATATTTAAAGTGTGGTCAAAAACCGTTTGACTCTCTATAACAAAGTCTTGACGTATAGGAAACCAGGAACTTGATCCCAATAGTAAAGGAGACACTAAAATGTACCAAAAGATACTTGTTCCCCTTGACAGGTCCAAGATTGCGGAGTGTATTCTCCCCCACGTAAAACAGATAGCCGGGGGTTGTGAGACATGTGAGGTGGTACTATTGCAGGTTATAGAGACCCCTCCCGCCTGGGTGATGGAAAATGACAGTATTCACGAATCCCATGAGGCGCAGAAAAAAATATCCCTGGAATATCTTTCCAAGATACGGTCCCAGATGGCTTCGGAAGGGATTAATGCCACTATCACTACGGAAGTATTGGTAGGCAATGCCGCTGAGACCATAATAAAATTTGCCCAAAAGAAGAAGGTAGGCCTGATACTTATGACCACTAACGTCAGTTCCGCCATAAGTATGCTGATGATAGGCAGCGTGGCGGACAGAGTGATGCGCTATTCCCATATGCCGGTGCTTATGGTGCGACCTGCCGGGGCAAAAAAACTGTAAATAAAAGTAAAAAAACGTTTTAAAATCCATTGCAGAAACGCAAAAATCACTTGACATATGTGTGTTTTTTGGATTAGTTTGCCGCGTGCCATAATGTGACGGCGTAAACGGGTGCTGTCAGAGTAAGGGTTTTTTCTGAGTGTTCACCGGAGCCGCATTACGCAAAACAGGGTTGTTTATTCCAAATAGCATTCAAGATGACATTATTCTTTTCGTAGAGACGCAAGATTTTGCGTCTCTACAGCGCCATCTTGAATGCAATACCGAATTAGTACAAAATTTTCTTATGGGGGAGTAAGGATGTTAATCAAACGTACGATCGGAATAATAATTTCGGCTTTGCCGCTGCTCATTATCGGTGCGTTGCTCTATGTTGCCATATATATCAAACCGCAACCAGAAGAAGCAAAGACCAATCCTTATCCAATCGTCAAGAGAGACCGTTTCTATGGTGTCGTGTCGCCGACGCCGACTACGGTCTGGGCGGTGGGAAGCCACGGCAAAGTCGTGCGTAGCAACGATGCAGGCAATTCTTGGGTGGTGCAGACGACTCCAACGACGGAACATCTTCAGGATATCGCCACCTGGGACGATAAACGGGCATGTGCTGTGGGCAACAACGGAGTTGTCATGGTTACCAGTGATGGCGGAACGTCCTGGAAGAGTGTGGAGGCACCCCGTTCCGATCTTGCCAACAAATTTGTGGCGGTCAGGGTTTTCCCCGATGGCGGCGCTTGGGTTGTGGGAGAGATGGGGGCGGTACTTTACTCGAAGGACTTCGGACTGACGTGGGAGCGGAGGCTGAAACAGGAAGATGTAGCTTGGAATAGTATTGCTTTAATCGAGAAGACGGGATTTCTGGTCGGTGAAGCCGGTCGCATAATGAGAACGGATAACGGCGGAGAAACTTGGACCGCCGTCAAATCCCCCGTGGTAAGCAGTCTCATGGGTGTGGCGTTACGGGACAAGGATAACGGAGTTGCCGTGGGGCTCCAGGGGGTCGTTCTCATTACAAAAGACGGCGGCAAGAGCTGGACGGAAACTTCGAAAGCCACTATAGAGCACCTGTTCGATATTATCTGGGACGGAACGGAGTGGATTGCAGTCGGTGACAAAGGGGTAATGCTCAAGGGAGATTCCTCCGGCGCCGACTGGAACGGTAAAAGGATAACGGACCTCGATACCTCATGGTACACCAAGGTGGCAAAGTCGGGTAACCGCTATTATCTGTCGGGCGCCCGCCTGGCTGTTCTGGAAAAAGGCGATATCAAATTTTTTGATAAGAAAATATAGAAAAGGGGAGTCTCATGGAAGAAAAACGCAGATATGATTGGAAAGATAGCGCCCACCACAATAGGTGGTTGGTGGGTTTTACGAATTTCTGTTTTAATAATCGTACGGCGGTGACATTGACTATCGCTGCTTTAACGGTTATTTTTGCATTTTTTGCCGCCCATATCAATCTGAAAACGGTTTTTGAGGAGCTTCTCCCCACGAAACACCCTTATATAAAGGTAAATGAAAAGTTTAAAAAGACTTTTGGTGGGTCGAACATTGTTAACATAATGGTGACGGCGGAAAAGGGGGATATCTTTAATAGGGATTTCCTCTCCAAGGTGCAACAAATCACTAATGAGCTGCAGTTTGTAAAGGGGGTCAATCCATTCCAGGTCATATCCCTCTCCACCAAAAAGCTCAGGGATGTGCGCGCATCCACGCAGGGGATAATCAGTGTGCCGCTGATGTGGCCCGATTTACCCAGCGACCAGGAAGGGATGGGCAAGCTTCGCGATGCAATCCTGGGCAACGAGATGGTTTATGGCCGCTATGTATCAGGGGATATGAAGTCGACCTTGATTACCGTCGACTTTTATGATCATCTTTTGAACTATGATGTGGCCTTCAAGCAGGTCATGGCGATTGTGGACAAGGCGAAAGGGAAAGGCATTAATATAGGGGTAGTAGGGGAACCGATCCTGTACGGCTGGGTGGGTTATTATGTCCCGGAAACACTCATCATACTCGCTGTCTGCACGATGTTCTTGATCCTGCTCCTTTTTCTCGTTGCCAGGACGTGGCGAGGCACACTGCTCCCGTTGCTTGCCGGCGTGGTCAGTTGCATCTGGGCGCTCGGCGCCGCAAAGCTCTTGGGCTTTCAGATGGACCCACTCGTCATTGTGGTCGCCTTTCTGATCACCGCACGCGCCATTTCTCACTCTGTACAGTTGGTGACGCACTTTGATGATCAGATCGGCGAAGGGGCGCCCGACACGCAGGCCGCGGCAATGGCGAGCCTGGCGGCGTTGTTCAAGCCGGGCATGCTTGGTGTTATTGCGGACGCAGGGTGCATGTTGGGTGTGCTTCTCACGCCGATTCCGTTGTTGCACAAGGTTGCCATTATTGGCACAATCTGGGTATTGACCATTGCCATCAGCGCCGTGTTGACCACACCTCTTCTTCTCTCCTGGGCCAGGATGCCGAAAGGTTACGCGCATCCGGTCAACGTTTTCGCTTTTTTGGGTTGGGTTATCACCCTCGCCGTCCATCTTGCTACCACCCGCGCGCGCTACTATGTGGTGGCTGCGGCTGCGGTGATATTTGTCTTATCCGGCCTGTACGCCTTTAACCTGAAAGTGGGGGATACACGCCCAGGTTCGCCGATCCTCCGGGCGGATTCGGAATACAACAAGGCCGCCACTTCGATAAACAAGCAATTTCAGGGAACCGACCGGATGTTTGTCGTCATCGCGTCGAAGGAATATGACGCCATGAGGAAACCGCAAAATCTGGATTATATGGACTATTTCCAGAATTTCATGGAGTCGCAGCCTGAAGTTGGGGGGTCGCTTTCACTTGCCGACGCTCTTCCGAAGATAAGGGTGAGCGTGCGAGAGGGTAATCCACGATACAAGGAGTATGGAGCCGACATAGCCGAGAACTCGGAGTTGATATACATCTATCTCGCGGGCACGGAACCGGGGGACATCGACAGGTTCGTCGATGCGCAATTCCAGAATGCCGCTGTGACCCTCATGGTCAAGGACCATAAGGGGGACACTATTCGTTCCACGGTTGCCAGGGTGAAGGAATTCGCCGCCAAGCATCCGATTCCGGGGGCCGAGTATCTTCTCGCAGGGGGACTGGTAGGTGTCCTCGCGGCGGTTAACGAGGTTATTCTTGCGGGACAAATCGAGGCCATCGCAGTAGGTTTGCTTGTGGTGGTTATCTGCTGTACGGTGGCGTACCGCTCCTCCACGGCGGGGATGTTCTTCATGGTGCCTGTTGTACTCTCCAATACCCTCACGTTCAGTTACATGACCTGGGAAGGGATCGGCATGAGCATCAATACCCTTCCTGTGGTGGCTCTGGGGATAGGATTGGGGGTCGACTACGCATTTTACATTATTGACGGCATCCATGAAGAGATGACAAAGCACGGCGACATGGATCTCGCCATTGCCAAGGCCCTCTCCAGCCAGGGAAAGGGTGTGCTGGTCACGGCAGCCACCTTGATCATAAGCGTCTTCTGGTGGTGTATGTCGTCGATACGCTTCCAGGCTGAGATGGGCGTCCTGATGGCTGTCTGGCTTTCTATCTCCGCAGCATGCGCGCTCTTTGTAATGCCGGCCATGGCCGCAGTATTTCGCCCTGCATTCATTGTGGGTAAGGGTAATAAATAAGAGACTGCTTTAATACCATAAAAGAAAGGGGGGGAGCGAAGGGCGGAGGGGTCGGTCACGTTTCTCAGAATCGATTCTGCTCTTGATATCTACTTAGTAATTCCTCAAAAGAAAGATTTGATACCGGGTGAAAGGAGGAACCAAATATGGAAGATGTAAGTAGATTGGGAATCTGTTTGAAGGCGCTTTCCTCAGGGATATTTATACTTCTGCTGGCTTGGTCTGTTCCTGTGTTTGCCGAGGAAGGGACAACGGAACAGCCCAACGCGTTTCATTTAGGAGGGTATGTTCGCACCTGGGCGCAGATGAATCTGCAGGACGAGAAACAAACAAAAGAAAATGACCGCTGGGATTTTTCCATGCTTCGCGGCTCGATTTTGCTTGATGCCGAGCAGAAGATAGACAAAACCCCCATCGGGCCGGTCAGCTTCAAGGTTATTGCACGTCTGGATCGCGAGATTATGACGAATTACCTGCGGCGCCTCCAGGACATCAGCCGGAGCGGCGCGCAGATACTGGGCGGAACCGGCGGTCCCGGCGACAACATGAAGGAGGAGATATACGACCAGGCCCAAATTCGTGAATGGTACGTCGATCTGGAGCCGTTCGAGCGTCTGCAGCTCCGTATCGGCAAGCAGCAGGTGGTCTGGGGTGAGACAGACTTCTTCCGCGCCATGGATATCGTGCACGGTTATGATTTCCGGTGGCGATTCTTCATGGAGCCGGAAAACGAGGAAGTGCGGAAGCCTCTGATCATGGTCAACGCCAGGATCCAGGTGCCGGAGCTTGCCGGCTCGCTACAACTACTCTTGCGCCCGGGGTTTGACCGCGACGCAGACGTTGGCAACACGTATGACGTCAACGGCGGACGTTATTCGCTCACAGGCGTTAAGGGGCTTACCTTTAACTCTTATTTCAAGAACGGTATTGCAAGCGCCAGCGCAGTAGCGGGAATAACAACAAATATCGGCGGTGTAAATTATTTGGTGGCTCCCGGAACGAAGGCGGTGGGTGAAAACAAGCGACATCCTGATGGCGACGTCAGCGAACCAACTTACGGTGTACGCTGGAGCGGAGCAGCAGGGCCGGTCGGCTATTCACTTGCCTATCTGAAAACATTCAGTAATGATCCGGTAGCCAGTACAACTAAATTGCTTGGGGGTACCCCATTAAATGGGGTAGATCCGATTAGCAACGGCAGCCTTGTCGAGACTGTCTATCCGAAGATAGACGTCTTCGGTCTGACGATGAACGGCTACGTACCCTTGCTTGATGCGGTTTTGAGCACGGAACTCGTTTTTACCAGGGACCAGCCGTACAATGCATCAAACGGATACGCCGACATTGCTTACCCGTCACTTGAAATGTTACTCGGCTTTCCGGCGCCTTATAATAATTACAACTTTTTCATTCCATCAACAAACGGAGGCAGCATTGTAAAGAAGAATGTGCTGAAGACCATGCTCAGGATGGACAAGACCATCGCCATTACCCAGCAGTTACTTGGGACTGGCAAACCCTGTTTCTTCTCTGTGCAGATGTTTGATGAGTGGATTCTTGCCTTTAGAAAAAGAGACAACATTATCGATCTTTTGACCTTCGGCGCACCGCAGAGGGAGCACACCACTTTGTTGACTGCAATTGCGCTGTTGAGCTACAGAAACGAGACGATAAACCCTATGCTGGCCTTCGGGTGGGACATGAGCTATCAAGGGACGTTCTTCTTCCCGAGTGTTGAATTTGTATTGGGCAATCACTGGCGGGCAAGGCTGGAGGCCAATTTCTTCTTTGGCCAGCACCAAGTTCCTGCTCAAACAGCATTCTTACCTCCTGCTGGTAACCCTGGTGCTGATCCTCGTTTCCCAGGCGGCCTCAACCAGCGTCAGCCTGAATATGCCGCCCACATGCTGGATTATTTCGCCAACAACGATCAGTTGTTGTTCCGTTTGACCTACCAGTTTTAACCCCCTTTTTTGCAAATTGCGGGCAAACAGAGAAATGACGGTAAGGAGGAGTTAAATAATGTCAAGTAAACCAATGCTAAAAACCGGTTTATCCCTGGTTGTCGGCGCCGCGCTTTGCGTGATGGCTGCTATTCCGGCCTCGGCCGCCGAGCTTCCCCCAGGAACCATAATCAGCAAGGCCAATCTGGACAAGGTCATGAACGATACCTTTCAGGGGAAGACAATCAAGAGCATGCTGATTCCTTCCCAGGAGTATCAGATTCGGAGCTGGGGACTCCAGATGAAGCTCAGGAAAGCTGATATACCTAAAATGAGCAAGGGGTTCGTAGCGGCCACAAAAAGGTATTCTAAAGACGTCAAATTCGATCCCAAGACCCGTGAAGTGTCGGGCTACAAGGCCGGTTTGCCGTTCCCGGATATCGATATCAACGATAAATATGCTGGCGACAAGGTGATCTGGAATTGGTATTTCGCCCAGATGTACGGCATGGTTCAGTACTATCCACACTCTTGGCTTCTGGTCAACCCCGAAACGGGTGTTGAGCGTCGGCAGGATTGGTACTGGCTCCGCGTATTCTTTAAGGGTCGTCTGGAAAACGGTGGGAATAACCCGGTTCTCGGCGATGGTTCAGTCCTAAGTAAGACGCTCTTCTTTGTTACGGCCCCATATGACCTGAAAGGGATTGGCCTTTTTACGATCCGGTATGATAGCCCCAAACTAGAGGATACCTGGGTCTATGTCAAGTCGGTGCGGCGGACTCGAAGGCTTTCCGGCTCCGCCTGGGTGGACCCGGTGGATGGTTTGGACATGCTCGCTGACGAGATAGGAATAATCAATGCGCGTCCGTCATGGTACAAAAGCTGGAAAGTGCTCAGCAAGAAAACGATTCTCGTCGTGGCTAACGCCAGGTTTAACTGGGTAAAGGGCGCTCCTACGCTGGAGCAGGAGTTTCCCTTGGTCGACCTGAAGAACTGGCCGCACTGGAACCCTTCCACACTAACCGAGTGGGAGCCCCGTGAGGTCTGGGAGGTGGAGGGAATACCGCCATCCTTCCATCCGCACAGCAAGAGAATCATATATATGGATACCCAATATCCGGCTGCTTACATAGGCGAGGGGTACGATAGAGAAAACAAACTCTGGAAATACGTGCAGTATATGGGTACGCCCATTACCAAGGCGAATGAGAAACAACATCGTGCGGGCAACGTGATTGCTGGTCCGGATGATGATTTGGCAATGTCGATGTGCGTCCCAAGCATTGGCGTGTACATAGACTTCAAACGGCGGCACGCCTCGGTTCACTATGCCCGTCAATATAACGGCAGCTTAGACCTCGGACCGAATGACGTGACATTGGGTCATCTGGAGGCTGC
>JBAQKZ010000082.1:0-27546 GCA_049301475.1 Geobacteraceae bacterium | reverse complement strand
GGGCAAGCCGTGCAGTCGAAAGCTCGAGGGCTGCCGGAGCCGTGGCGGGCTACACCAGGATCACAGCGCCACTGACCGGTATCGTCACTGTCAAGGCGGTCGATCTGGGGATGAGCGTGTTCCCGGGGATGCCGCTTATGACTGTAGAGGAAGAGGGGAACTACCGGCTGGAGGTAGCTGCGCCTGATTCGCTTTCCGGCAAGATCAAGCAGGGGATTACGGTACTGGTAAAAATAGACGGCCTGGCCGAGGGACTGACTGGCCAAGTGGTAGCGGTGGCGCCTACCTCCGATCCCTCAAGCCGCACCTTCACGGTCAAGCTCGGTGTCGCCGACAAGGGAGTCCGCTCCGGCATGTACGGCAAGGCGCTGTTCCCGGTTGGTGAGCGTCAAGGGCTGTTTGTGCCGAAGAGCGCTGTCATGGATCGTGGAACGCTTACCGCAATATGGGTGGTAGACCGGGAGAACATTGCCCGGTTGCGGCTTGTAAAGACAGGAAAGACAATCAGCGACCGGGTTGAGGTGCTGGCCGGACTCATCGCCGGTGAGCGGATAGTCACCGGCGGCTCAGAGAAGGTAGTGGATGGGGCAAGGGTAGAATAGAATTTGCAGGTGGATGGTTTACCCTCTGTCGGTCGTGGTCGCGGCAGGCAGCGCCTATCCTGGAGAAGATGATGAATAACTTAGGCTTTGCCGGCAGGATTGCCAGCGCCTTCATAGATTCCAAGCTGACCCCGCTCATCGTGATTGCCTCGCTGCTCCTGGGTGTCTACGCTGTGCTGGTGACCCCACGCGAGGAGGAGCCGCAGATTCAGGTGCCGATGATCGACATCTATCTGCCGATGCCCGGCGCTACGCCGAAGGAGGTGGAGGAAAGGGTTGTAAAGCCGTTCGAGTGCAAGATGTGGGAAATAAGCGGGGTCGAGTACGTCTACTCGATGAGTCGCCCCGGGCTCGGGATCGTAACGGTTCGTTTCCTCGTCGGCCAGAACATGGAGGCATCTCTCGTAAAGCTCTACAACAAGGTGATGAGCAACCGCCTGCTCCTCCCGCCGGGGGCAGGCGAGCCTCTGGTCCTGCCTAAATCCATTGACGATGTGCCGATCCTGACACTGACCCTCTGGTCCGGGCGCTACGACCACTACATGCTGCGCCGCATCGCCCGCGAGGTCTGCGACAACCTGAAAAAGAGCCCCGGCGTGGCCGAGACGGAGATCAAGGGGGGATTGAGGCGGCAGGTCCGGGTGATGCTGGATACCGGCCGACTGGCAGGCCGTCAGCTCTCCCCCCTACAGGTCATGTCTGCGTTGCAGAAGGGGAATGCGGCGCTTAAGAGCGGCAGTATGGCGGTCGGCAACCGGGAATATCTGGTGGAAACCGGTGATCTCCTCACTGACGTGGACGCGGTGCGACGGCTGGTGGTGGGGGTCCACAACGGTCGGCCGGTCTACCTTGCCGATGTGGCCGACATTCTGGACGGGCCGGAGGAGCCAAGCGACTACGTCTTTTTCGGGATGGGACCGTCTGCGGCGCGCAAGGGGCTTACGGGGGACCGCAACCCACTTTATCCGGCAGTTACGGTGTCGGTGGCCAAGCGTAAGGGGTCTAACGCCACCTGGGTAGCGGAAGACCTCCTCAAGCGGGTGGAGGCGCTCAAGGGGGAAATTATCCCGGCTGACGTCCAGGTGACGGTCACCCGCAACTATGGCGAGACGGCGCGGGACAAGAACAACGAACTCCTGTTCCATATGTTCCTGGCGGCCATATCGGTCACCATGCTGATCGCCGTATTCATGGGGTGGCGGGCCGGGGCGGTGGCGGCCATCGCCATTCCGGTGACCCTGGCCCTCACCATGCTGATCTTCAACCTGATCGGCTATACCCTTAACCGGATCACCCTGTTCGCACTGATCTTCTCCATCGGCATCCTTGTGGACGACGCCATTGTGGTGGTGGAGAACATTCACCGCTACTTCACCACCACCCTCCTGAAGCCGATGGAGGCGGCGATCCGTGCGGTTGACGAGATCGGCAACCCTACGGTGCTTGCCACCTTAGCGGTCATTGCCTCCATTCTCCCGATGGGGTTCGTCGGGGGTCTGATGGGGCCGTACATGCAACCGATCCCGGTTGGCGCCAGCGTGGCCATGCTTTTTTCGCTCTTCATCGCTTTTACCGTCACCCCCTACTACGCCTACCGCTTTATGCGGAAAGCGTCGAGCAAAGGAGGCGGGGCAGAGACGGGAGAATCAAAGCTTACCAGCTTCTACCGCCGGGTCATGGGGGCGCTCCTGCACAGGAAAAAGGTTCGCAACGGTTTTCTGGCCGGCGTCGTGCTACTGTTTCTCATCTCCTGCTCTTTGATTTATTTCAAGGTAGTCACGGTCAAGATGCTCCCCTTCGACAACAAGAACGAGTTGCAGGTGATAGTGGACGCCCCTGACGACAGCACCCTGGAGGATACGGCGCGGTTGACCGCTGAGTTGGGGGAGGTTCTGCGCCGGACGCCGGAGGTTACCGACTTTCAGAGCTACGCGGGAGTCAGCGCACCCTTCAACTTCAACGGCCTGGTGCGCCACTACTACCTGCGCAAGGGGTCTAACGTGGCGGACATCCAGGTCAACCTGCTTCCCAAAGAGGAGCGCAACGACCAGTCCCACGACACCGCCAAACGCCTACGTCCCCAACTGAAGGAGATTGCCGACCGCTACGGGGCAAGGCTCAAGGTGGCGGAGATCCCCCCCGGGCCGCCGGTGCTCTCTACCCTGGTGGCCGAGGTCTACGGCCCGGACGACGCAAGTAGAGTGGAAATAGCCCGCAAGGTGAAGGATATCTTCAGCAAGACCCCTGGGGTGGTTGACGTGGACTGGTACCGGGAGGACGACCAGCCCAAGTACAGCTTCACGGTTGACAAGGAGAAGGCGGCTCTTTCCGGTATTGAGACTGCTGACGTGGTGCAGACCCTGCGGATGTCTCTTTCCGGGATGGATGCGGGGCTTCTGCACGTTCCCGGCGAAAAGGAGCCGGTCACCATCAACCTCCGCCTGCCGGTAGCCGGACGCAGCTCGGTGGCTAGCCTCTCCTCCATCTACGTGCCGGGGGAAAAGAGGAATGCGCCACTCTCGGAACTGGTGCGGGTCACCCGGCAAAACGAGGAGAAGACCCTCTACCGCAAGAACCTGAAGAGCGTGGTCTACGTTACCGGCGACGTGGCCGGGGTGATAGAGGCGCCTGTCTACGCCATCCTCAAGATGCGAAAAGATATCGACGGCATATCCCTCCCCGGCGGCTACAGGATCGAACAGCGGGCCGCCAGCCAGCCTTGGAGCGAGCGGCGTCCGGGGATAAAGTGGGACGGCGAGTGGCACATTACATACGAGGTGTTTCGAGACCTGGGTATCGCCTTCGGCGCTGTCATGATCCTCATCTACATCCTGGTGGTGGCCTGGTTCAGGGACTTCACCACCCCCCTCGTGATTATGGCGCCGATACCACTGACACTTATCGGCATCCTGCCGGGGCACGCCATCTTCGGCGCCTTTTTCACCGCCACCAGCATGATCGGCTTCATCGCACTGGCCGGTATCATCGTCCGAAACTCCATAATCCTCATCGACTTTACCGAGATGAAGCGGCGGGAGGGGCTTGGGCTTTCCGAGGCGATCATAGAGGCGGGGGCGGTACGTTTCCGTCCGATGTTGCTGACCGCGGCGGCGGTTGTGGTTGGAAGCTTCGTCATCGTCTTCGACCCGATCTTCCAGGGGCTGGCGCTCGCCATGATGTGTGGCGAGGTCGCCTCCACCACCCTGTCGAGGGTAACTATACCGGTGTTGTACTATGTGGTAGAATCATACAAGGAACGACATAAGGGACTTGGAATAAACTGATATACCAGTTTTTACGCTCAGATTCGGGTCAGATTTGCCGTCCCTGATTGAGCAAAACCGCAGGCGTAGCAGTGCTACGTCGAGGATTTTGTGATTGAAGGGGCGGCAAAGATGGCTTGAAGATGAGATGTAAAACGGTATATTTGTTTGTTCCAAGTCCCTTAAGTTCATACCTGATACTCCCTCTGCCAAAGAGCCAGCATCAACAGGCTCCAGAGGATCGTGCCATGATCGCAGCGTTTACTTTGGTGTTCCTGCCAGAGACGCTGCACCGTCGTAATTGACAGGTATTCTGCGAGAGCGCTCTGCCTTAAGAGGCACTCCTCCGCCATAGGCTTAAGCTCCCTCCTGAACCAGAGGTCAAGGGGCACTGTAAATCCATGCTTCGCCCGGTTCAAAACCCCTTCGGGAAGCAGGCGGCTGAAAGCCTTCCTCAGGATGATCTTTTTGTTTTTCCCTTTGATTTTCCAATCGCTCGGAAGCGATGCCGCAAACTCGATAATTCGATAATCAAGGAACGGCGCCCGGACCTCCAGAGAGTTCGCCATACTCATACGGTCAACCTTTACCAGAATATCGCCAGGAAGATAGGTCTTCAGGTCAGTGTAGAGCATGCAGGCTGTATGGTCGATTCCTCGTATCTTGTCCCAGTATCGAAGAGTATGGACTGCAGGGTCATAGCCGCTGCACGACCGTCTAATATCAGCAGAGAGAAGCTGTTGCAGACCCGTATCTTCAATACAACTGTTGGTCCGAAAAAAGGCTCTGCCCGGATCTTTAAGGGCGCTTCCGGTCAGAGAACGGGCCTTTTGCGCCAGGGTATTGCCTTCCAGCCCTGCCATAGCAGAATGAATCAACGATAAAACAGGCCTAGGTACAAGCTGCCGGGCAAGATTTTCTTTCAGTTCCACTGCATATTTCGCATACCCGGCAAAACTTTCGTCACCGCCATCCCCGGCCAGCGCAACAGTAACAGTCTGGCGCGCCAGGCGAGACACATGAAAGGTTGGAACTGCGGATGAGTCGGCAAATGGTTCGTCAAAAAACTTCGGCAGCAGTGCCACTGTGTCGACAAATCGCTCATTGTCAATATATTCAGTGTGATTGGTTTTGAATAGATCGGCAATTTCGCGGGCAAAGGAAGATTCGTCATGCCTTTTGTCCTTAAAACCGATGGTGCAGGTTCTGACAGGATCATGCGATGATTTTGCCATTAGAGCCACTACAGCACTGGAATCTACGCCCCCACTCAGAAATGCGCCAAGAGGAACATCAGAGACCATCCGGGAAGTGGTAGCATCCTGCAAAAGGTCGAGAAGCTGCTCTTCTGCGTCAACATATGAACGCCCATATTGCTGCGTAAAATTTATATCCCAGTACTCAGCAATACGAGGTTCACCTCCAACTTTCAGAACCATGAAATGTGCTGGAGGAAGTTTGTGGATATTCCGGTAGATGGTTTTGGGATCAGGTATGTACTGATAGGAAAGAAAATCAGGAATGGCGGTCGGCTCGATCTCCCGGTTGATACCTGGCAGTTGAAGCAGAGACTTGATCTCTGAGGCAAATGCCAGTCGGTCTCCGCCGACATGGTAATAGTAGAGAGGCTTTTTCCCTATTCTGTCCCGTGCCAAAAATAGAGTCTTCTCTGAAATGTCCCAGATAGCAAAGGCAAACATGCCGTTCAACTGTTTGAGGCACTCTGTTCCCATCTTTCGATAAAGCGCAAGGATCACTTCGGTATCGGTTTTTGTGCGAAAAATGACACCGTCACGCTCCAGTTGCTCACGCAATTTCAGAAAATTGTATATCTCTCCATTGAAAACGATTACCAGACGTTCATCTGTTGAAAACATCGGCTGGTTTCCCTGGGGCGAAAGGTCGATGATGCTAAGACGCCTGTGGGCCAAACCGACGTGATCGTCGAGATATTCACCGCAAGCATCCGGACCTCGATGGCGGATTGCGTCCCCCATGCGCATGAGAACCGATGTATCAGCTTCAGGGGCACAGGATCTGAAGAAACCGGCTATGCCGCACATATAAGTAGCCTCTGGCTTGGAACTAAATATTGCGTTACTGTGGACGACACGTTAACGCCTTCGGAATACGACAAGTCCACGAGCGAGAAAATATGCATTAAACAGAAGCCATAGCTGCAACGTGGTGAGCAACTCACCTGATTTGTTTTTTCTTGAACAAAATATCAGCACAGGAAACTGCCAGATAAAAAGGAGAATCAATAGATACATCAAGTTATATCTGTCCGGGCCTACTACAAGCTTTCCCAAAAAAAATAATGATCCAATGCTAAAGGCCAGAGAGATCAACGGGAAAATTAAACTGGGTATTTCACTCAATTCAATTTTTCTTTCAAAAAGTCCTGTAAAATTATTTTTTCCTCGCCACATTTCTTTCTTGATAAATTCTCTAATAGTTGCAGGTTCTCTGTAGTGTATTGCCATAACTCTGTAGTCGGAAACCAACCTGCCTTCAGTCTTGAGCCGTTGGGTCAAATCATAATCCTCACAGGTGATCAGCGATTCGTTGAACCCATTAACAGCGAGAAAAGCGGATCGTTTTACGAAAAGATTTGCTGATTCAAGCCATGCTACCTCCTCGATCAAACCTGGTTTACCGCGAACATTGAACCATGCTTTCTGTACCCAAGTTCCCCCGTCTGGAACAACTACCGGGCTGCCAAATGCGGATACATTGTCTTTATCATTCAAATAAAGAGAAGCGGCAAGGAACCAGTGATGTGTGACCGCACAGTCTGCATCAAGAAATGCAAGTATCTGCCCCGATGACTGCTGAGCGCCAAAGTTGCGCAGACCGGAAATCGCAAGTCCATGCCTGATAAACACTACAGCGCCCTTCTGCCTGGCAATTTCGACTGTTTGATCGGTCGAGCCATTATCCACAACAATGACTTCATACTGGTTTCTATCCCAATCGACGTTCGCAATGGAATCAAGGCAGCGACCAATGTTGGTCTCTTCGTTTTTTGCGGGGATAATAACTGAAAATTGCATAGTCTTACGGGATGTTTTTGACAATACACGGCCCAAAAACCTTGGTAACCTGTAGCGGCAACATCTGCCAAAGCCTGATGGCCATTCCGAATTTCGTGTTTTTATTATTCAGTTCCGGCAATGAGGCTCCTTCCGGCAACAAGTACTGCCAATTCAACTGGATCGGTTTGGCCCCCCACTGCTCTTTGAACCGGCAAGTCCCTTCTCCCGGAGTTGAACGACCGAAATCAAACCGTTTGAAGGAATTTACCAACGCATACTGCAAAGCTGTCCAGTACAGAAGATTGTTCGGACAGAGCGGGTTATAGTCTCTAATGGAAGACGCCCATGGTATTTCAACCGTCTCTCGGAACCAGGTAATCAGACCAGCCGCGACAGGTTTCCCTTCAAAATACACCGCAATGATACGGGTGTGACCGGGAAAAGCCTCCAGCACTTCCATGAAGAATTTTTTTGCATACACCGGAGTTCCCAGGTCCCTCATATTTCGTACGAAGACTGTATAAAAATCAGCCAGCAATTCCTTGCCGCCAACAGACACCGATAAACCGCTTTTCTCTGCCTTGCGGACTTGATTACGGAGCTTGGCGTTAAAGCCCTGCCACTGAGTCTCTACATCCTTGGCAAGATCGAGCATCATACTTACTTTGTGTTGCTTAGTAGGCAGATCGGTTGACCACTGGTAGGTATGCCTTAATTCAACGTACTTCGCTCCAAGCTCTTTCCGCAGCATGTCGGCCTCAACCAGTAAGGCGTTCCCGATCTCCTGATTATCACAAAGCAACCCCCCGTAATTGAAAAACGGCAGTGAGACGAGAAAACGTCCAAACAGACTGCCCTTCATAAACACCAACGGCAACACTCCCACTGTGCTGCCATCTTTCGCGCGCGCCGCCAGGTAATAACACGAATGCTGAAAGCTCGCTTCAACCACATCACGCCAGCCATAACGGTGATAGTTACTGGCAGCAGGATGGTTCGTTATGTAGCCATCCCAAAGCATGCTATCCGAGCAATCACGTTCAATATCAAAGCATGCTTGTGCAGCATTTTGAGTCTTAGGCACAGGCGTACCCACATCCTGCCAGCACTTCTTTCATCGGTGCAAATCTGACCCTGCCAAAAAGATGCAAAAGTTTCCCTTCGGTCTTATCCAGATTGAGGTAATGCCGAAAGCGTGACTTTATCCCGGCCTTGATCCTTGGCTGGTCAGGATCAATCTCCCATGGATGAAAGTACAGCACAGCCGGTTGCCGCTCCTGCTGATTGATCGCCTCTATGCCGCGCCGGATTAGGGCGACCGGCAGCAGTCGCAGATAGCCGCCCCCGGCAATCGGCAAACGTATTTTCTTCCAGCCCAGCCGAAATGGCAACGTCGTCAACGGAAATTCAACCAGCGGGCCGACCCCGGTCTGGATTGTGTGCGGAAAGCGCTCCGCATCCGGGATACCATAGGTGTCATGCAGCACCGGAAAGATGCTTGAATCGTAGCTAAAACCTTCCTCGACCAGAATATCCAGCGCCCAGAGCGACCGTTTTGTAATTGAGTAGCTTGGGGCGCGGTAGCCCTTTACAGGAACACCGCATTTGTCTTCCAGGAGGGCCTTTGAGCGCTTGATATCAGCCCGAAAGCGCTCTGGGCCGATATGGTAAACCAGTTCGTGGCCATAGCCGTGGCAGGCGATCTCGTGCCCTCTTGCATGGATATCACGCACCAGCGCCGGCAATCGCTCGGCCACCCACCCAAGCACAAAGAAGGTTGCCTTGACAGCGAACTCGTCCAACATCTCCAGTATGCGGCGCGTGCTTCCCTCCACACGAAGGGGATAGGTATCCCACTCGTCACGCCGCACATGCCCAGCAAAGGCGTTCACCTGGAAGTAGTCTTCGACATCTATGGTCAATGCATTTTGCATCACTCAGAACCCCTTCTTCACTTCCACAACCGCGCGGTTGATCTCCTTGGCGCCGATAGTCGTATCCAAACCATTGAGATAGTTGACATGGGTATAGGTCAGCCCTAGAGTGAGGTTATTCTTTAAGGCATAGCCAAGCCCGCCAATGACGATAAAACGATATGGGTAGTCAGCTTCCGTTATTTTACTGAATCGCTCTATTGTCCCGGACAGACTGGCAGTAAGGCTCGGTAGAATCTCATAGCGTCCAT
This sequence comes from Geobacteraceae bacterium, assembly GCA_049301475.1. Classification (GTDB taxonomy): domain Bacteria; phylum Desulfobacterota; class Desulfuromonadia; order Geobacterales; family Geobacteraceae; genus JBAQKZ01. The sequence continues at coordinate 18,458 of JBAQKZ010000082.1, read as the reverse complement.
TAGCGGCAATAGAGAGCTTGCGCCTGTTGTTTGCACCCGTCTCAGTGTTGACATATTCGGAATAGGAACTGGAGAAACCTATCGCTCCACGATTGAGTTCTTTGTCGAGTTTGCCGCTGTAGATGGTCTCCTTGGTGGAATTCGTTGACGGGTCCTCTGAAAACTGGACCTTTGTTTCAAGAGTCGCAACGGCAATGCCCAGGTCATGAGTCAGGCCAACATTCCAGAACAGATAGTTCGCATTGCGACCGCTGCTGAAACTTTGCCAACTGTTGCCGACCTGCCCTGAGAGAAATGACCTGTCTGCATATTCGTATCTAAAGCCCCCGGAAAGGTCATGCCTGTCGAAATTGGTGGTATTTGTCCGGGTTTTGCCGAATGTGTAATCCGCTGAAACAGTGAATCTGGAGGTAATCTCACGCGTTAGGTCGGCAAAAGCGCCATGCTTGCGCTTTCCAATTCCAGAACCCCAATAGCGTGTGTCGATATATAAATAACCTGTCTTGAGAGTGGTCTTCTCCCCCAGACGCCAGAGCAGATAAGGTGAGAGTGTGGCTATATTTTGGTCTGTCTGGTTTAGGAAAGGACTTTCCTGGGTCACATCGCGGGTTATATCCAGCGAAACCCTATGATATGTGTCGCTTAAATCCAAATAGAAGAAATTGTCGATCAGTGAGATATTACCCTTCAACCCAGCATCGTGGTTATATTCATCACCCCTACTGTTACGCGCATAATTGCGGTAGTCGAAGTAGTAATCCACATCCCAATTCCACCTGGGCGCCTTGTAGCGCAAGGTGGCGCCCGGCCTAAGTCGCGTTATAAACTCATTGCGCCTGTTGACCCGGGTTTCATAGATATTGTCATTAAACTCTTCGCTGATAGCGATAGACGGCTTGAACTCCAGGTCAGCGGCAAAGGAAGTTGATATCCCAATAAGGGCGCAGCCTAATGGGAAAATCACCCCGAGCAGTAATAGCGCTTTTCTGTTTGACATTGAGTTCCTCATTATTTCAGCTTTGAAAGATAATCACTGCCAAATAGTTTACGGATGAACTCCCTGCTGGTTGAATTATTCCGCATTACTGGAATACAACCTTTTGCAACGTCCACTTTAATCTCCTCAAGGCTGCGGTTCAGACATGAAACCTGGGAATCAGTTTTCGCAACATTGGAATTAACAGCATCCTGAATCTCCTTAAAACGATCATTAAATTCTGTAAGCGCCGGAGCCGGGTGGTTTGCAAGTGCGGCAACATCCTTCTCCATTGAATCGAGACGCCGCGATATGTCGAGCAAGAGCGTACGCACGTCCTTAGGCAATAAACCGGAATCATCATCATTGCGGTAGGTGTCGTCGGCATGCCGTTTCGCCATATTTTCACTGACAGAGGTTGCCCAGAAATTATTATCAAAATCCAGGTCACCGACAACTTCGCGCACCATCTCTATTGAAATATTTTTCGTCTCTTCGGCAAAGGCTGAAAGCATCAGAAAGTCGCAGATAGTATTAATAAGGCGTGGAATGCCCTTGCTGTAGCTATAAACAATGTCCAGTGACCCTACCGGAAAGTCAACAGCAGAGGGATTACCCGCCACCTCCATCCGGTGCATGATGTAATGTTCGGTTTCCTCCCGGCTCAATGCCTGCAGATGGCAGCTGATGCCGATCCGTTGTCGCAACTGGCGCAGTTCTGGAGTGGACAGGATCGTCCTAAGCTCCGGCTGCCCGACCAGAACGATCTGCAAGAGCTTGCTGTCCGAGGTTTCCAGATTTGAAAGCATCCGCACCTCTTCCAGCAGATCGGGAGCCAGGTTTTGCGCTTCATCTATGATCAGAATCGGATGGTTGCCGAGTGCATATTGATCGACCAGGAAATTGTTCAGATCCCGGATCAGAGAGACTTTATCCTTCCCGTGAGTAGAGAGGCCAAAGTCATCGTTGATCATCGCCAGCAGCTGTTCGGAGGTAGCGCGGGTATTGAAGATTTTCGACAGAACTATTTGCTCATAGTGTTTATCTAGCAAGTTCCGGATCAAGGTTGTTTTACCGGAGCCAACCTCTCCGGTAAGAAGAATGAAGCCGGCCCGCTCCCTGATACCATAGTCAAGGTATGTCAGCGCTTTCTTGTGGGATTTGCTGAGGTAGATGAATTTCGGATCAGGAAGCAACTCGAACGGTTTTATCCGCAATTCGAAAAAGGATTCATACATGCAGACTCCAGGCTCCTAGACTGCATAGCCATCAATAATAGGAGTAACGTTCGTCATAATAGTCGAGGATGGCATCGTTATAGACCATCCCCAACATCTCGCATCCCTTGAGAGATTCAATCGCATCTTTGATGTTTCCCTGGGAGGTGAGGCGCTCTTTAACGACAAACAGTACCCCATCCGACAGGTGGGCAAGCGTCCGTGTTTCCGCAAAAAGAAGAACAGGCGGAGTGTCGAAGATGATATAGCGGTCATGATAGCGGTGTTTCATCTCATCTATAAGCGCCTGCGTTCTGTTGGAGGTAAAGAGTTCGACCGGGTTGGCGATCTTACGCCCTGAAGTGATCACAGAAAGCCTGCCGATGCCTGTGTCTGTGATTGCTTCGCTGATATCGGCCTCACCCAGAAGGCATTCGGAAAATCCCGGTTTATGGTCGATATTGAGATAGTGATGGATGGACGGCCTGCGCAGGTCCGCATCCACGAGGAGCACGGTGTGATCAGCCTCTTGAGCCAGACTGACGGCCAGGTTCACCGCAGTGAGGCTCTTCCCCTCGTGGGACACCGCACTGGTGACAATGATCACATTCTTGAAGGTATCTCCCCTGGTCATTTTCACGAGGGCCGATTTCAGTTTGCGGAACTCTTCAGCAATGGGTGAATATGGATCGTTCAGGTTGACGAGCAGGGGACTTTCGGACGTGATCTTTCCCTTGATCGTATCCGTTGGAGGGGGGAGATGAACGGCCTGATAACCTGGCGCCTGCTGACGAACCACAGGGGGGGAGACAATGCCCTGTCTGAGCTGTGTCGCTTTTTCCATTGCCTTTTCGATCCTGCTCATGCGAACCCCTTTCGATCTATTTATATAATATTTACCGCAAATGGTCCTTGATATTCCGAACCACATCGACAGGGTAAATATTGTCCAGCAGTTTGTCCATGAAAGTGAGTCCCAGCAGTTCCATCAGCGGGAAACAAAGAATAAAGAGAAAATATGCCCCTGCCACGGCGTATAGCCGCACATTCCGCTTGCGTTGCAACTCAAGCTCCTTCGGATCCTGAATATGGGGAATGACCGCCAGCACCGGCAATCCGAACCCCTTGGCGGAATCGACACTCTTTACCGAGTTGTCATTCTGGTCAAGGAGTAACAACACCCCGAAACCACCGACTACCCCCCCGATTATTCCCATAATCATTATTTTCAACCGATTGGGGCTGACCGGTTTTTTCGGCAGAATCGCCGCATCCACAATCCGGAATGTCGTTGACTTGTCCTGGACTTCCATCTGTTTCGAAACCTCGGACTGCCCGTGGCGGGCAAACAACTGGTCATAGATGTTTTTCAGGTTCTGCTTCTCCAATTCCAGTTTTTCAAGGCCCGCTTTTGCTGATGGAAGACTCCGTAGCAATTCCTGATTTGAGGATATATAACGCCGCAAACTGTCTTCACTCGCCTTTATGGCGCCTATCTCGGATTCTATTTTTGCCGATTCCTGGGGATCAAGCGCTTGGTATGCCTCGCCCTTGCGCGCATTCAGTTGCGCCTTAACGTTTTTTATTTCGTCTTTAGCTTTGATGACATCGGGATAATTATCCGTGTATTCAAAACGCAGGTCATCCAACCTTTTCTGCAATAAACTGAGTTTTGCCTGAAGAGGGTCATTGACCCTTTTGGTAATCTGCCGCATCCCTTCTAGTTGCCGACGCCGTAATTCGAGGTCATACAGTTTCTGTTTTGCGATATTTATTCCCTCAAACAGCTTACCCTCGTCAATTGAAATCACGCCACCCTTGTCCCGCTTATAGGCATTTACCTCATTTTCAGCCTTCTCCAGTTTTATTTTAAACGTGTCGATCTGCCCGGACAGAAATTCAGTGGCATCGTAGGATTCTCCCCTCTTGGACGACGTATTTTCCTCAATATAGAGACGAACCAAAGTATTGACTACGTCCCTGGCCAAACGGGGATTGCTGTCAGTGAAGGAAATTATGAACAGGTTTTTGTCTCTTAGCTTTACATCGATATTGAGTTGCAGTTTTTTGATCAAATCCTCAATATCGGCGTCACTTTTTGTAGCGAGGTTCATGTCCAGGCTGTCAATGACCTTGGTAAGCAAGGTGCGGCTGGTTATTGCATAGGTAAGCACTTTTATTGTGTCTTCCATGGAAGGAGTAACCGTAATGCCCTTAACCAGTTCACTGATAATATTCTTTTCGATAAAAACCGCGCACTTTGCCTCATATTTTCTAGGCAGCACAAAACTTACCACAATCGTTACTGTCATAATCAACAAGGCCAGTAAGATAAACAAATTCTTACGCCTGATCAGCAGTTGCAAATACTTCCTGTAGTCAACTTCCGAAGAGTGCATGTATCCCTCGCGTTCTGGAAATATAGATTAAAAAAAGCTCTCCTTGACCAGAATGTAGTCACCTGGTTTCAATACAAGGTTCTGCGTCAGGTCCCCTTCCTTAAACAGCTTTTTCGCCTTGACCGTCAAGGATTCCCCTTCGGGACCGTCTTTCCTCCGGATCACAACGTCATTCTGGTCCGCATATTTTGTAAAACCTCCTGACTCGAGAATCGCTTCCATGACCGTCATCCCTTCCCTGTACTCTATCGCCTTTGGCGCGTTGACAGCGCCGAGGACATAGACGCTTTTATCCAGCAGGAGTGGAATAAACAGCGAGTCGTTAGATTCTAGAAGTATATCGTCACCCGTTTCACCGCTGATAAAAAGCTTGTAAAAATCTTTCTTGATATTCTTTCCGTTCCTCAACAGATATGATCTCTTGAAATCAGCGGCTTTAAGCTCCCCGATGGTACATAACAGTTGTAAAAGGGTCGTTCTCCGATAAAGATCATATACTCCCGGCTTAACCCCCCCGCCGAAAATATAAACCTTGCTGTTGGTGATCCCGCTTACTGTCACCGTGACGATGGGGTTTTTTACAAGCTCTTTGAGCTTCACGGACAGGGAAGACTGGAGTTCAGTAGGGGTTTGCCCGCTTGCACGGACATCACCCAGGCCGGGAACGGTAATTTTACCGTCCGGGCGGACTTTGACGGAAAAAGTCAGCTCCTTCACCCCCCAGACAGCGATATCAAGTCCGTCTCCCTCGCCAATTACATAGTCTCCGGCGTGGGACGAAAGCGGGGCAATCAGCATAAAGCCAAGGAAGATCGTTATCAGTTTCAGGTACATTTCTTTTCCTCCCAGAGAAAATTTTTTACTGGTGTTCACCGTCCGCCTCGTCCAAAGAGAACCACCTTGATGGTTTCAAAAAAAATCAACGTATCCAGAAATGGGCTGATATTTTTTATGTAGTAGAGATCATAGCGTAATTTCTCAACGGCATCTTCAACTGACGAGCCGTAAGAGTACCTTACCTGTGCCCATCCGGTCAAGCCCGGTTTAATGAAATGCCGTTTCGAATAATAAGGGATAACCTGTTTCAGCTTTTCCACAAATTCAGGGCGCTCCGGACGGGGGCCAATAAAGCTCATCTCCCCTTTCAGCACGTTGATGAGTTGGGGTATCTCATCTATGCGGGAATTTCTGAGAAAACGCCCTAACTTTGTCACACGCGGATCATTTTTGTCAGCCCATATCGCACCGGTCCCTTCCTCCGCATCCTGGCACATTGACCTGAACTTATACAAGATGAACGGCTTTTCCCTGTCGCCGACACGAAGTTGACTGAAAAAAACCGGCCCGGGAGAATTGAGTTTGATGGCAAGGGCGATCAGAGGAGAGAATGGCGCTACAAGGAGCAGACCGGCTGCGGACAGGAGAATATCTATAGTCCGTTTAGAAAAGCTGAAGAAAGGTGACCTGCGAAAACCACTGGAGAAAATGAACCAACTGGGGGTTATGGATTCAAGCATCAGCTTGCCGTGGACAAGTTCATAAAATGAAGGGGCATCCATGACTTCGATGCCGTTCAGCTTGCATTTGAGGACATCCCTGATGGGGAATACCCCCCTTCTTTCCGAAAGCGCCACAACAATAATGTCGGCCCTTGCCTGGAGCGTGGCGGTCATCAGGTCATCAAAGCCACCGACAATGGAGTTTTGCGGCACGACATGATCGTCTGCATTTCTTATCTCCTTCCCGATCATGTTGTCGTTATTGCATGCCGTATAACCTGCCATGATCAGATTTCTATTATTATTGGAAGCCAACTCTCCAATTTGGGCAGCCAGAGCGCCGGTTCCCAGTACCAGGACTCTCTTGGAAAAGCGCGGGTTATTTTTCCCTGCCAGATAGAGCGTGTGCCAGCAAAACTGAAAAATGGTGAACAGGATGAGGGAGATAACCAATACCCCCCGTCCCAGCATGACATCCGGGTCCAGATAATAAACGATCGAGAGGAGAGAAAAAGATGTGATCGTTCCAAACAGGATGTTGATGATTATTTCACGTTTCCTTATGTTTTTGTCAAGATCGTACGTTTCCATCAGATGCGAAGAGAAGAGGATAACCAGGACGTAGATGGCTATCGTAAAAATAGTCTTGGTTTCATGCAGTGTTACGGCAGCTTCAGCATAGCCGAACCTTGCCAGCGCCGTCGAAAAGAGCGCTGTGACTGCCAGTAAGGCATCGAGTATAATCAATATGATATAACTAAAAGGCATCAGATATAACCCTTATCTTTTAAGCTCTCCCAAAAGCAGTTTAGCCGCGTTTGCATCGGAAAACTCGCCCAGCGAAAGGGCCTTTTGCAGCATCCGCGAGGCATTGGCTTTATCGCCGACTTCCTTATAGGCAAGTCCAAGGTGATAATTCACAGTCGGATTATTCGGGAGCAGATTAGCGGCTTTTTCCAGGACCTTCTTGGCATCGTCCCTGCGGCTGTTTTTGAGCAGGGCAAAACCGAGTGTGTCCAGAACCCCAGCGTTTCCCGGTTCCAGTTTATAAGCGGAAATTGCCAGGCGCAACGATTCTTCCTTGTTGCCGTAACCGTCAGCGCAGAGGTACGCCAGATTGTTCAAGGCCGGCACATACGTATCCGATTTTCGAAGTACCGCTCTATATTTTGCGATTGCTTCTTTCTTTTTTCCCGTAAGGTCAAGGAGCGCCCCCTGGGCAAACAGGGCAGGCACGAAATCCGGCCTTTTCCCGTAGGCATCCGCATAGGCGGACATTGCCTGGCCATACTCTTTCCTCGTCTCAAGGAGTTTTCCGAGATAGAGAATCGCCTGGACATTATTGCCGTCTACCCTAATGCCGTTTTTTACTTCGCTGATTGCGCTCGCATAATCTTTCTGTGCTTCGTAGACGGAAGCAAGCACCATATATCCCCTTGCCGAACCTGGATATTTTGCGATTATCTTGCGTGCCTGCTCAGCCGCCTTTGCAAAATCCTTCATGGCAACATAGGCAAATATTTCAAGGGCGACACCAGCCTCCGGATTCAAGGTCTCGATCTCTTCAAAAACCTTGATGGCATCCTTGTACTTTTTCTCGTCAAGCAGGAGACGCCCTTTCATCTCAAGAACGGAGGTATTGCGAGAATCGATCCTGAGCGCATCCTCAAGCACCTTGAGCGCCTTGCCGTTTTCCCGTTTTTTCAGGTGATAACCCGCCTGAGCCAGAAAAGCCGCCGGTTGCCTGGTTTCTGTCGCCTTCTGATAGTAAACGAGCGCTTCACGATCATTTCCCTTTATTTCATAAAGAACCGCCAGGCCAAGCATTGCATGATAATTTTGAGGGTCGTTTCGCAGTAAAGAGGCGTACTCCTCAATTGCCTTCTCATATTTGCCTGTAGCGGCATAGAAGGTCGCAAGGTTCCGGTAGGATGCAGGGAACGCGGGATCCACCTCTTTCGCTTTCTGTATGCTTTTCAGCCCCTCATTAAGCTTGTTCTGGGAAAAAAGCGCAGCCGCAATGCTGTTATACAACAAAGCGTCGCTCTTTTTGCCGGTAAGGCCGGACTTGAGAACAGACAACGCCTTGTCGCCGTTGCCACCCCTAAGGTAGTAGGAGGCCAGGAGCAACCTGCTGTTCAGCACATCGGGCGCGGCCCGAACCGCCGTGGCAAGTTCCATTTCACCCTCGGCATTTTTCCCCCGGCTGAAATAGAAATACCCCTTTTTCAGATATGCATCCACTGTCTTCGGATCGATTCGGGTAGCCCGATTGAACTCCCGCATCCCCTCCTCGAACATTCCTTTGGCCATATACGCGTTGCCCAGCATATTGTGAGCGGCTGCATCACTGTCATCCTGCTGAAGCACCTTCTGAATCTCGTTGATCGCATCATCTGTCCGTTTCTGCGCAAGGAGAATTGCGCCTGTCATGAGACGGGCTTGTCTTGAGGTGGGGAGGTTGTCGAGAATCTTGCGGAACTGGCTTAAGGCGCTCTCCAATTCGCCGCGGTTGTAATAGCAGAGACCGAGAAAGTAATATCCCTCCAGAGTAGGTGTGATTTTAAGGGAATTTTGCAGATAGTTCATCGCCTCAACATAGTTTTTACGGTGATAACTTACTAATCCCTTCAAGCGATGACCATCGGCCCTTTTGGGGAAATTCTCAATCAGATCGGCGGCTATCTTATCGGCCTTCCCCAAATCCCCCTTCCGGATGTAGATAAGCCCAGATTTGTATGAAGCAAGAGTCTCCGTCCTCTTGTTTTCGAGAATCTTCCGGTATATTTCCAGCGCCTTGTCAGTATTGCCGACGCCATCTTCTATAGCAGCAAGCATATAGAAAGCCCTGATATTTTTATTGTCCGTCTTGACAATATCCTCAAGTAAACCTTTTGCTTTACCCTCCTTGCCTGCGGATACGTAGACGGCAGCCAGCTCAAGCTTGGTTTTGGAGCGGGAAGGATCTGCCTTGAGAGCCTGCAGAAGATACCCCTCGGCTTCGTCATATTTTTTTGCTATCGCGCGGGAAACCCCAAGAATCTCGAGACCATCAACGCTGCCAGGGTGCTTGTCCAGATATTGTTCTCCCAGCTTGAACGCTTCATCAGCTTTGTTGGCGGCATTGAGAAGATTGGCCAACTCCAGTGTTACGTCGTCGCGGGACGGGTGTTGCCGGAGGACCTTCAGGAACTCTTTTTCTGCTTGCTCTTTTTTCCCCAGTTTTGCATAAGCCTTGGCCAACTGGAAACGGGCATCAAGATAATTTTCGTCCTTCTCCAGGGCGTTCTTGAAGAGAACAACGGCTCCGCTCGGGTTTGCCCCATCCAGTTGTTTGACCCCCTCAGAGTACAGTTCTTCCTTGGTTTTGCTGGAACATGCCGTGAACGCCAGCATTATTAGTAAAGTCATTAGTATCTTCTTCATTGCCCCCCCCCTGCCTGCCTGTAAAAAAACCTTCTAATGCACAAAGATCGGCCCCTTTGTCTATTTGGCCTATATCAGCCCGGCATCCCCGTCTACAAAAAAAACCGCACTATTCAAAATGCGGCCTAATATTATCACGTTTATCAATGTATCATGTTTATAATGATTTTCAAGCATTTACTTACTGTCAGTTAATTAGCATATATTTTATGGTCAACCGATTTGTCTGTGTTTTTCATGTTTTCGTTCTACTCAAATGTGAAAAGGGGGAAATCCGCATTCAATGCTTCAATATATTTTGTTTAAACAACTCCGCAAGGCCGACCGAAAGGTATCCCATGTCTTTCATGAAAAACAGGCTCTTTGCGGGGAAATAGGAGGCCAGGAAATCCCGCGTCTGCCGGTTGCACCCGCATCCGATCGTAAAAACCATGATGTTGTTTCTATTGCAGTACGCCAGTGCGTCCCCAAGCGACACCCCACAATTTGCAGCGCCGTCCGTTATGTGGATAATCATCCTCTTTTCGTATTGTCCGCTCATCATCATGGCTGCGCTTAAGATCGCCTGACCTGTGGGGGTTCGTCCCGTCGGCAGAGTTGAATAAACCTCGCCGCCATAATAGAGCTGCATTATGGAGCATACACCACCATTCTCATGATAGGCGTAGATGTCCAGTGCGTTCCGGGAGCCTTTCACAGCCTGGGCCAGGGAGGCAAACACCCTCTCCGCAAGCTGCCATGAATTCACGCGGCCTGCCTTGCCGGTCATGGAAGCGGAAGCGTCTGCCACTATTGCAATCCGCCACGCATTAACGGGCTCGGATATCCCCCTGTTCTTGAACACCTTCCCATCCAGAGATACTCTAAAAAGTCGGCCGCCGTCCAGCTTTCCTTCCAGAAGCGCCCTTCTCGTACGTCTTTTCCTCAATCTCCAGGCAAGTAAATCCTGTTCCTTGAATATTTTTTTCAGGCTCATCACCTGCTGTTGATCAGGCTTTATGTCGGACTTTACCACGCTTCGCTCTAAAACCGTTTTCATGAAAGAGGCCTCCGGATCCACAACCGCGGTTCGGATAATATCCGTCAGATCGGCCTTCCCCTCCGCCAGAATAGCGTTAACCTCTTCCAGAACATCGGATTCCAAACCGCCATCGTCTTCGGCCCTCTCGGCGTCTTCTTCCCCTTTGTTTTCAGAGTCCTTACTCTTGTCCTTCGCTCCGGCGGTATCCCTGATTCCTACTAGACCATCCAAATAAACGGATATCTTCCACCCGGAGATGATTGCACTAGTCAGATTCCACAACTCCAGATAAAATTCCTTTCTACGATTCCTCCTCGTTGACATGGCGGGAAACAGTGCGAGCTTTCTTATTTCGCTTATGTGACAGGCAAGAATATCAAGGAAGTCGCGGGAATACGGGTGCAGGTTTTGCGGAGGCGTCCACCCTGTGATCGCCATTTTACGCCAGGCGTCGGCAAGGCTTGCCGCGGTCGGCGGCAGGGATGGATTTCTTTCCTTTCCGGCCAGCCTGGCCTGCCAGTAACGGCGAAAGTAATGCGCCCAGACATAAGGCTTGGCCAGTTCACCGGCGTAGATGTCTTCGCCAGCTTCAATGATGGCCAGCAGAAAGGGCCTCGTTTCTTCCGAGAGGTCGGCAGCCTCTCGCATCACACTCTCTATAACCCACTCACGCCATTCAAGGGAGGATAGTCCCTCCAGAACGACCTGCCCCGCCAGCACGTCAAGGGTGTGGAATGAAACGGGGTATTCCCCCTTGAGCAAAAGAGGATCGAGAAGAATGGAGCGATTGTCCTTTTCGACCATCCCCTTCCAGTAAACCGGTTTGATGTTGCGGCCAAGATGGCCTGCAACCTTGCGTAGCGCCCTTAGGCAGAGGGCAAGCTCTGTAGGCTCGTCACGGGAAACATTCTTTCGCCAGTACGTTGAAAAGGCTTTCATAGCGGCATCCTTGCGGGATTCTTACTCCGGCAATTAAACGTATCAATGGTGTAGGGGCGGCGCTTGCTCCGCCCAATCGGGGCGCGGCGAGCAGCGCCCCTACATGTCAGGGAGGTACAGGACGTATCGGCTCTCTTCCGTATCTGTCTCCCCCGTTTCAACGTGTATGGAAAGAAGCAGGGATTCGAGAGTGTCTTTTGATATCTGCAGGCTGTAGATAAGAGCCTCGCGCAATGATGCGCCAAGGGAGACCAGTTCGGCAACCATGAGACTGTGTCTTATTGAAACGCTCACTCCGGCCTGGTCATTGTTCCTGATCTTGTTGATCAATTTCAAGACACTGTCCGCCCTGACTTCGTCTATCCCGGTTTTCTTCACCAACACCTCCTTTTCCACTTCTAGAGGGAGATGCTCGAGGTGTATCCGGTAGAACCGGTCTTTCAGCGCCGCATCGAGTTCGTCTGTTCCGGTAAACTCTGCCCCTTCGTTCATGGTGGCGAAGAATATAACGCGAGGCGCCACCTCAACCACCCCCAGTTCGTCAATCCAGATGCTGCGGTCCTCGGAGAGCACCGAAAACAGCTCGTTTAGAGCGTGTGGATTTTCCGCCCGATTGATTTCTTCAAGATGCACCACGCATCCGGGCGTCTGGATAGCCTTGGAAAAAAGAAATTCCATGTAAAAGGTATCGCCGGACTTTAACCTTTGCTGACCGAAAAGCTGCCCGGCCTCGGCAAGCAGACCAACCTGGAATGTCGCCAGGGGCCTGTTGTGAATACTTGCAAACTGCCTTACCAGGGACGACTTGCCGCACCCCTGGTTCCCCGTGACCAGCAGGTTGACCGGATGCCTTTCCGCCAGTTTTTCAAAACGGTTCAGGTTGGTCATATCCTCCCGGAGAATAAAGAAATTCGGATCAAAAGGAGGCACTTTCAACTGTTTCTCTGACATAACCATTTGGCATTACTCCTTGGGAGGTGTCTCCTCTGTTTTTATTTTTTCCTAACCGGCACAAAAGGCATGGACTTTGGGGACTTTCAGTTTGTCGGGCAAATTGAATTCCTTCCCAAATTTCGAGATGTCGAGATTCATTGGTTCTCAGGTTTGAGATATTCATGTTTGAGTGTGGTTATGGATGCTATCATTTCGTAATGCCGGTCATTGTGCAAAAGAAGCGCATTATGTTCGAGGGCAACGGCGGCAATAAGTGTGTCTGTCAGCGGCACACTTATTGCCTTTTGCCGAAGTGTATACCCAAGTTTGCAGGCAGACTGCCAGAGCTTTGCAGAAACATCAAAACATCGTAGCGCCGCCAGATCCTTGCTCAATTTGTCATATTCTTTTTTTGATTTTGCGCCTACCAATATCTCCATGATGATAATCGGAGTTGTTGCCAGCCTGTCGGCCATGATGAGCGGAACAAGACGTTCCTGGAATTGTATGCCGGAGCCGCGCAGAAAAGGTATCCAGACAGATGTGTCGGCAAGGATTATTTCATTTGTCATCGGCACGGTACTCCTCCAGGTCTTCACAGGTCATGCTAACCGCGCCGGATGAATACATGCCGGCAAGGTGCTCAAGCCGTTTTTTCCTGATAAATTCCTGGAGTGAGAGACTGATAAGTTCTTTCTTTGTTTTCACGTTTGAAAGAGAAAAAGCTTCCTCAAACAGTGCATCATCTATGGCAATAGTGGCTCTCATTTGTATGCCTCCTATATGCACATAATAATGCCAAAAAATGTGCATGTCAAAATTATTTCCTCACCCAACCGGAAACCACGCTGGCAGATCGCAGTTTTCCGATCGATACTAGCTTGGCTACGTCCCCCTCCCCACACCTTGCCTTCTTCCGGCTCTCCATAGCTCGCTCTTGAGACCTTCGTAAACATTGAAGATAATAGGACAGACGGAACAGTTGCTATAAGCCTGGTTCATTCTGAAAACAAAATCCTTTTTGTGAAGATGGGGATAGGATCGGCAGTCGCGTGGCCGACAATCGTATACAGAGCAGCGGTTTTCCTGCAGAAAGGGGCACGGCATGGCATTGAATCGGGCAGCATTATCCGCTTCGCTGTCAGTCAGGATGTAGTCCGCGCGAAATTGCCTGTCGGTCATGTCGAGGTGCGCAGCAAGCCTCTTGATGTCGGCGGCGGTCAATAACGGTTGTATAACCCGGCAGCAGTTGCCGCAGGTGGTACATTCAATTTGAGCCGCAACTTCACGATACATCTGCCGGACTACAGCATCGATTTTTGCGACCGACAGATCAGACGCCTTCAGATAACAGCGGAAGCGCCAGTTCTCGTCCTCCCGTTGCCGGGACAGTTGCTCGATTTTCTGGAGGTTAGTTTCCATGAGTAAAGCTCCATTGTTGATTAATGGGAGCTGGCTGGACGTCGCTTGCTATTATCGTCGCCCCACAAACTCAAAAACCGCCTTCAGCACCAAGCTGACAAAGGCGGCTTTTGTAATATCGTATCATTCCCCGGCGATTGCACTCGATCACCCTCCCAGATAACGCCGCAATATTACGCAAGTTTAATACACCTTTTTATAGTTGATGTTAACGGGAAAGGTCGGCGCTGACAAAGAAAAGACCTTGATTTCATCCTTGATTTGAAATCGGTATTTATTCAATCTGTCATGCATCTCCACCCGCAAGCTCCGCCTGCGCCGGTTTCGATTGGATTTTCCTTAGAGCGTATTCCTGTGCTCCCGCCTTCAAATCATACAAAAGCGTATACTTAAGGAGGCTTTCAATGGCGGAAGGCAACTGGCCAAAGTGGTCTATGAACTGGATGCGGCTTCCATATTGGCTGCGCATCGTTTCCTGGTCATTACAGGCGACCCCAAGGGTAACCAGGTGTATCTTCTGCGCCTTGCAATGATCTATTCCGTAACCAACATCGCAACCGAAGTTAGATTCACCATCCGTCACATGAATGATGAACCTTCTCCTCGTATCCTTAGGCATAAAGTGAGCTGCGGCAATGATGGCCTGCCCGGACGCCGTCTGTCCGCATGGCGGCACTGACAGCACCCTTTTCCCGTCCACAAGGCTGGAAATCATGCAAATCCCTTCCACCTCGAAATATCCGTAAGCATGGAGCCGGTTCAGGAATCCGGAGAATGCCTTATGCATAGTGCCCAGAGTATTTTCCACCATGCGCCACTTGGGCCCCTTCATCGAGCCGGTCGCATCTATGAGCAGGCATATATTCCAGTCTAGGGTGGGAATTGTCTGCTTGTCAAAAAAACAACGCCCCGATACAGGGGCACGATAGAGCCTTCTGCGATCCACTCTTCCAGAGGTGAGACCTCTGTTGAACATGATTTTTCGCTCTGCATAGGTCTGGAAAATCCATCTGATGCGGCCCACCATTTTGGAGTCAATTACAGGATGCGCCGTAATATTGAAATCCCAGCGTGAGGTGGGAACTACGTCACGGTTGTCCTGTCCGGCAACCTTCCGGATGATCGGCGTTATGTCCGATGAATGGCTGGCAAGCTTTTCTTCTATCTCCTGTGCGACAGGTGAAGCCAGACGGGATCGGGTCTGTTTCTTTTTGGAGACTGGCTGTTCTCCTTGCGTCGGCTCATCAGGGTACCAGATAAGCGACTTGTCAAGAACACGCCAACCACTAAGAAGAGGCGCCAGCCCTTTCCATGCCTCAAGATAAAGGTTGCTTCTCATTGAACAGCGAGCGACCACACTGGCCGTGGAATAGCCGACTGCGCGAAGCTCGTTGCCCAGATTTTCCAGTATCCGTAGAGGCGGCCCAAGTTCCACGGGGGCAACCTCGGCGCCCTCTCCAAAAGTGGTCTCCCACCACTGTTGCACGAGATTGTCCACACTGACCGGAAAATTCGACAGGGACGAGGCTTTCTTTCCAAAGGCGACGCTCCTGGAGACCGCCGTGTAACTGCCGAGGATATTTTTCTCGGAAAGAGCATCCACATAGATGTCTTCCCCGGTACGGATAATCTTTTGGAGCATTATCTTATCCATAACCGGCATGCCGATCGTTTTTTCATGAACCTGCTTCCATATCAGGCCGGTCCATTCCGTCCGCAGAAACGCCTCATGCAAGACAATACCCAGCAGATAGTCGAACTTCACGGTCGGAATCGGATAAGCGCCCATTACCATCTCAGGGTCAAGGACGATTGCGTTTTCATCATCCACGGACATTCCCGCCCATTCGATACGTCCTACGTTGCTCCCTACATAACCGGCTGCTTTTTCCATCGCGCGCAAGGCATTGGCCAGTTCCAGCGCCTCCAGGGGAGAACTGTTCTTTCGCCAGTATCGGGAAATGCCCTCCGCCCCATCTTTGTCGGCGTCTATCGATGTATTCAGGGATTTCAAACAAGGGTCCGGCGTCTTGATGTTCTTTTCCGACTCGGGTTTTGGTAAGATAGGGCCCGACATGGGATAAGTGTCACTCCGTGACAGGCGCTTAGAAGAGTTCATAGCTTACGCCTTTGCCCGTATCTCTCTTCCCCATTCTAACATGTAGTGATAAAAGAATGGATTCCAGGGCATCATTACTCACCTGGAGACTGTTGATAAAGGCCTCTTCCACCGAAGCGCCGACCCCGACCATTTCGGCAATCATAAGGGTATGCCGGGTAGAAACGACCATGGGGTCGCGGGTATTGCTCCTCAACTGGTTAGCCACGTTCACGATAGTCAACGCATCGGCTTCCGTGATCCCCGCCTTTAAATGAAGTACCTTCATTTCTACGTCGCTCGGCAGGTAATCCATCATTGTTACGTAGAAGCGGTCCCTGAGGGCTGCATCCAGCATTTCCGTCCCAATGAATTCCTCCCCTTCGTTAAGGGTCGCCATGAAAACCACTCCGTCAGCGACCTGTATCAACCCCACTTCATCCAGCCAGACCTTCCTGTCCTCCGCCAACACGGAAAACAGCATATTCAGCGCCTTGGGATGCTCCGGCCGATTTATCTCCTCCAGATGGATGACACAGCCTGGAGTTTGTATGGCCTGCGGGAAAAGAAACTGCTTGTAATAAGTTCCGCTCTCATTCAGTCGATGCTCGCCGAACAATTGCCCCGGCTCGGAAAGTATGCCTATTTGAAAAGTGGCCAAAGGACGTTTATTCCGCGCAGCAAACTGCTTTACAAGAGTGGACTTGCCGCACCCCTGTTTACCGGCAATCAGAACGTTAACCGGGTGCCGTTTGGAAAGAAGATTGATCCGTTCAAGGTTGAGGATAGTCTCTTCCCGCAGGTAGTAATTGTTTTCCGGCTCAGGGATACTGCCCAATATATCGAATGTCATGCACTATGTTCCTTTCTGGTTGGTTTCCAGCCTGAAAATCCAGGCTAGAAACTAATGAGATTCTGATGCCAAGTCGCAAAAAAGCCCGCGTATGGACACGAGCCTGGGCAAAAAAAACCGCTACTCCCCAACAAGAACAGGATATTTCCTGAAATCTAGTGGAAAATATCCCGATTACGGGCCTTAAGAAATTCATCCAGCGCCGCAATATTCCACCTAAGATTCATCCGTCTGAGTTTCCTGATGATCTCTCTGGCCTCGTTAAGGAGGTGTGGCGGGTCATTTTTCGAAATCATGGCGAGAGATTGCGACAACTCCTTCATCTCGATATCCTCTCCCTCCAATCCCTCATTTCTTGAAAAATTACAGTGGTTCCCGCACCGGGGACACTCGCGGAGGTCTGCCTCTCCGCAAGCCGGTCAACCGGTTTGACAGATATATTTGAACTCTATGTATTCGTCTGAATATCCGCACTTGTTGCATGTCAGGTTCATTTTACCCCTCCTCTTTTCCCGTAGACATGACTGAGCAGCACCCTGGATGGGGAGCGGCGCTCCCCATCCTTATTACTCATTTTAATTGCCGCTGAGTGCGGGAAACCGTGGGATCCGCACACTCGCTACCGTCGGTGTCCATAAATTCCATTTTGGAAAAGTGCGGACATTTGGAGGCATCGATATTGAACAGTGTTGTATATGCCGACTCTCCTTCAAGAACAAGAACAAGAGGGGTGGAAAGTATGTCGCTTCCGGCTTTGAGTATACCGCATACTCCCCTCCCGTCCGATGAAAAGGCATTCTCTGAATAATTGGAGCACTTCCCGCATGCTTTCTCCGGCACTGTTTCCCTTTCCTCAAAACCCCTTTTGGAAAGTTCGCCGGTAAGCCCCTTGCGCATCTGATCCCATTCGTTTGTCCTAGTTGGTCGTTTTTCTCTTGCCGCCATAATAACGCGCCTCCATGAGCTGTCATTTGAATGTACCCGGCCATATGCAGGCCGGGTACTTGATTGAAGAATTATTACTTATCAATAATGGATGTTGTAACACCTTCGATACCGGCGGACTTGCCCCAAGGTGAATCACCCGGTTTTACGATTTGCAGAGCCTCCCCCTTCAACTCGTCAACAGCATTGGATTCCGCGCATTTGGGGCACTGACGCAATGTCAGGGAATCATCAATGCGAACATTATAAAGGTACCGGAACTTGCTTATCGGGGCCTCATGGCCACAACCCACACATTTCATAGTATTTCTCCTGTCAGTAACGCCCTCAAGTCCGCAATGCGGCCTGAGGGCGCTGGTAGCGCCGGGCATGCCCGATCAGTTTACAATCCCTGAATGGTTCTTTGGATGATGTTGTCCTGGGTCTTGCGGCTGATATCCACAAAGTGGGCACTGTAGCCGGCAACCCGGACGATCACCTCCTGGTATTTTTCCGGATCTTTCTGGGCCGCTCTCAGTGTCGAGTCATCCACCATGTTGAACGCTACATGATCCAACCCGAGTTCCGCCCAGGTTTTCATGTAGGCGCTCCACATCTGATACCCCTTCTCCCCGGCAAGCTGTGAAGGAGAGAGCCGCTGGTTAAGCAGAAAAGCCCTGCCGTGCTTGACATGGTCGAACTTTCCGCAGGATTTGAGCACGGCTGTCGGCCCCTTCTTGTCCAGACCAGG
>JBAQKZ010000081.1:0-9473 GCA_049301475.1 Geobacteraceae bacterium | reverse complement strand
CCATTGCCGAGCTTGCCGGCGCCGACGGCATAACCATCCACCTGAGGGAGGACCGCCGCCACATACAGGACCGGGACCTGCGGCTGTTGCGGCAAACCGTCAAGACCAGGCTTAATCTGGAAATGGCCTCGACGGAAGAGATGATCGCCATTGCACTCCAGATCAAACCGGATATCTGCTCATTGGTGCCAGAGAAACGTCAGGAACTCACCACCGAAGGAGGACTCGACGTTCGACTCAATCTGCAGCATGTCGCCGACACGGTGGAAAAGCTGCAAGAGTGCGGGATTACCGTGAGTCTATTCATTGACCCGGAGACGGACCAAGTGAAGGCGGCCGACAAGTCAGGGGCCGACTACGTGGAGATACATACCGGCGCCTTTGCCGATGCGCACTGCTTCAAGGAGCAGGAGGCGGAACTTATAAAGATCGAGAACGCCGTAAAGCTTGCCGCAAAGCTGGGACTTGGGGTGAATGCCGGCCACGGTCTGAATTACACCAATATCAAGATGGTGGCCGCACTGGGAGGGATAGAGGAGTTTAACATCGGCCACTCCATCATCTCCAGGGCAGCGCTGGTCGGGCTGGATCGTGCCGTCCGGGAGATGTTGGAGCTTGTCAAGTATGCATAAAAAGCATTAGTCGATCTGTTCCGTCAGATAGTTCTGGGGCCCCATCTGTCTGATCTGGTCCAACTGGGCCTCAATCGAATCGATGTGTATCTCCTCCTCCTTGAGAATCGACTCCAGCAACTCGCGGGTTCCGTTGTCACCCGTCTCCACTGCAAGCCTAATGCTCTCGTTGTAACCCTTTATAGCCATCTCTTCCGCAGCGTGATCGTTCTGATGCATCTTAGGCACCTCGTCGCCTATGTGCACCTTATTCAGGTTGCTGACGATAGGCCGTCCGTCAAGAAACAGGATGCGGGCGATGAGCTTCTCGGCATGTTTCATCTCTTCTATGGCGCGCTTCTCTATCGTTTTGTGGAGGCGCTCGTATCCCCAGTTGTCACACATCTCCGAATGTACCATGTACTGGTTGATGGCGGTCAGTTCCTCGGCCAGCCGTGCATTCAGTGTTTCGATGACCTTTTCGTTGCCTTTCATAAAACCTCCCCTGTTGACCTACCCAAACCAGCGAACAATCCCCTGGACAAGGGCCGGTATTCATAGTTTTAAAACCTCTTTTGTTATTCAATTAAAACAGACTTTCGGCAATGGTCAAGCGGTTAGACGCGAAAGAACAGACCAAGTCCGAACTTGTTATTACCGAAATCGGTAAAACGGGTCATGGCGTGCGGCAGACGCCCTTGGCCTTCAGCGCCTCGATTTCGTCCTGGCTGTAATTCAGGATTCCCAGGATTTCTCGGGAGTTCTCGCCGAGCTCCGGGGCATGGAAATCCACCCGCCCCGGCTCGTTGCGGAATTTGATCGGAATGCCGATATGCTTCCAGCCCCGTTCATCCTTCAAGAGCATCTGACGGGCATGGGTATGGGGATCGTCAAAGCCTTCGCGCAGGGTTTTGACCGGCGCGAAGCAGATGTCGCGCCCTTCGAACCAGTCGATCCACTCTTGCCAGGTCTTGGTCAGAAAGGTCTCGTTAAGAAATTTTTTCACCGGATCGTGGGCTGGCCCGGGCGGTTGTTCACAGATCGGGATCAAATCTTCCCGTCCCAGGGCGGTCAGCAGGTTGCTGGCGAATTTGATTTCGCTGCCGCCGAGCGTGATGAAACGACCGTCCCTTGTTTCGTAGATATTGTACAGGCCGTATCCACCCAGGGTGCGGGTATAGCGCGGAGGGGGGTCCGGCTCGCCGGCGAAGAACGGGCCGGTAATGTTGGCGGTCCAGGATTGCAGACTGTCCATCATCGAAATGTCGATGTAATCACCCTTGCCGGTCTCCTTGCGCCTTAACAGTGCCATAAGCACACCGCTAAACGCCATGAGCGAGCTGCACACATCGGCGGCGGGAATATTAGGCATGGTCGGCTTGCCATCGTTGCCGATGTTGAGGCTGGCCACCCCCGTCATTGCCTGGACGGACAGATCGTGGGCGACCTTCTTGGCGTAAGGGCCATCTTGTCCGAAGGCCGAAAGCGACACGTAGACAATCCGCGGATTGCGCGCCGCCACCGCTTCATAACCGATCGCCAACCGGTTTACCACGCCTGCGCGAAAGGCTTCCACCACTACATCGGCGGTTTCAGTCAATTTGAGGAAAATCTCCTTCCCCTCGGGTGTCTTGAGGTCGAGCGACAGGCTTTTCTTGCCGCGATGGGTGTTCGTGTAATAGACCGTCACGCCGTCACGCTTGGAACCTATTTCACGGTTGGGCTCGCCCCCCTGGGTATTTTCGACGCGAATTACTTCGGCCCCGTGGTCGGCCATCATCATGGTGAAATGGGGGCCGGGGAGGAAATTGGATATATCGACAACACGGATTCCTTCAAGTTTCATGAGCGCACATCTCCTATTTTAGTGGTATGGGGTGAATTATGATTTATATACAATAGCCATTTCCCACATGTCAAGTTTGACCAGTTGTTTAAGTCAAATCATTGTTGTTTGTCACGGTAATACCGATCAACCGCTTGTAGAGCATCTCCAGCTCCCCCCCCCGCGCGTGCCAGGAATGCTCGGCAACCGCCTTGTCCCGGGCCTGTCGGCCAAGCTCAATCCGGCGTTCCCGGTCTTCCAGGAGTTCCGCAATCATGGTGGCAAAATCGGCGGCATCACCATAACGGGCGTATACTCCGGTCTCTCCCAGTATCTCCCGGTTCACCGGCGTGTCGAAGACCACGCAGGGCAAGCCGCAGGCCATGTAATTGAACAGCTTCCCATTTGCCTCGGTCAGGGAAATCTTCGGCGATACCGCGATGTCCCCCGCTGACAGGAAAAATGGGCCCAGGCGGTAATCGATACGACCGGTGAATGTGATCCGGTCGGCAATCCCAAGCTCAACGGCCCGGCAACGATAGACCTCATCGGGAAACCCCATGACCACGAAGTGCGCCGTATTTCCATCTTCTTTAAAGAGCTTCACTACCTCCATCAGTATATCCACTCCCTGATAGCCGTTCAGCACCCCCAGATACACAATCAGAGGTATATCGGCAGGAATGCCGAGGGCACGGCGCGCCTCCACCCGATCCAGTTTTCTGAATTCATCGGTATTGACGCCATCCATGAGGCACTTAACCTTGCCGGGGCTGATGCCCCAGTTGACTGTCATGTCACTGGCTGCGGGACCGGAACTGGTGATGATACAGTCCGCGCCTCGGTTGATGAGCCGTTCGAGCATGCTGAAGCCGCGGTGCAGCAGGGAGCCTTTCCGTATGAAGCGGTGATCGACAATCTCGGCTGTAAGACTTCCCTGACAGTCGAATAACAGGGGAATGCGGAGAAGAGGCTTGAGGAGCAAGCCAATAAAGGCCCCTTCGTGAAGATGGGCGTGGAGGATGTGGGGCCTGAAGGTGCGGGCGACTTGAAGCGCCCTGCAGAAGAGAAGAATATCGAGATACAGCTTGTGCCATGAAGGTCCGGCTTCGAGTTTATGATACCAGGGAATACTCATGCTGCGAAAAGTGGGTATCCCAGGCATGTCCCGCCCCAGGTGATAGGTGACCACCCGGACGTCGTGTCCGATTCGGCGGAGCTCACGCGCCTCCTCGTAAATACGGACATGGCACCCCCTATCCGCAAAATATGGAGTAGGCGCCAGCATCAAAACTTTCAGCGGTGGATCAACCAAAGTTGATTTTTTCCTTCACCACGTAGATGGGCTTTCCCTGCGCCTCGTAATATGTCCGGGCGTTCAGTTCTCCCAAAAGGCCTAGGACAATGAACTGCACCCCCATGAACAGGAGGAAGCCGGTCAGGACCAGGAGCGGATTCCGGTTCATGTTGACCTGCTCGAACAGCTTCATGTAGACCGTGGCTCCTCCGCTTAATACGCCAGCCAAAAACGTATATATCCCCCACTTGCCGAAGAGTTGGATTGGCTTGGTGGAGTAGGTGAGGAGAAACTTCACCGTCATGAGATCGAGGACGACCCGCATGGTGCGGGATATCCCGTATTTGCTCTTGCCGTACAGCCTCGGATGATGGCGCACAGGGAGTTCGGTCACCCTTGCCCCCACCTGGGAGGCAAGGGCAGGGACAAACCGATGCATCTCGCCGTACAGGTTGATCCCTTCGAGCACCTCGCGTCTATAGGCCTTGAGTGTGCAACCATAGTCGTGGAGACGCAACCCGGTCATCGCCGAAATAATGCCGTTTGCAAGTATTGACGGCAGTCTGCGGTTGATAAAAGTATCCCGCCGTTCCTTGCGCCACCCGGAGACAACATCGTACCCCTCGTTGATCCTGGCCAGAAGGCGCGGGATATCAGCCGGATCGTTTTGGAGATCACCGTCCATCGGCACCACTACACGACCCGTGGCGGCGTCGAATCCGGCGGCCATGGCCGCGGTCTGGCCGAAATTGCGGCGAAACCGGATTACACGCACCCGAGGTTCGGTCTCAGCAATCCCCTTCAACAGGGAAAAGGAACCGTCTCCGGAGCCGTCGTCCACGAGGATCAGCTCGTAGTCCAGGCGGCTATCTGCCAAGGCTGCGCTGATCGTTTCAACGAGAAGGGGAATGTTCTCTTCCTCGTTGTAGATGGGCACCACTATGCTCAGGTCCACTGTCACCCCTTAAATGATCAGTTGTCGGCCATTCTGCACCGAATGGTTTGATAACCGTCAACTCTACTTCTTCAGAATGCTGCGGACGCTCCTTTCTGAAGCGCGGGGCGAAAAACCCGCGAAGCATGCCGGCGCCATATGCAAGATGAAGGAGAGGGAATATGGCAAAGAGGAGTGGAAACGCCCTCCCTACATCCGAGCGAAATGACTCAAGGGCTGCGAACGACGCAACAGCCGCAAAGTAGCAGGCAAGGGGAAGAAAATAGACAGGGTGGCGCAGGATCGGGAGGAGACAGAGGTACAAAAAGAAGGCGGATGGCATAAAATTGGCTATCCCGGCAAATCCGGCTATCAGGGTCTGTTCCGCTCTGCCCTGTCCGTAGCCGAATATCTGCCGCGCAAACGCAGCAAACGTGGGACGCTGGCTCCGAAAAACCGCCAGATCCGGATCGTGCAAAAGCCGCCATCCATCCTTGGAGAGCCGGGCCAATAACTCGTTCTCCTCGTTGGGATAAAGCCTTTCGTCAAGTCCCCCCTGGTTGAGAAAAACCTCCCTGCGAAACAGCATGTTGCAGAGGATCAACTCACGGTCGTCGGTTTCACGAATATCGTCGGTCTTACGATAACGGTTCCGCACGGAGCCTCCACCCAATGCCGAGGAAAGCGCAAGCCCAAAGCTTTTTTGCAGTGGACTGTCACCGGCCGGAGTAAGGGAAGGGCCGCCGACAGCTGCTACGCGTGGGTCGCTAAAGTGGCGTTTACCCCTTTGCAATGCGTCGGAAGCAACTATCGAATCGTCATCCAGAAAATAGAGCATATCACCCTGGGCAATGTCCGCCGCGCCATTGCGCTGGCGGCTCGGGTGTCTACCTGCAGCAATTATCACCTCGAAATCCATAATTGGATAATCGACAACCTTCAGCGCATCAAGCGCTCTTGCGATCCTCCCGTGCTTCACCGGAATTATGACGGATATCTTCTCCATAGTATGCACACGGTCCTGCACCAAAAAAAAAAGCCAGGCATCGCCCGGCTTTCAGTATACAGATATTTAAAGGCGCTTTGCAATTAAAAGACTTTTTTCACATTGGCAGACAGACGTCTCTCCATCCTGTTGTCACCCCCCACCATAGTCTCACTCATTTCCCCAAGGTCGATCAGCAGCAAGCTACTTGCCGTAGCTGTGCAGACCTGACAGGAGCAGGTTGACCCCCAGGTAGCAAAAAATGGTAGCGACAAACCCGGCAATCGAAAGAATGGCCGCCCGCCTGCCTACCCATCCCCGTGTCATACGGGCGTGGAGAAAGGCCGCATAGACAAACCAGACAATCAGCGACCAGGTCTCCTTCGGGTCCCAACTCCAGTAGGTGCCCCAAGCATAATTCGCCCAGGCGGCGCCGGTCACGATACCGATGGTGAGAAGCGGAAAACCAACCATTATGGCCTTGTAATTCAAGTCATCCAGCACCTTTATGGAAGGGAACATGGCCACGATGCCACCGGCGGGACTGTCTCCGTCCGCCCGTTCCAGCCGCTCCTTTATCAGATACATGATGGAGATGCTACAGGCCACGGCGAAGGCCGCATACCCCAGAAAGCAGGTGATGACGTGATAGAGGAGCCAGTTGCTCTGTAGGGCCGGCACCAGCGGTTCGATGCCGCTGTTCAGCGTAAGTTGCGCCCATGCCATGCCAAGCAGTGCGAACGGCACGACGAATGCCCCGATTACCCGGTACTTGTACTTGAATTCCAGGATTCCGTAGATGAGGACAATGGTCCAGGAAAAGAAGACCACAGACTCGTAGAGGTTGGAAAGAGGGGCATGGCCATGCCCCAGGACGTACGACTCCTTCCAGCGAAGAAGAATGGCGGCAGTCTGGACAAGAAAGCCGAAATAGGCAACGAGGCTGGCGGCAAGGCCGACACCCTTCTGTCTGGTGGCCAGGAAGGCGAAAAACAGAAACATCGAAACCATATAGGCCAGGGTTGTCACATTGAACAGCATGGAACTGGACATCGTTATTTACCTCCGCGGTTGTTGCATCAAAACTACTTCTTCAGTTTCGCCACCAGTCCGTCATACTGAAGCTGGAAGCCTGCCGGATTCTTGTTCGCCGTTCCGCCTATAGCGACCCGTCCGCGGCCTACCCTGATCCAAAGCCGTTTATGCGACATGAAAAACGCCATGCAAATGCCGACCACCATGATTATGCAGCCGAACCAGACTACCCAGACACCCGGGTCCTTCGCCACCTGAAGGCCAGTAAAAAATTTTTCGTCGGCTCCCACGTAACTGAATATCTGCTCGCCACCGCGCTGGGCGTCAAACTCCGGGTAATTACGGAAGACGATGAAGGCTTGCGGTGCGCTGCCTGCATTGGTTACCTCAACCTTGACGGCCGGACCGGAGAATCCCGGTACAAAGGAGCGCACCTCCTGGGCAGCCTCAAGCACCTGCAGTGCAGCGCCTCCCGGCAACGCCGCCCGCTCTCCCTGACGGACCGTCACACCTGCAGGCTCGCCCCCCTTGCGGTCTCGCACGGTAAAATGATAGACAGCGCCTTCGCCTGCCGAGCCATAACTCGACTGATAAAAGGTGATCCCTTTGTATGTGAGTGGGTCGTTGACTATTACGGGAATTTTTTCGTATCCCGGTACCGGTCGGCTATTTTCCAGAACCGTCAGGATGCTCTTGAATTCCTTGGGCGCCCCCGTGTCATAAAAAGAGACGCTGAACTTTTCGCACCTGACCGCAAAACCAAGTTCGATAGGCTTTTCCGTGCGGGTAAAAACCGTGGAGGTGTCGCCCCCCTCAGGTATATTAACAAAGGCCTTGAAACCAAAAAAGGAGCCTATGAGCGCACCGATGAAGATGATTATAACGCTTGAATGAACGACATACACGCCCAAGCGGGAGTATGGACTTTTCTGGGCAAACAGGTGATATTCGCCATCCACCTCAGTGATGACCGGCCTGGCGAATTCCCGCCGGAGAAAGCCTGCCATCTTGTCCCGAAGCATTACAGTGTCCCCGGCCACCTTGAACTCATCAAACAGCGCCAGGGATTTTACGAAATTATCATCCATAATCAGGGTGGGTTCGGAAATTGTCTTCCATACCCGAGGCAGCCTTTTTATAGAGCAGGCGACCAGGTTTACGGTCAAAAGGTAAAGCAGGAGGATGAACCACCAGGAATGGTACATGTCGAAAAAGCCTGCTGCAGTATAGAAACTGATTCTCTCCGCGCTAAGACTCGCCAGATAATCGGGTTGCGGGCTCTGCGGTATGACTGTGCCTATAATCGAGGTAACGGCAAGTACGATTAGTAGAAAGATGGTAAGTTTCAGGGAACAGAAAAAATCCCACAGTCCCTGGATGAATCCACGGTTTTTAGTAGTCAATGCCTTCTCCTGAATAATGAGGATTCACGAATGTCATAACCGTAAAGACGCCATTATAATGAAATCAGAGGGGAAATAAAGTGTAATTTTATCAATGCTGATGCCCTCGCAAATTGTCATTCCCGCAGTGTTTCTGAGCGGGAATCTGGTTTATAACCTATTGAAATCATATATCCCCGATAGAAGCATTCGGGGATGACCGATAGAATTTGCGAGTACATCAATGCTGCTGAAAACTAAGAAAAAGGGATAACAAGAAACCTGTTACCCCTTTTTCGTTTGTTACACCAACCAAATCAAGGCTCTATCTTCGTTGGCTCGTCTTCGGCTCCCCAACGTACGTAGTTGTACGCCTTCGTCGCTTCAATCCTCGCCGCCTTGATTTCATCCTTGATTTGAAATTGGAATTACATATTTAAGTGCATGCTACAATTACTTCTTGTGGCAATCACCGCACTTGGTCGGACCGGCTTTCTTCTCCTCATGGCAACCTTTGCAGGTCTTATGAGCCCAATCCTTGCCAAGCCCCTCGATTTTACCAGGAGCCTTCTCATGGCAGAGTTTGCACTCCTTGAGCTTCTCCTGATGCTGCTTGTGATGGAAGGTTATGTTGCCGTTTTTAGCCGGCAATGTGATGGTTTCCGGACCGGCCGCCATCGCCGCCACCGCGCAGATAAGGGTAAGAGCCATTGCAACAATAATCTTTTTCATAATGATTCACCTCCTTTAGCTGTATTAATATTAACCCCACTGAGATTAATATGGGGCGGGTGTTTTGTCAAGAGAAAATAGCCGATGGGAAACAGTTACTGAAAAAGGCTTCGGCGCACTATCCCCTGCCCCCGGATTTTACCGTTCCCGGTTTACTGCCTTAGCGCCTATATCCCTGCGATAATGCACGCCGTTCCAGTTTATGGCGGCAACCCCCATGTATGCCCGGTCAATGGCTTCCCTCACTGTGGCGCCGAGCCCGGTAACGCCGAGCACCCGGCCGCCGCTGGTGACGATCTTCCCGTCACTGAGAGACGTCCCGGCGTGAAAGACGAAAAGGTCGTCGATCCTTGCGGCATCCTCCAGTCCGAGGATATCGTCCCCTTTCCGGTAATCCCCCGGATAGCCCTCAGTCGCCATAACCACGCACACCGCAGCTTTTTCATCCCACTCTATCTCCATCCCGCTGATATCCCCTTTTGCCACTGCCATAAGAATCGGCACTATGTCCGATTTCATCCGCATCAGTAGCGGCTGGCACTCCGGGTCACCGAACCGGGCGTTGAACTCAAGTGTCTTCACGTTCTCACCATCGATCATCAGCCCCGCATAGAGCACGCCACGATAGGGACGCCCCTCCGCCGCCATCCCGTCAACCGTGCGGCGCAGCAC
>JBAQKZ010000080.1:0-8914 GCA_049301475.1 Geobacteraceae bacterium | reverse complement strand
GTGCGGACCGTGCCGGTAACCACGGCGGCGGGGCCTTTGGCGGTTATCCTGATCGGCAGGGTTTCAGGTTGGGACATAACCTTTCCGGATTGGTCGATGAGTCCCTGGGCCGTTAGGCTGTGACTGTAGAAGGGGCCGATCCCTTCACGAAGGAGTAGAAAGGCCATCCGCCCGCCCGGCTGGATGGTGGCCTGTTTGACCAGGTTCTCATCTACTCCGTAGTTGGCGGCGAGTTGAGCGCTCTCCTTGGTGACCCTTTCTGAGAAGAGCACGGCCACGTTGCGGCCATGTTTATCGCCGCCGGGTCCAAAGTCGGGGGTTAGCTGGGTAGCGGCGACGATGTTAGGCGGATGATCGCTGATTGATGTCGAGGAGGAAGGGGTGATGGTGCGGTCAACCGTGCCGTCGCCGTTGTCGTCGATGGCAAGTTGGAGAGAAGCGCCGCCGGGGGTGATAATCAAGGAAGCGGTTGCCTCGCCGGAAAGAGATATACTGTTGAAGCGGTACTGGGTCAAAACCCCGGCGGTATCAGGGAACAGTATGCCCAGATCAAAGGTTTCAGCGCCGTCTGTCGAAAGTTCAAGGGTATAGGCAGAGGCATCGAGACAGGTAGCCAGGATCAGATTGGTGCGAGCCAAGCCGTTCTCGCCGATGGCGAAACTGTCGGCGTAGGGGATGCCACGGCTGGCTGCGCCTGCGTCGAGTGAGCCGGTTTTGTTGCCGGAGGCGTCTGTCAGGCGCATCCTGAGCTGCGCTTGTGTGGTGATGATGGAGAGATGGCCGGGACGATACGATACCTTGTCCGCCAGCGCAGCCTGGAATGTGAGTGCTCCGGAGGTGTCGATTTCGGTTTTGAAGATATCGCCGATTGCCCGGTTTACCTCCAATCCCATGGTTGACGTTCTCCGCAGGGAGTCGAAACCTTTATTGTAGACGTCGGAGCCGAGTAAGTCGAAGGTTAGATCCTCGACCGCCTTGAGCAGCGGATCGCCGATCAGTACCCTTAAACCCGCTTCGGAGAGATCATAAGCTCTTGTGGTGATTGTCGATTTGCTGATCGGCAGAACGGAGCTTGGGAGTGCTCCGGCAGGGGCGGTGGCTACGCTCCAGGCCTGACCGAGAAGGCCGACTACGGAAATTACCAGATCTGACGGCAGGGCGCCGGTATAGGGGAGTATGAGGCTGTCGGGAGAGAGGGGGATGCCGTTCTCTCCTACCCCTGCCCGCAGAATGAATCGTCCTCTGACTTCCGGCGATTCAAAGGCGGTGGCGGTCACCTTGCCGGTGCGCTGGGACTTGAGCCGGAATTTTACCGTGGCGGCGGAGCCGGGAAGGATGGTGTCGATGGATTTGCTGTTGGCTTCGTCGGCGACAAAGACTGCGCCGGACAAGGCTCTTGGATCGAGTCCGACGCTTACCATATTCGCCACACTCTTGCCGGTGTTGCTCACGGTGATGAAGAGGTCATACTCCTCCCCTGCCCTTACCGTGGCCGGATGGCCAAGGGTTACGGCAAAGTCGGGATTCCTGACCAGCACCGCGCCGCTGGCCTTTCCTTTGAGGGTGACCGGGCCGATGGGGAGACCGTCCAGTGTGGCGATTATGTCAAAGTCTACTTTGTGAGTCCCCTCTTTGAGCCCTTCGATAGTGAGATCGGCTTGGCCCGATTCCCCCGGCTGCATGCTGCCGGCATCATCAATAGTACCGGTTTTGCCGTCCGGACCGGCGTTCATGACCGATGCAATACGGAGGAAATATCCATCCTGCCCCTTGGCCATACGCAGGGGGTCGTCGCCCGGCGCCGCGTCGCTCCCTGGTATCAGGTCTTCTCCTGCGGGAAAGCTGATAGAGGCTCTGACATCACGAATGGAGAGGCCTGATTGCAGGGGAGCGCCGTTGGTAACGAGAGCCAGGGCGCTGAAGTACTGGTGCAGAAAGCCGATATTACCAGGGATCACCACTACGCCGGGAATGGGTGGAAGCTGGATTTTGCCGACTTTTTCGGGTTCCTGAGCCTCCATCATGAACGGCTTTACTTCAAGGTTCTGTGGTACTGCCGTCTCCGGGACGTCCGGGGGGATCGAGTAGACCTGCGGCTGTGGCAGAGATATTGGCGCTGTCCCCTGAAGCTCCGGAGTCTGCTGCACCGACTGGCTGATGGGAATGATCACCGGCAGGGTCAACGGCACTTGTCCGCTCGAAGTAGCTATCCCCGCGGTGAACTCATAGGCGGTGAAATTTGATCTATCAAAGGTAACACCGCGCTCCTGAAGCTCCTGCACGGAGAGTTGCCTGGTGGTGACACTGGTGATGAGAGGGTCTGAAATGGATTCTACGGCCACTGCCTGGGGAATCGCCCCTATAAGGGGAGTTCCTGCGCCATCGCAAAGACGGATGTTGGAGAGTGTGTATCTCCCCAGAATGGGGAGGGTCGGCAGATCAAACGCTTTGCCCGGAAGAGTTACCAGTTGTAACGGTGCGTTAAAGGCCGGGCCGGAAAGCTCGGCACGCACGGTATAATCCTTGGGAAGCTGGGCTATTATGGCGGCGACATCAAACTCTCCGGCGCTGAAGCCGGTATTCACCCGGCTTGCTATCCCCTTGGGAATCGCCTGGTAAGAAGGATCGGCGGTCAGGCCCGGACCGACGATGTTGAAATTGAACCCGGTCAGCACCGGTTGAACCGTGTCGTCAGCGGCAGCCTGGGAAAGGAGTCCGACAAATGTGATCATCGCTGTCAAAACAAGCTTGTTTATACATGATTTCATTGAGATACCTGCCTGTATGAAGTTCTTTATACCAATTCCAAATCAAGGCGCTATCTTCGTTGGCTCGTCTTCGGCTCCTCAACGTACCAGTTGTACGCCTTCGTCGCCTCAATCCTCGCCGCCTTGATTTCATCCTTGATTTGAAATTGGTATTAGATGCCTCTAAACGAAAAAAGCCTACCACTGAATAAGGGCAGGCTAATCTTACGCCAACTTCGACAACCCCTCTGTCCGGCTTTTGCCGGATAGGTGGCTTTGCGTCGCCGGGTTACCCCGGGTTTGCCTTTTCGGTGATATCGTTAAATTTATGTGCGCTGCTCGCGCCGAAACAAAAAAGGGCCCCTATCTCAATTCCGCTGATGCGATTGAAACGGGCCTTTGCCTTTCTCCTGTCTTTCATTAGAAGTTAAATTTAATGCATTCGGTGGGCAGCCTATCTATTCAGGTAAATAATGTCAATAAAATTAATATTAAAATATCTACATTAATTACAGGATTTTGCCTTCTGTTTTTTGCCTCCAACAATCTGTATCGTGTTTTTGACTTGTGTGGATAACGAAATATCCGGCGTTAGATGGTGAGGGTTTCGCCCGGCTGCAACCGTGGTCGCTCATGGCCCCGAAGGTAGGTGAACATTAGAACGATGAAAATCATGACGGCCATGGCAAGGGCGATTATTATCGGCCTAAGGTTGCTCGCCTGGCGACCGGCCACCCCCATTAACAGGCCGATCACTGTAATGGTTATCCCCACACAGGCAAAAACGCCCCCCCAGAAAAGTCCCAGGAAGACCAGCCTCATCTCGGCGGATATAGAGAACCCCAGCAATGCGGCAATGTTGCCGTGAAAGAAGGTCGCCAGCGTCACCATAACGATGCCAGCGAAGACCAGGTTAAGGCCGGATTTGACGGAGTTCATGCGCATGAAAAGCCCGTTACCCGCACCAGCTCACGTCCCCAACCCCTTTACGAAGTACGGTGGGAACGTCGCCGATCAGACTGACCACGGAACTCACATCGGCGAGAAGAATCCCGCCGTCTATGATAATGTCCAACTCCTTATCCAACTGTTCTTCGATCAGAAAGGGATTACCTATCGGCTCTTCGCCGGAGCGGTTGGCGCTCGTGGTGATGACCGGATGGCCCAGCTCCCTGACCATGGCGAGACATATATGGTTGTCGGGTATGCGTATTCCTACGGTTTTCTGTTTGGTAATCAGGAGGTCGGGGACTATGTTGGTTGCATCGAGAACAAAGGTATATGGGCCGGGCAGTAAGCGTTTCATGGTCTTGAAGGCAAAGTTGCTCACCTTGGCGTAGCGAGTCACCTCCGACAGGTCGGCGCAGATGAAAGAGAACGGCTTTTTCTTCTCCCGCTGCTTCAGTAGATAGATGCGCTCGATCCCCCGCTTGTTGAGGATACTGCAACCTATGCCGTAGGTGGTGTCGGTCGGATAGGCTATGATTCCCCCCTTGTCGAGGATTTCAACGACCCGTGAGATAAGTCGTGGCTGTGGATTTTCTGGATTGATGGCAATCATCATAGTTAGTCACCCGGTATGTCCAAATCCACCGTCACCTCTCTCCGTCTCATCCAATTCGTCAACCTTTGACATATCCGCCCGTGCAAACTGCGCAAAGACCATCTGCGCAATGCGATCCCCTTTCCTGATGGTGAAAGGCTCGCTGCCCAGATTTATCAGAATGACGCCTATCTCGCCCCGGTAATCGGGATCGATGGTCCCCGGCGCATTGACGAGGGCAATCCCGTGCTTCAGCGAAAGCCCGCTACGTGGGCGAATCTGCGCCTCATACCCTTCGGGGAGCGCAATAGCAATGCCGGTCGGGACAAGGGTCCTGGCGCCTGGCGCCAGCAGAATATCCTCGGCAAGGTCCGCGTACAAATCCATCCCTGCCGCCGAAGCTGTCATGTAGGCGGGAAGGGGAAGCTGACTTTCGGGTCTAAGCTGTTTGACTCGGAGAGGGAATCTGTTCATGGGAATATGGTTACAAGGAAAGCTGGTGCGGGGGGAAGGCTGAATTGCCGATATTCCCCATCAGCACCAGTGTTAAATAGCTATCGTCCAGTATCTGCCCGCATAATTCCAGCAGGCTGCGTGATGTGACCCGGTCAAAGCCCGCTATAATCTCCGGTATTGGCTGATAACAGCCGAAGGAAATCTCGTTTTTAGCGAGTTTCGACATCCTGTTGTCGCTGCTCTCAAGGGACAACAGGATGTTCCCCTTGAGCTGCTCCTTGGCGGCATCCAACTGAACCTGATCAACGGGTTCTGTTTTCATCAGCTTTAATTCACGCAAGGTAATCTCGATCACCTCCGTCAGATGTTCCTGACTGGTGCCGGCATAGACGGCCAGGGAACCGGAGTCGGAATGTGCGGCAAGATAAGAGTAGATGGAATAGGCAAGTCCCCGCTTCTCACGGATTTCCTGAAAGAGGCGGGAACTCATGCTGCCTCCCAGGATGGTATTGAGCAGGTAGGCCTCGAAGCGCTGCGGATGGTTCTGGGGGAGCGCCTTGGCGCCCAGACAGAGGTGCGCCTGTTCAATATCCTTCTCGACAATATCGACCCGTTTCTTATGAAGGGGGGGCGCACTCTCATTCCCGTTAAGAACCGCGCCGGGCAGGACAGCGGAAAACAGCCCCTGCAATAGCGCCAGAAGTTGCTGGTGCTCGACATTGCCGGCAACGGCTATAATAATCTCATCCGCCCGGTATTTGTCCTCTTTGAAACCGACGATAACGTCGCGAGTGAGGCTGCCTACGCTCTCCTCGCTCCCGATAACCGACATCCCCAGCGGATGCCCCTTCCAGAAATTCCGGTAAAAAAGATCGTGGATGGAATCATCAGGGGTATCCTCGATCATGCTTATCTCTTGAAGGATAACCTTCCGCTCCCGCTCGATCTCATCAGTATTGAACACTGAATTGAGGAAAATATCGGCAAGCAGGTCAACGGCCTTCGGGAGGAATTTATTGAGCACCTTTGCATAGTAGCAGACGTACTCGCGGCCGGTGCAAGCGTTCAGCACCCCCCCCATGGAGTCTATCTCGCGCGCAATGTCGATGGCGCTGCGGCGCGCTGTACCCTTGAACAGCAGATGCTCTATGAAATGCGCGACGCCGTTGGATTCCCGCCTTTCGTGGCGGGAGCCGTTGGCGACCCAGATTCCCAAGGAGACGGAACTGACATGGGGCATATACTCTGATACCACCCGGATGCCATTATCGAGGAATGATTTTATTACCATGTTACAACTATACCCGGCGGTGACGGAATGACAAGGACTGCCGAAGGATTTCCCGGCGGTTCAATTTCCCGGCGGGGTAGCCCCCAGCGCTTCCTTCCGTGAGAGTTTGATCTTCCCTTGCTTGTCGATGCCTATGCACTTGACCAGCACCTTGTCACCCTCCTTCAGGATGTCGGTCACGTTTTTGACCCGCTCTGTATCAAGCTCCGAGATATGCACCAGGCCGTCGGTGCCGGGGAATATCTCCACAAAGGCGCCGAATTCCATCACTTTTCTCACCGTCCCCATATAAAGCTTCCCTTCCTCTGCCTCGGCGGTCAGATCGCGGATCATCCTGATCGCCGTCTCGCAAGCCTCTTTGTCGACGCTGGCGATGTTGATCCTGCCGGTATCCTCGATGTCGATGCTGACGCCGGTCGCCTCGGTGATGCCGCGCACGTTCTTTCCGCCGGAGCCGATGACGTCGCGGATCTTGTCGGTCTTGACCCATATGGTGGTGATCCTCGGAGCAAAGACGGAAAGGTCTGAGCGCGACGCGGCAATGGTCTCCGACATTTTGCCGAGGATATGGAGACGTCCTTCACGAGCCTGCGCCAGGGCGGTTTTCATGATCTCCTTGGAAACACCGGTGATCTTGATGTCCATCTGCAGGGCCGTGATCCCTTCGGCGGTGCCTGCCACCTTGAAATCCATGTCTCCAAGGTGGTCCTCATCCCCCAGAATATCGGAAAGGATGGCAACGTCGGCCCCCTCCTTGATGAGCCCCATGGCGATCCCCGCCACCGGCGCCACTATGGGGATGCCGGCATCCATCATGGAGATGGAACCGCCGCAGACAGTGGCCATAGAGGAAGAACCGTTACTTTCCAGTGTGTCGGAAACAATCCGGATGGTATAAGGGAAATCGTCATGACTCGGGAGCACCCGCTCCAACGCCCGTTCCGCCAGCATCCCGTGACCGATTTCGCGGCGGCCCGGGGCCAGCCTGAAGCTGGTCTCGCCCACGGAGAACGGCGGAAAGTTGTAGTGGAGCATGAAGCGCTTCCTGCTATCGCCAAAGAGGGAATCTATCCGCTGTTCATCACTGGAGGTGCCAAGCGTAGCGGCCACCAGAGCCTGTGTCTCGCCCCTGGTAAACAGGGCGGAACCGTGTGCGCGGGGAAGCAAACCGGCCTCGGAGCTTATAGGACGGACGGTCTTTGTGTCGCGGCCGTCGATCCTTTCGCCGTCCTTAAGGATATGCTCACGCACCAGTTCGTACTCGAAATCGCCAATGAATCCCTTGATGTCCTTCTCGCACCCTTCGCACTCAGGGATAAGAGCAGCCAGCGCCTCGCCGGTAATGGCGTCGATCCGGTCGTGACGCTCCCCCTTGGACTTAATCCGGACCGCCTCTTTCATGCTGGCATATGCTAGCTTCCTGACCCTGGTCTTCAGCGCTTCGTCCACCACCGGCGGATCGACTATCCGCTTGGGCGCCCCGGCCTTTTGCCGCAATTCATCCTGTGCGGCCAGAATAGGCTGTACAGCGGCATGACCGAAGAAGACCGCCTCCAGCATGTCATCCTCGGAAACAACCGCCGCGCCCCCTTCCACCATGATGACCGCCTCTTTACTCGCCGCCACCACGATATCGATATCACTTCGGAGCATCTGTTCGGCTGCGGGATTTGCCACGAACCGGCCGTCAATCCTGCCGACGCGAACACCCGCAATCGGACCGGAGAAGGGAATATCCGACACCTCCAGGGCTGCCGAAGCGCCTATCATGGCAAGGATGCCCGGATCGTTGTCCTTGTCCGCCGAAATGACCGTCGCCATGATCTGGGTGTCATTCAGGAAATTCTCCGGAAAGAGCGGCCGTATCGGTCGGTCAATGAGGCGGCATGTGAGTGTCTCGCTGTCGGAGGGACGTCCCTCACGCTTGAAGAAGCTGCCGGGTATCTTCCCCCCTGCATACGCCTTTTCCTGGTAATTGACGGTTAGGGGGAAGAAATCCTGCCCCGCCTTGGCCGTTTTGGCCGCCACCGCTGTCACCAGCACCATAGTGTCGCCGCAGCTTACCACTACTGCGCCGTTGGCCTGCTTGGCCATCTTTCCTGTGGCAATCGTTATGGTCCTGCCGCTGAATTCCACCTGTACTTTCTGTTCCATTTTTTACGGTCTCCTCTAGCCTTTGCGAATTCGCAGGCATTGAATAGGTTGGCTGTTGGGGCCGTCAGTAAAGAGGCAAAACCGGGTACTGTCTTTGCCGCTTTATTCACGCCCCCAACAAAACAAAAAATAATGGGCCGCGAAGCCCATTACAAAAAACAAAAGTCAACATACCCATGTAAGCAGGAAGATATGGAGTCCTTTCCTACCTTCTGATGCCGAGTCTTTGTATAATGACCCTGTATCTCTCCATCTCTTGCTTCTTCAGGTAGTCAAGCAGTCTTCTTCTCTGTCCGACGATCTTCAACAGACCGCGACGGCTATGATGGTCCTTCTTATGCGATCTGAAGTGCTCCGTCAGATAGGTGATCCGTTCGGTCAGAATGGCTATCTGCACCTCAGGCGATCCTGTATCACTGTCATGAAGTTTATAGGAACTGATGATTTCCTGTTTTCTCTCGGTTGCCAGCATATTTACACACCTCCCTTCCCTATAAAAAATAATCAGCCCGATGTCTGTAACTGAACATAGCATGTCCAATGCAATCTGGAAAACTATCACAAAAACCGGCAGATGTAAAGGAGAGAAAATCTATAGGGCACGGTAAATTTGTTCTCCATGTGAGCAGTCATGCTGGACAGGAGTTTTGAGTCATTTTCAAATAGTCAAAGACCATACGCACGTTTCTCATGAGCTGTCTCATTTTTTGTGCGACACTCACC
>JBAQKZ010000079.1:0-4746 GCA_049301475.1 Geobacteraceae bacterium | reverse complement strand
AGGCGGTTGCCAGCGCCACATCAGCCAGGGCAATCCTGACCAGTTGTCCGTTTCCGGTCAGCCGTCGGTGGCGCTCAGCCGCCAACAGGCCTACAGCGGCCATCTGGCCAGTAATGTTGTCCCAGGTCGGCAATATATGGTTGACCGGCTCCAGGCTCTCTTCCGGGCCGGTAATATGCGGGAACCCCACGGAGGGGTTTACGGTATAATCGACCGCGCTTCCCCCCTGATATGAGGCCATGATATTGACCAGAATCAGGTCTTCCCGTTTCCGCTTCAGGTTATCGTAAGACATCCACCCCTGCGCGGGAAAATTGGTCAGAAAAATGCCGTTATTTTCACCGGGGCGGGTGATCAGTTCGGTCAAAAGCTCCTGTCCCGCAGGGTGTTTGAAGTCCACCTGAATCGAACGTTTCCCCTTGTTAAGTCCGGCCCAGAACAGGCTGTTCCCCTTCGAGTCGACGGGCCAGCGGTGATAATCGAGCCCTCCGCCGATGGGGTCGAAACGGATCACGTCCGCGCCCAACTGCGCAAGCGTCATCCCCCCCAATGGAGCTGCTACAAAAGCGGAGCCCTCTATTATCCGGAGTCCTTGCAGAATACCGGCCATACTCTTCCCTTCAGCGAGTATTCGAGCAGACCACCCTCGCCCTTAGACGACGGAGGTAGTTTACTTATTCCTCCTTTCAATACACCATGTGCCGTTAGGAGGCAATGCTATAAATCGTGTCCCTTAGATTTTCTTGACAGGACAGGGAGACGGGAGTGATTATAGTGGCATTTAATGTAGGGGGGATGGGATCACAGACTCGAGCCATGTCGAATTTAAAACCAGCTTTTGCCGAGATTTTGCCGGTGTGTCGGTTTTTTTGTGGTGGATGGTGAAAATAAATCCGTCCCCTTTTTCCTCCTTTTTCCTCTTTTTCCTGCTTTTTCCTTAACTTCCCATAACTCCAAGAGTGAGGGGAATTCTGGGGAGATCACCGGTAGATCAGAGCGTGAAATAAAATGTCGCTCCCTGGCCCGGTTTACCCTCGGCCCAGACCCGCCCGCCGTGGCGCTGGATAATCCTATGCACTGTGGCGAGGCCGATGCCGTAACCCTCGGCGCTATTTCCGGGGAGCCGCTGGAAAGGAACAAATATCTTGTCTGCAAATGCCATGTCGAAGCCCGGCCCGTTGTCCCGGACAAAAAAGGCCGGTTTTCCTTCAACCTCCGTCACGCCGAATTCAATGACCGCCTCCTCCCGACTGCTGGCATACTTCCAGGCGTTGGCGATAAGATTATTCAGGACCACCCTCAGCAGGGCTGTATCACCGTGGGCCACTATCCCTTCGGCAATCCGGAACGAGCCCCGGCGCTCCGGCGTCGACACTTTCAGCTCCAAGGCCAATTCATGCGCAATTTTGCTCAGGTCAACATTTTCATGGTGCATTTCAATGCGCGTGATGTGCGAAAAATCGAGCAGGGTGTCGATGAGCCGGTTCATGCGCAGGGTGCCTTCAATTATGCTCTGGATGTATTCATTGCACTCGTCATTGAGTCTGTTGCCGCAGAGTTCCTTGACCACCTCGCAGTAGCCGTGGATGACCGTCAACGGTTTGCGCAGGTCGTGGGAAACGGTGTAGTTGAATGCCTCCAGTTCGATATTCGAGGACTCCAGTTCGGCGGCGCGGGCTGACAGGTCGGCGTGAAGAATTCTGAGCTTCTCTTCCAATTGCCTGCGCACGGAAATATCCATGATCGCAGCGTGGCACTCCTGCCCTGAAGAGGCGGTCACGGCTTCGATCTGCACAAAGAGCGGGTGATTTCCCTCTTTTGTGAGCGTCACCTCACAGGACTCCTTGCCCCGCCGCGCAAACACCTTCCCGAGGAATTCAGTGAAGACCGGACGGGTTTCATCGGCGACAAACAGCCCGAAGCGCCGGCCAAGCAGCCTGGCGCGCTCGCCTCCCAGTAGGCTGGCGCCGCTGAGATTCACGGAACTGATAGCCCCGTTGCGGTCGAGGGTGAAGTAGCCGATCGGGGCGAAATCGTAGAGGTCGGTGTACTTTTCCAGAGCCGTCTCCATCTTATCCCTGGTCTGGCGGAGCTCTGCGTTCTGCATCTCCAACTCGATCTGGTGGACCTCAAGTTCATGGACGAGCCTCTGCGCCTCTTCCTCGGTCGGGGGTGGCCGCACTTCACCGGTTTTTGCCTGCAACCGCTCTTCCGCATGACGACGCAGTTCGGCTGCTGTTGACTGGTTTTTGTCCTTGTCGATTCCCATTGATAACCTTCAACCTCAAGCTGTTTCGGTCGCGTGCGCAATTCGTACAATTTCTTTGGCGATATCCTCAGGGGAAAGAACAAAATCGATACACCCGCTTGCTATTGCGCTCTCCGGCATGCCCGGCTGCCCAGCGGTGGCGGGCTTCTGTGCGATGGTAATGCCACCCGCTTCTTTTATGCCGCACAGCGCTGCCGCCCCATCACCATCATAACCGGAGACAATGACGGCGATAAGTTTGCCATCCCAGTTCTGCGTCAGAGAACGCAGAAAAACCGTAATCACGTCGGGCCAACCTCTTGGCTTTGATATCGGCTTTAGCCGGAATTCTCCATCAAGAATGTGCAAATCACGCTGTTCCGGGATGATAAAAACATGGTTGGGCTCAATGAGCAATTTCTCCGTGATCAGTTCAACCGGCATCTTTGTGTAGCGCGGGAGAATCTCGTGGAGCAGGGTGGCTACGCTCCTCAGGTGATTGACGATGACGATAGCAACACCCATATCGGCCGGCAGATGCCCGAGTAACCGGGTATAGGCGTCGAGGCCACCGGCTGAACCGCCCACGCAAACGACAGGAAAGTCTTTTGCAACACCCTTGGCTTTCATTGATAATCACTCCTCCCCGGACTTTTCATTTCACCATGCAACGTTCACGATGCTCCGGGCGGTTTTACACCAATTCCAAATCAAAGCGCCCTCTTCGTTGGTTCGTCCTCGGCTCCTCAAGATACTGGCTGTATGCTTTCGTCGCCTCAATCCTCGCCGCCTTGACTGCATCTTTGATTTGAAATTGGCATTACATACTCCGTCTGCAACTAACTTTTAGCCTCAAGCAGACCCTTGAGTCTTGCATTCTCCTTGTGCAGTTCCGCTTCCAACGTCTTGGCTGCGGTGATGTTCGCAAAGGTGATCACCACCCCGCCGATTACGTCCTCCATGGTGCGGTAAGGCATGATACGGACAGAAAACCAGCGCCCTTCGGTGGCGGCAATCTGCTTCTCCGAAAAAACCAGCGTCCGCAGCACCTCCCGCGCTTCTTCGGTTATCTCGGGATAGAGCAGGGAGCTCGCGATGTCGCTAAGCGGCCGCCCCACATCGCCAGGGATCAGCTTGAACAGTTTATCCGCCCCGGGGGTAAACCGCCGGACATGGAGTTCGTTGTCCAGGAACACGGTGATTATTTCCGTGCTGTTGAGCAGGTTTTTCATATCGTTGTTCAGCCGCGAAAGCTCGTCCATTTTGGACTGTTGCTCGGCGTTCACCGTCTGCAGTTCTTCGTTCAGGGACTGCATCTCTTCCCTGGAGGTGGTCAGTTCCTCGTTGGCGGACTGCAACTCTTCATTGGCGGACTGCAACTCCTCGTTCATGGATTTGAGCTCTTCCTGCGAGGATTGCATCTCCTCGCGGGTAGTCTGCAGGTCTTCGCGGAGATGCTGAAGTTCCTGCTCCAGTTCGAGAACCCGCGCGTTGCCGGATTGACCGGTCCGGGAGCGGCCCGGCGCTTTTTTCCCCAGGGGCGTCGCCACGTCGGTAAAGACAATCATCAGCATCCCCCGCAGCGCCTCCGGCTCTTCGATTGCCTGGACAGTGATATCAACGGTCTGCGTGCCGACACCCTCCCCGACCTTGAGACCCTTGACAATGATCGCCTCTTTATGCCGGATCGCCTTCTGGAAGGCAATGCCAAGATCAAAACGGAGCCCTTCACGGGCCATGGCGAAAATATTCCAGTTGACCCTGCCGGCCGCCGGCTCCAGATATTTGCCTGTCCGCCCGCTGATATAGAGGATATCACCCCTGTCGTTGACCAGTACGGCAGGCGGGGAAAAGCGCTGCAGGAGCAGTTGATCCGCGAGCGACTGGAGATTGGTTGCAGGTTTCAACATCGGTAACTCCTTTGGAGCCTCCGGCAGGGCGGGGACAAATGAGGCTGGAAACGCTACCGGTTCGGTCGGCAGTATGGATTCTCGACGCCGGAATAGTCTCAACTTGGTGTTCAGCGGAGCGAAGAGATCGGTGAAGGTGGTGACGGTCTCCGCGCTCCCCAGAAACAGGATCCCGCCCGGCTTCAGGCTGTAGTGAAAGAGCGGCAGGAGCTTTTTTTGCAGTTCCGTCGTCAGATAGATCAAAAGGTTGCGGCAGATGAGTAAATCCAGATTGGTAAAAGGAGGGTCCCTGATAACGTTCTGCGTGGCGAAGGTCACCATCTCCCGAATATCCTTGCTGACCCGGTAGCCGTTCCCTTCCTGGATAAAGAAACGGCTCAGGCGCTCGGAAGAAACGTCCGCAGTGATGTTGGCCGGATAGCTCCCCTGGCGGGCCTTGTCGATCGCGTCCCGGTCCAGGTCGGTGGCAAATATCTGTATTGTGAATTTCTCCTTGGGATTGACCTGTTCCAGCGCCTCCGTGAAGGCAATGGCCAGTGAATAAGCCTCCGCCCCGATCGAGCAGCCTGCCGACCAGGCCCGCAGTAC
>JBAQKZ010000078.1:0-9123 GCA_049301475.1 Geobacteraceae bacterium | reverse complement strand
CGCTATCTTCGTTGGCTCGTCTTCGGCTCCTCAACGTACGTAGTTGTACGCCTTCGTCGCCTCAATCCTCGCCGCCTTGATTTCATCCTTGATTTGAAATTGGTGAGCGAATTCAGAACCCCTGTGGATAACCTGTGGATAACTGCCAAGGGCGAGGGGGGTTCTGAATTTTCGCGTTATTTCCTTTTTGAAACCGATGTGTTATAAGGGAATAGTCCGAGAGGGCATCCTTGTCGACAGGGACTGCCCCCCCCATTCCGCCCTGCCAACACACCGTTACCCCCAGAATGATATTGCAATCTTTAGTTGCATGATGCAATCCTTAGATATATAACGGTAGCATGTTGCAACAAAGATATCCGGAGGAACAATTATGGCCACAGCCGTAAGAATATCCGAAGAACTTGTGGATGAGGCGAAAAAATATGGACGGATTGACCACAGGTCTTTGGCCGGTCAGATTGAACATTGGGCACGCATGGGCAAATGTGCCGAGGAGAATCCGGATTTACCATATTCCCTTATTAAGGAAATTTTGATCGGGTTAGACGAGTTGAATCAGGGCGAGAAGACTGAATACACGTTCGGATAGGGCCGTATGAAAATTTATCAGTCAAGGTCGTTTGAGAAAAAAGTAAAGAAGATGTCGAAGCCGGAGAAGGACTCTTTGGATCGGGAAATAAGAAGCATTGCCGATGATCCAGGCGTTGGGGAGGAAAAGAAAGGCGACCTGCGCGGAGTATTTGTTCACAAGTTTAAGCTTAAAACAATGCAGTACCTGCTTGCATATCGAAAAGTTGGTGAGGATTTGGAACTTCTCATTATCGGCTCCCATGAAAATTACTATCGGGACTTGAAACAGTATTTGAAAAACCGATAAGGAACTGTAAATGAATAACATGGTCAAAATTGCCCTCAGATTTAGGTCGGATTTGGCTGAACTGATTGAGCCAAACCGCAGACGTAGCAGAGCTACGTTGAGGATTTGGCGATTAAAGTTCGGCTAAAGATGGCCTGAAGATGAGATGCAAGATGCCCATGATATTTGTTTACAGTTCCTAAGGCGGGTAACAATCTATCTGTCATCCCCGAACGCTTCTATCGGGGATATATGATTTCAATAGGTTATAAATCGGCCTTTTACTGTCTCGATAACACACAGCGTTCTCATACCGAGTTGCAATAAAAATGATCAGGCGCTTACGACTTGAGTCTTTACAAAAAGTGAGCAAACCTGAGTTGCGATAGAATGCGGATGACGCAGATTGAACGGATTACGCGGATTTTAAACCTGCGTACGTGAGAAGCTTCCATCCAAAGCCTTGTGTTGCCTTTATTCATAACATAGGGAATATATGATGGCTGACTGGAAATTGGCCGTTGCAGCGCCAATAAATATATAGTACAATTCGGTAGGATAAATGAGTACGATAGCGGGAGGTATTTATGCATCTTACCAAAACATCAATAACCCTGCCTGACGACCTGTTAAAGGAAGCCAAGTCCATCTCCAAGAACTTCAGCAGCCTCGTTACCGATGCCCTGCGGGAGTACATCCGGCAGCGCAAGGTGCATAAGGCGATGGAAAGCTTCGGGAGCTGGGAAAAGCGGGAGAATTCGAGCGCCGAGATTGTTAACGGGCTGCGCAAGGAGGATGGACGGGATTATGCCGGGCGTTCTCATTGATACCGACGTGGCCATTGACTTCCTGCGGGGCGAGGCTTACGCACAGCCGTTGCTAGCGAGCCTCTGGCGGGAGGGAAGAGCGGTTGTGAGCGTACTGACCGTCTACGAACTGACTGCGGGAATGCGGGAAAAAGAGAAAATCGCAACGCGTGATTTCATCGACGCCTGCCTGGTGGAAGATGTCTCGCCGGACGTTGCCATGCGGGCCGGGGAATTGTACCGCAAATACCGCGCGAAGGGGATAACCCTTAACTCTCTGGACTGCCTGATTGCTGCAACGGCGCTGGTTATGGGGTGCAAGTTGGCGACCCGCAATGTCAAGCACTACCCGGAAAAGGGATTGCTGCTGAATATTACCGGCTGAGAATAACATCTTTCGTAGAAGACTCAAATATCCGAACTCTTTGTCAAGAAAGGAAATGACCATGGCCGAACGAAAACCTTCAAAGAAACTTTCCACAACCAACACCAAACAGGAAATGCTTGATGCTTACACCGACCTGCTGAAACAGCTTGAGGAAAAACGGGAGGTGGAGGCCACGCCCGAGGCAAGGGTTGCCGAGAAGGTCGTGAAACAGGCGGTTGCCGTGGCTGACACACTCACTACTGAAGGGATAGTCCGCGATATCGGTTCCCTCAAGCTGGAGGTGGGAAAGGTGCTGACTACGCTGTCAGACCGGCTGGAGCAGGAAGCAGGGCGCTATGAGTCGGTGAAGCGGGCCATTGAGGAGAAGGAGAAGGAACTGGCTGAGATATACGAGATTCAAAAGGCTGCGTCTTCTCTTGCGGCTCTTATCGAATCCCAGAATCAAAAGAGAGAGGATTTCGAGCTGGAAATGACCTCCCGCAAGGAGACGCTGACCAGCGAGATAGAAGAGATGCGCGCCGAATGGCAGAAGGAAAAGCTTCAGCGCGCCGCCGAGATGAAGGAACAGGGGAACGAGGAGGCAAAACGGAGGGCCAGGGAAAAGGAAGAGTTCGAATACGCCATTCAACGCGAGCGCCAGTTGGCAAAGGATGCATTCGAGAAGGAAAAAGCGGGTTACGAGGAGCAAAAGAGCGCTCTTGAGCGGGAGATCGCCCTGCGGCAAGAGCAGGCGGACCGTGAGTTTGTGGAACGTGAGCAGTCCCTGGCAAGGCAGGAGCAGGAACTTGCCGATCTCCGCGCCCGTGTGGCTCTGTTTCCAAAGGAGATGGAGAGCAGTGTGGCCGCCGAAGTCAAGTCCGCCGTTGAAAAACAGCAGGTCGAGGCGAAATACCGTTTGGAACTTTTCCAGAAGGAGCTCGACGGAGAAAAGAACGTCCTGATGACGAAACTCGCCTCTCTTGAAGCCGTAGTCAAGGAACAGACCGCCCGGATCGCCAAGCTGAATGAACAGATTGAGAAATCGTACACCCAGGTCCAAGAAATCGCGGTCAAGGCAGTGGAGGGTTCGGCCTCTGTCAAGGCGCAAGCCGGAGTCCCTGCGCGGCAGGCGGAGTAGATTTATGCCGGGTTATGTCGTGTTTGAAT
Organism: Geobacteraceae bacterium; assembly: GCA_049301475.1. Classification (GTDB taxonomy): domain Bacteria; phylum Desulfobacterota; class Desulfuromonadia; order Geobacterales; family Geobacteraceae; genus JBAQKZ01. The sequence continues at coordinate 5,924 of JBAQKZ010000078.1, read as the reverse complement.
TCCTGGGATACCCAACTCCTGCTTGGTAACGTACTGGCCTGGTAAGCTCCCGCTTACCGAGACCGAGAGACGCCAAGCAGGAGCTTGGTTACGAGGAATAATCGAGATGCGGGGTTGGACAAACATCCATGACCACTGAAGAACTGAAAAACCACATTGCAACCTATTGCGCCAGTCGCCCGGAGATCGTGGCCTGCTATCTCTTCGGGTCACGGGCTGCCGGCAAGGAGCGCCCGTGTAGCGATGTCGATCTGGCGATACTGCTCGATTATTCGGCGCCCAAGTCGGCATATAGCCGCTTGAAAATGGATTTCTACGGAGATATTGCGAAGATTATCAGGATGGATATTCACATTCTGATAATGAATGAGGCCGGTGAATTGGCGCTTGGCGAAGTGATCGGGGAAGGGGCTCGAATATTCGAACGAGATATGGAACTGCTGGAGAGCTTCATCACAAGAAAAATTCCCCTTATCGCCGAATTCACCTACTATTCCGAGTTGTTTCGCAATAAACTCGTTGAGCGCTACAAGGGAGATTCATGATGGTTAAACGCTCAATAATCACGTCCAAGATAATGATGGCGGAAGAATTTATACGACGTGTGCGTGAGAAGCTTCCATCCACCTATCAAGCCTTTGAGCGTGACCGCGACGCACAGGATATGGTACTGTTCAACCTGACACAGGCTATTCAGACTTGCATAGATATCGCCGCGCATATTGTAAGCGACGAATGCCTGGGCACAGCGGGTTCAATGAACGAATTTCTGTACCTGCTTCAGGAAAAGAAGATTATTTCCATTGAATTGACGGAACAACTTGTCAAGGCGGTTGGCTTCCGTAATGTATCCGTTCATGGTTATATTGATCTTGATTTCAAGGTTGCGTATCAAGCCGCCTCAACCGGAATAAGCGATCTGGAAGATTTTATTGCGGCAATAGTCAAAAAATATCTCTCTTAAACCTCAGCAATAAGGAGTTCTCTGCATAATGCCTAAACGTACCGACATCAAAAAGATACTTATTATCGGCGCGGGGCCGATCATCATCGGCCAGGCGTGCGAGTTCGACTATTCCGGCACACAGGCCTGCAAGGCGCTCAAGGAGGAAGGGTTCGAGGTGGTGCTTCTGAACAGCAACCCGGCCACCATCATGACCGACCCGGACTTTGCCGACCGGACCTATATCGAACCTGTCACCCCGGAAGTATTAACAAAGATCATCGAAAAAGAACGTCCCGATGCCATTCTGCCCACGTTGGGCGGCCAGACGGCGCTCAATACCGCCGTTGCGGTGGCGGAAAGCGGAGTGCTGGAAAAATACGGCGTGGAGTTGATCGGCGCCAAGCTTCCGGCCATAAGGATGGCCGAGGACAGGACCCTGTTCAAGGCCGCTATGGAACGGATCGGCCTTGCTGTTCCCGGTTCGGGACTGGCCCACAACTACGCCGAGGCGCAGTCAGTCGTGAAACTGGTCGGCTTCCCCGCCATTATCCGCCCCTCCTATACCCTTGGCGGCACCGGGGGCGGCATTGCCTATAACATGGAAGAGTATGAAAAAATGGCAATGGCGGGCATCGACGCCTCTCCCACCAGCGAGATACTCGTGGAAGAGTCGGTCATCGGCTGGAAGGAGTACGAGCTGGAGGTGATGCGCGACACCGCCGACAATGTGGTGATTATCTGCTCGATAGAAAACCTGGACCCGATGGGGATACATACCGGCGACTCCATCACCGTCGCACCGGCCCAGACCCTGACCGACAAGGAGTACCAGATACTGCGCGACGCCTCGCTCAAGATAATCCGCGAGATAGGGGTCGATACCGGCGGCTCCAACATACAGTTCGGCATCAATCCCAGGGATGGCCGCCTGGTGGTGATTGAGATGAATCCGCGCGTGTCGCGCTCATCGGCGCTTGCTTCCAAGGCGACCGGCTTTCCCATTGCCAAGATCGCCGCCAAGCTGGCGGTCGGCTACCGGCTGGACGAGATCATAAACGACATCACCAGGGAGACGCCTGCCTGCTTTGAGCCGGCTATAGACTATGTAGTGACCAAGATACCCCGGTTCACCTTCGAGAAATTCCAGGCCGCAGACGCAACACTTACCACACAGATGAAATCGGTGGGGGAAGTGATGGCCATAGGCCGCACATTCAAGGAGTCTTTACAGAAGGCGCTCCGCTCGCTGGAGATTGGTTCATGCGGCTTCGAGTCGCGTCTTTTCCACAACGGCGATACCCGCCGGGCGCTGACCTCCAAGGAGCAGCAGCTACTCAACGACAAGCTTCGTATCCCCAACTGGGAGCGTATCTGGTACGTTGGGGACGCCCTCCGCAGCGGCATGAGCGTTGAGGATATCTATGAGAAGACAGGCATTGATCCCTGGTTTCTTCACAATATCCGGCAAATAATCGACAAGGAAGAGGAGCTGAAAAAGGTAAAGGTAGAGGTAGAGGTAAAGGAAACCCTTGGAGACAAAATACGTGAAGCGAAGCGGTACGGCTTCTCTGACAAATTCCTCGGTCGGCTCTGGGGCAAGAGCGAGGATGAGGTGCGCCTACTTCGCCTGTCGCTGGGGATAAAACCGGTCTTCAAAAGGGTCGATACCTGTGCCGCCGAGTTCCTGGCCTACACCCCGTACCTGTACTCCACATACGAGGAGGAGTGCGAGGCGGAGGTTACCGACCGGAAAAAAATCATGATACTCGGCGGCGGACCCAACCGGATCGGCCAGGGGATCGAGTTTGACTACTGCTGCGTCCACGGCGTCTTCGCCCTGGCCGAAGATGGTTTTGAAACCATCATGGTCAACTGCAACCCGGAGACGGTCTCCACCGACTACGACACCTCCGACCGCCTCTACTTTGAACCCCTCACCTACGAGGACGTGCTCAATATCGTTGACGTGGAGAAGCCGGTTGGGGTGATCGTCCAGTTCGGAGGTCAGACCCCGCTAAAACTGGCGGTTTCGTTGGAAAAGGCAGGGGTTCCCATCATAGGCACCTCGCCTGACGCCATCGACCGTGCGGAGGACCGGGAACGGTTCAAGGATATGCTGCACAAGCTGAATCTGCTGCAGCCGGAAAACGGGACCGCCCGCTCCTTCGATGAGGCAGAGGCCGTGGCCGACCGGATAGGCTACCCGGTGGTGGTCCGCCCCTCATACGTTCTCGGTGGCCGCGCCATGGAGATCGTCTATGATGTGGAGAATCTGCGCCGCTACATGACCACTGCGGTACAGGCTTCGCCCGAGCACCCGATTCTGATCGACAAGTTCCTCGACAATGCGATCGAGATTGACGTCGATGCCCTATGCGACGGAACGGACGTGGTCATCGGCGGGATAATGGAGCATATCGAGGAGGCCGGAATCCACTCGGGCGACTCGGCCTGCTCGCTGCCGCCGTATTCCATCTCTCCCGATATGGTCAATGAAGTACGCCGCCAGACGGAGATCATGGCCCTGGAGCTGAACGTCAAGGGACTCATGAACGTCCAGTACGCCATCAAGGACGGAGTCATATATATCCTGGAGGTCAACCCGCGCGCCTCCCGGACCGCACCATTTGTCTCCAAGGCCACCGGACGGCCGCTGGCCAAGATCGCCGCCCGGATTATGGCGGGCAAGACACTCAAGGAGCTAGGCATTTCCGGCGACATCGTTCCCAGGCATATATCAGTCAAGGAGGCGGTCTTCCCTTTCGTCAAGTTCCCCGGCGTCGATACCATCCTGGGCCCGGAAATGAAATCTACCGGCGAGGTTATGGGTATCGGCGATACTTTTGCCGCCGCCTTCGCCAAGGCGCAGCTCGGCGCGGGGGTCAGACTTCCCATGTCGGGAAAGGTGTTCATTAGCGTGCGGGACGAAGATAAAAAACATATTGTAAGCGCCGCCATAAAACTGTATAAGAATGGATTCAGACTGCTTGCAACAAGCGGCACCGCTGCCTACCTGAAGGAGAAAGGGGTTCCCGTCGAGGTGGTGAACAAGGTGCCAGAGGGTCGCCCGCATATTGTTGACGCCATAAAGAACGGCGAAGTATGCATGGTTATCAACACCACACAGGGGGCGCAAGCAGTGGCCGACTCCTTCTCCATCAGAAGAAGCACGCTTATGAACAACATAGCCTATTTTACCACCACCGCCGGCGCGCGGGCGGCGGTGGACGGAATAATCGCCATGAAACAGGAAGAGCTTGACGTAAAGCCGATACAGGAGTATCTGGGATAAGAGCGGCAGGTAAATGTAAAATAAGTAGCAGCAGGAGCGTCAAGTGTGGCGCTCCTGCCGTTTTATAAAAAAGATTTTCAGAGGAGCATGCCCAAGATGTCCCAGTCAGTCCCTTTAACCAGAGAAAGCTTTGAGGCGCTTCAGGATGAACTGAAACGTCTGATAAGAGAGGAACGCCCCAAGGTGATCCAGGACATAGCCGAAGCAAGGGCGCATGGCGACTTGTCGGAGAATGCCGAGTATGACGCCGCCAAGCACCGGCAGAGTTTTATTGAGGGGCGTATCGCCGAATTGCAGGACAAGCTGGCCAGGGCCTACGTGGTCGATCTATCAAAGCTGAAGCCGGACAAAGTGGTATTTGGCGCTACCGTTACCCTTTACGACACGAGCGCCGAGGAGGAAGTCACCTTCAAGATCGTCGGCGAGGACGAGGCCGATATCAAACTCGGCAAGATATCCTGTACCTCACCGGTGGGGAAAGCCCTTATCGGCCATAAACTCGACGACACGGTAAAGGCCAATGTCCCTTCAGGCCAGAGAGAATACGAGATTATCGACATAAAATATCTGTAATTTTTTCCATGGGAGGAATTAGGAATGACAGAGACGGTTACAAAGGATATGACATTTGCTCAGGTATTGCGCATGAGCCCCAATGTGGTGAAGGTGCTCGCCAAGTACAATCTCGGCTGTGTCGGCTGCATGGGCGCCCAGACCGAAACCCTGGAGCAGGGGTGCTCCGCTCATGGGCTGGATGTAGATACCGTGGTAAGTGACCTGAACGCTTCGATTTGATACCCTTCCTTTTCTGTTGCCCCTCGGAATTTTTCTTTTTGCCCAAATAGTACTACTCCGACAGTTGCGCTTTTCATCGGTTATTCCCCCCTTTGCAAAGGGGGGTAGGGCGGATTTGGGTTGTAAAGTCAACGGCAAATCCCCCTAAATCCCCCTTTTTTAAGGGGGACTTTATAGTAGAATCTCTATGTGTCTGAGTAGTAATTTCCGGGCAGAAACTCCAAATAAGATCAGCGTGGAGACGGCATGGGATATCGGAACCTGTGGGAATGCGGCAGAGACCTGATGGCGAACGGTGAGCTGCTCCGCATCGAATGCGAGATTGATCCGGAATTGGAAGCGGGGGCGATACAGCGCCGGGTTTATCAAGCGGGGGGGCCGGCGCTGCTCTTTACGAGGGTAAAAGGGTGCGGTTTCCCCATGCTGGGCAACCTGTTCGGAACCCTTAAGCGGACCCGCTTCATCTTCCGGGATACGCTGACCGATATACAGCGACTGGTGGAGTTGAAGGTGAATCCTGCGGTGGTTTTCAAGTCGCCGCTCTCGTACATGGGTACACCGCTTGCCGCCATGCGGCTCTTCCCAAAAAGGGTCTCCAACGGGCCGGTACTGGCCAACCGAACTACAATCGACCGGTTGCCGCAACTTAAATCATGGCCCAATGATGGAGGCGCATTCATCACCCTGCCACAGGTATATTCGGAGAGCATCGCCCGGCCTGGGTGGCGTCACTCCAACCTGGGGATGTACCGTGTGCAGATATCCGGCGGGAAATACCGGCCAAATGATGAAGTCGGCATCCATTACCAGATCCACCGTGGGATAGGCGTACACCATGCGGAGGCGCTGGAGCGTGGGACGCCGCTTCGGGTCAACATATTTGTCGGAGGG